>NZ_PPUZ01000030.1:0-44495 GCF_004212645.1 Pseudoalteromonas rubra | reverse complement strand
AACACTTAATTAAGCAAATTGGTATAAGCTTTTGGATGATGGAACCCGATGCAAATTAAAACCCCCAGATTGCTGTTAAGGCCCGTGAATTATCGTGATGTATCGGCGCTGGTGGCGCTGCTAAACGACTCCTTGGTAAGCCAGTACAATGATTATGGCGATAAGTTGACGCAGCCAGAAGTCAGGGCGATGTTGCAGGCCGATCTTGAGGAATTCTACGAAGGGCGAGGCGGGCGCTTTGCCATAGAATACGACAATGAGTTTATTGGTACGCTCGGGTTGTACGATTACGACATAGACACAAAGCACATTTACCTCGGCATTGAGCTTGCTCCCCGGTTTTGGCGCCAAGGCCTGGCCTCTGAGGCACTCAGCGCGGCTTTGAATGCGCTGGAACAACTGGCTCCCGATTGCGAGGTTTCCCGGGTTGTTGGCAAGGTTTCAGAGGAGAATGCTGGCTGCCAGCGTTTATTACTGGGGTGCGGTTTTATGCAAATCAGTTGCGGGCGACTATGCGTTTTTGAGCTGCATACGAGTCAATTGCCTGTGTAGCTATAAAAAATACCCGGCTATGCAGCCGGGTATCTCAAATGCGTATTAATTAACGAGTAATGCTTACTCCAGCCCTTTTTTGCTATACAGGGTAACCTTATCCGATACCAGCGTTACTTTAATGTGTTTGCTGTCGTTTCCCCAGGTGCAGTTGGTGTGCAGGGTTT
This sequence comes from Pseudoalteromonas rubra, assembly GCF_004212645.1. Classification (GTDB taxonomy): domain Bacteria; phylum Pseudomonadota; class Gammaproteobacteria; order Enterobacterales; family Alteromonadaceae; genus Pseudoalteromonas; species Pseudoalteromonas rubra_G. The sequence goes on along the minus strand of NZ_PPUZ01000030.1, from coordinate 43,776 downwards.
TCTCTTCACACTGATCTGCCGAGCCAAGGAGCTGCTCAAGTTCAGTCTTGTCCATGCCTACTTCGATTTTGTCGTAGTTTTCCATGCTTACTTTAGAGCAGGCGGCCAGGCCGAGGAGCAAAGTCAGGGTTAAAATTTTTTTCATAGTAGTTTCCGTCAGTGTCTGTATTTTCTGATTTGGAAGATGATCCCCATTTTGGGATGATCTAAATAATGGATGTCGCCGCTGTATACCCGGGTAAACTGAGACATTCTGGCGCTTTCTAAGTTGCCCTCATCACTTTTGTAATGATAGTCAAAGTTACTGGTGACGTATAAATAATGCCGCACGTGGATCTTCATCCAGCCTTGCAGCTCCCATTGTGCAGGGTCTTGTTCTTTTACCGCACGTGGTTCTGGCTGACCCAGCAGGCTGATAAAGCCATTATCGGGTGCATCCAGGCGGGCTACATAGCTGGCGGGTTGCTCGAACTTTTGTCCGCCGTAAACCAGTATGTTTGGCGCGCGCTTTTTACTTTGTTCTGGAAAGCGCCAACCGGTATGCAAAATAGGCTCAAGTCCTTTTCTTTTTAACTGGTTGAGCACCTTATCAAACCTAAGCTGTTCTTCATTGAGCAAATAGATGCTTTGCATATGCTCTTGCGGCTCAGCATAGGGCGTCAGCGGGAGTTGCTGGAATTTTTCCATATAGTCTGCGCCATCACCACAGTGCCAGGAGGCATCCTGCTGAACAAAGCGACTGGTAACCGGGCGCGTATCAAAACGGCTGTCGCCATTCAGGCAAGCCTGCTGGCCAGCACTGTTATAGCCTTTTGTGAGCAGATCCAGCGTTCGGTTTAAATCCAGCTCGGGGTTTTCTATCGTAAAGTCTTCGCGCAGCTGCTCGTTGTCCTTTTGAGCAAAGGCGATTAGCTCTACTTCAAACCAGCGTTTTGCGCTGGCAGGTGCAGAGGCAAGCATAGCTGTGCTCAGTATGGTCAGTGAAAGGGCCGTCCTTATCATGCCACCGCCTTTTTCTGAAAGTCGTCTATCATTGCATTTACCAGTTTTAAGCGTTCCTGACCATTTTTCTCTTCGATATTAAAGCGTAACTTACTGGCACCTTCCATGCGGTACACAGCCGGGTTGCTTTGTATCAGAGCAATGATGAATGTCGGGTTAACCGTAGTGCTGGCGCTGAATTCAAAGTAGCCGCCTTTTTGGTTGGCTTCTACTTTGGTGATCCCCAGTTTAGCCGCTTTTGATTTCAAAAGTTGGATACTAAAGAGGTTTTTCGCTGCATCCGGCAACAGGCCGAAGCGGTCGATAAGCTCAACTTTTAGCTCGTCCAGTGCTTCCTCATCATTGGCGCTGGCAATGCGCTTGTACATGCTCAGGCGCATATTTACGTCATGGATATAGTCATCGGGGAGCAGGGCGGGGATCTTCAGGTCCACATCGCTTTGCTGTTGTAACAGGTTCTCAAGGGTCGGCTCTTTGCCCTCTTTGAGTGCCTGAACGGCCTGTTCCAGCATTTCCATGTACAGGGTAAAGCCCACCGTCTGGATCTGGCCGCTTTGCTCATCACCGAGCAATTCACCAGCGCCCCGGATCTCTAAGTCGTGGGTGGCCAGGGCAAAGCCGGCACCCAGATCTTCAAGTGATTCTATGGCCTGCAGGCGTTTTACTGCATCTTTGGTCAGTGTCTGGCTGTTACGGGTGAGCAGGTAGGCATACGCCTGATGGTGGCTACGGCCAACCCGGCCACGTAACTGGTGCATTTGCGCAAGGCCCAGCTTGTCTGCGCGGTCCATGATGATGGTATTGGCAGACGGGATATCGATCCCGGTTTCTATGATGGTGGTACACACCAGCACATTGTGCTTCTGGTGATAAAAGTCACTCATCAGTTGCTCAAGCTCTTTTTCACGCATCTGGCCGTGGGCGATGGCAATGCTGGCTTCGGGCACCAGTGCGGCAATGTCGGCTGCGGTTTTATCTATGGTCTCGACATTGTTGTGCAGGAAGTACACCTGACCACCACGCTTGATCTCCCGCAGAATGGCTTCGCGAATAACGTCATCGTTGCGCTCCTGCACAAAGGTTTTAACCGCCAGGCGTTTTGCTGGTGGCGTAGCAATGATAGACAGGTCGCGCATGCCGCTCATGGCCATATTCAGGGTTCTGGGAATCGGCGTTGCGGTGAGGGTGAGTATGTCTACATCCGCGCGCAGTTGTTTGATTTTCTCTTTTTGTCTTACCCCAAAACGGTGTTCTTCGTCGACAATTAGTAGGCCTAAGTCTTTATACTTGATGCTCTGTTGCAACAGCTTGTGCGTACCAATGACAATATCGAGCTGGCCGTTTTCGAGTTTGTCCAGGGTGTCTTTTTGCTCTTTGGTGCTGTTAAAGCGAGACAATACGCCCACCTCAATAGGTAAAGAGGCAAAGCGGTCGCGGAAGTTTTCATAGTGTTGCTGCGCCAGCAAAGTGGTGGGGACCAGCACGGCGACTTGTTTGTTGTCGTTAATGGCCACAAATGCGGCGCGCATTGCCACTTCGGTTTTACCAAAGCCAACGTCGCCACACACTAGCCGATCCATTGCCAGCGGGGTTTGCATATCACCCAGTACCGCATCAATGGCGTTGCGTTGGTCGTCGGTTTCTTCAAACGGGAAGGTATCGCTGAATTCCCGATAGGCCTGACCGTCGAGCTTAAATAAATGGCCGGGTTTGCTCTGGCGCTTTGCGTAAATGTCCAACAGTTCAGCGGCAACATCACGGACTTTTTCGGCCGCGCGGCGCTTGGCTTTTTCCCATACATCAGAGCCGAGCTTATGCAGCGGCGCCGAAGCCTCTTCACCACCGGAATAGCGGCTTAGCATATGCAGCGCCGATACCGGCACATATAATTTGGCGTCGTTGGCATAGATGATGGTGACAAACTCAGTAGCAACACCAGCGGCGTCGATGGTTTGCAGGCCAAGGTAACGCCCAACACCATGGTCCAGGTGCACAATCGGCTGACCTTCTTTAAGTTCGGCCAGATTGCGAATGAGGGCATCCTGACCCTGATCGTATTTATGCTTACGACGACGGCGCTGCGACACCTTAATGCCCAGCAGCTCTTGTTCTGTGAGTATGCTCAGTGGCTTGTCACCATCAAGCAGTACCGAGCGCTCCAGCGGGCTGACGATCAGGCCTACATCGTTGCGTGCAGCGACAAAGTCGTTAAAGCTGTCGAATTCTTTGAGTTTCAGGCCGCTTGGCTTGAGCAAGGTCATCAGGGATTCGCGACGACCATCCGATTCCACGCTGAACAGCACCCGGCCTTTGTTCTTCTTCTGGGTGGCAATGTAATCCAGCAGGGGCTTGTAAGGGTCGGCCTGTTTATGGTCTACGCGAACATCGCTTACCAAACTGGCGCTGAGGTTAGTATGACCGGCTTTGGTGCCTAAGCTTGCTTCACTCAGGCGAATTCTGGGATAACGTGCAAAGCCCTCAAACAGGGTTTCGACGTTTTGATACAGGCGCACCGGTTCCAGCAGAGGGCGAAGCGGGTCAACTCGACGGCTTTCATAGCGTTTGTTAACATCGAGCCAGAACTCCGAGGCGGCCTGCTCAATATCACCCAGATGCATAAACACCGCTTGCTCTGGCAGATAGTCAAAAATCGTGGCAACTTGCTCATAAAACAACGGCAGATAGTATTCGATACCCGCCGGCCAGTTGCCCCGGGTAACCTGCATATAAATGGAATCCTGTTCGCTGCTCGCGCCAAAGGTCTCACGATACGCAATCCGAAATCGCTCTATGTCTTCGTCATTGGTGGGAAATTCATGGGCCGGTAACAGGTCGATTGATTTGATCTGCTCGCTGGAGCGTTGGGTTTCAATATCAAACAGGCGAATACTGTCGAGTTCATCATCGAAAAAGTCGAGTCTGAATGGCGTGGTGCTGCCCATCGGGAACAAGTCTATGATAGAACCGCGCACGGCAAATTCGCCATGCTCCATCACCTGCTGCACATTGCGATAACCGGCCTGTGCCAGTGTTTCTTTGAGCTTTTGTGCATCCAGCGAATCGCCTACTTTGAATTGCAGGGCGTTGCCGTAAATAAACTCTGGCGGTGCGGTTCGCAACATTAAGGTCGACACGGGCAGCAGTAAGACGCCCTGATGTTGTTGGCGCAAAGAGTTCAGACTGGCAAGACGCTGCGAGATAATGTCCTGGTGCGGCGAAAAATGATCGTAAGGTAAGGTTTCCCAGTCGGGAAAAACATGGACTTTGTCTTCGCCCAGCAAATAACCCAGCTCAGTCTCCAGGCGTAGCGCACTTGGCGTGTCGGGGGTAACGACCACGACCAGTGCATCATGTTGCCTGACGCCCTCGCTGATGGCAATGGACATGCTGCTACCAACCAGCTGGCCCCAATGGATTTTATCCTTTTGTGATTTGACCCAGGGAAGTTTGCTCCACTGCGCTGTTGCCATTCATATACTCCTGTTACTGCACGTTGTTTTTATTACACTGTGTTTTATTCAATACGCTTCTGCGATGATAAAACAGAACGGCCTGACTATATGTCTAGGCCGTTTGATGGGATGATTTAGTCCCGATAGATTTTGCAAAGATCCTGATAGTGGTCGATGCGACGATCTCTCAGGTACGGCCAGATGCGTCGTACCGACTCGCTGCGGCTTTGGTCCAGTTCAACCACCAGAAGCTGCTCTTCAGACTCGCTGGCGTGTGCCAGTAGTTCACCCTGAGGCCCGGCAACAAAAGAGTTACCCCAGAATTGGATCCCCTCGCTTTGGGCGCTAGGGTCAGTTTCGTGACCAACGCGGTTGACACTTAATACTGGCAGGCCATTAGATACGGCGTGGGCGCGCTGTGCGATCATCCAGGCGTCGCGCTGACGAATTTGCTCGTCTTTATCATCGCGCGGATCCCAGCCAATAGCGGTGGGGTAGATCAACATGTCAGCACCGGCCATCGCCATTAAGCGTGCGCCTTCGGGGAACCATTGATCCCAGCATACCAGTACACCTAGTTTACCGACTGAGGTTTGAATTGGGGTAAAGCCCATGTCACCCGGTGTAAAGTAGAACTTTTCATAAAAGCCGGGGTCGTCGGGAATGTGCATTTTACGATATTTACCGGCAATGCTGCCGTCGGCTTCAAACACGACCGCCGTGTTGTGATACAAGCCGGTTGCGCGCTTTTCGAAAAGCGAGGCAACGATCACTAGGTTCAGCTCTTTGGCAAGCTGGCAAAATAGGTCTGTACTTGGGCCTGGAATGGTTTCTGCCAGGTCAAAAAGGTCGGTGTCCTCGGTCTGGCAAAAATACAGGCTGCGATGAAGCTCCTGCAATACCACAAGTTTAGCGCCCTGGGCCGCCGCATCGCGGATCCCCGCAATGGACTTGTCCAGGTTGTTTTGTAGATCTGCACTATTGCTGTGCTGAACCAGTGCGACTTTTAACGTGTTGTTGCTCATTAAAATTTAGTCCTGTTTTAAAAATCCGGCGGGTAGCTGCATGGTAATACAGTGCAGGCTGCCAAACTGATGAATAATAGGCAGGCAGTCAATGCCAATCACGGTACGTTCCGGGTGAGCGCTTTGCAATTGAGTTAGCGCTTGGGCGTCGTTGTCATCGCCATATAACGGCATCAAAACGGTGTCATTGATGATCAGATAATTTGCATAGGTGGCCGGCAAACGGTCGCCTTCATCGTTAAAGACCGCTTTGGGCCAGGGCAGGGCAACCAGGTTGTAAGGTTTTCCTTGCGGGGTACGGAACGACTTAAGTTGCGTTTCCATGGCGCTCAGAGCCGCATAATGCTCATCCTGCGGGTCATCACAGCTGACATACACCAAAGTATCATTGGGTGCAAAGCGCACCAGCGTATCAATATGGCTGTCGGTATCGTCCCCTGCCAAAAACCCGTGGTCGACCCACAGGAACTGTTTTGCACCCAGTGTGTTAGCTAGCTCCTGCTCAAGGTCGGTTTTGCTCAGGTGCGGATTACGGTTTGGATTGAGCAAACATTCAGAGGTGGTTAACAGGGTACCTGCTTCGTCAATTTCAATACCGCCGCCTTCAAGTACCAGCTCGATGCGCTCATAGTGGTTTGCAGGGTTGATGACTTGAGCCTGAAGCTGCGCGTTAATTTGATTATCAAGCTCGGCGGCAAACTTATTGCCCCAGCCATTGAAGGTGAAGTCTTTTACAGACAGCTGACCCGATGCATCGCGCGTGGTGAGTGGACCATGATCGCGGGCCCAGGTGTCATTGCAGGGCGCATCCACAAACACAATTTGCGTCATGTCGACGTCCGCTGCAATCAGCGCTTCAGTAATGTGTACTCTGAGCTCGCTGTTGTGCGCCACAATAACCACTTTCTCAACCTGAGAGATGTGCTGACATAAAGCGATATAAACGGGTTCAACCTGGGGTAAAATATCTGCCCAGTCGGTATCTTGATGTGGCCAGGTGAGCATTACCGCATCTTGCGGCGCCCACTCAGGTAAAAGTGTAAAACTCATGGTGTTATCAATCAAAATTAGTAGACGACTAGTTTAGCACTGACAGCTTGGCTGTCAGCTATTTTGTTCGTTTTCGTCAGGCGACTGACGCTTTTTTAGCTGCCGGGTTTGGGCGTGTAAACTGGCTCTGACCAGCAGTTCCTGATCGTTATCTCGGATCTGAGTAAAAGCCAGAGTGTAGCGAAAGCCCATATCCACGGTTTCTTTGTCTATGACCTGCGCATAACAAAATATGGCACTGGCTTCGTGCTGCAAAAAAACCTTGGTTCTGAAATCCTGACCTATCTCATAGTCCTGCTCAAGCGTTGCGGTAATGCCGCCGCCTCCGTAGCTGTCGCATCTTAGCAGTTCGTCTTCAGGTTGCTCTGTGGCCAGAATATGGCTCATGATCAGGTCTATTTTACGCGACTGAGCTTGCAGGTAGGCGGCCAGGTCACTTGCTATATCGCCCAGGTTACGCAGTGGCCGCAGCGCATTTAAGTCCAGCTCATTGATTTCATTTGCCAGTCTGAACAGCGGTGGAATAGCCGCCTCCAGCTGTGCCTGGCTCTTTGGTACCATGTTGGCATCTACCGGGTACAAATTGATTTGGTTTGATTCGGCAATCTGGAAATATTGCTCGAATGTCTCTTTAAGGTCGCTATGCATATGCCGAAATGATACTGATACTGTCTTTATATCCATATACTAGCGAGTTTTAACCGCACTCGCTAGTATTATGCTGTGGCAAAATTAGACTCTGAACTGTTCTAACATATTTTCTTGCTTGGCAATTTTCTCTACCTGAGACTGCATGGTGTGATCAACGGCCTTAGCTTCATCAAAGACGGTGTCAGACAGGTTGCGAATTTGCGAGGCGTTATTATTCACCTCTTCTACCACATGCTTTTGTTCACTGATCATATCGGCAATGTTGACATTTAAATCCACAATACTGGCGATAGACTGACGGATAGACTCCAGCGCGTCGCGAGTATCGTTGGCTTTGCTGACCGACTTTTCCACAATACTCTGGCTCTGATTCATCACCCCAACGGCACTTTGCGCGCCGCTTTGCAATTGGTCAATCATGGCTTTGATTTCAGTGGTGGCTTCCTGAGTACGTTGCGCCAGGGTTCTCACCTCATCTGCCACAACGGCGAAGCCGCGACCCGACTCGCCGGCACGGGCGGCCTCAATGGCAGCGTTGAGGGCCAGCAGGTTGGTTTGCTCGGCAATGCCATTGATCACAGATAAGATCTGCTCAATTCCTGAAGAAGACACTTCCAGCTCGGCCACCACATCGACCGCTCGCTTAATTTGCACCGACAGCTCGGTGATGGCGTCGGTCGACTCAGCCACTATGGTTTCGCCATTACTGGCAAGGTTGTCGGTATTTTGTATGGCATCCGCAGCTTGCTGCGCGGTATCCGCCACTTGCTGCTCTGTGCTCGACATATTACTCGTCGCAGTTGTCAGCGTATTGAGGGCATTCAGTTGTTCTTCAATGGCCATGGTTGCCTGGTTTGCACCGGTGGAGGTTTGTCGGGCATCTTCTAACACTTCATGGCCAAGTTGCTGAATATCTGCGATCAGATTTTGCAGGCGCGAGGTAAAGCGATTAAAGTTTTCTGCCAGTGAGGCAAACTCAGGCTCGCTGGAGGCTTCAAGGCGTACGGTCAAATCGGCATGGCCCTGCGCGATATTAGCCATAGCAAGGTTTATATCCTCAAGTGGTTTTAGTAGTAAGTTGATCACCAGTGAGAGTACAACCACCGCTGCAATAACAGCGATAATCGAGAACAAAGTCGCGTCCTGCGCCATAGTGTCGACCGCGCTAAACACCTTGTCTTTTTCCAGTGCCACACCAACATACCAGTCTAGTCCATCCACATCTTTAAAAGTGACCAGATAGGTGCGGTTGTTCATTTTCACTTCCTGCACCGTTTGTGAAACCTGGGTACGGCCTAAAAATTCGCTTGCCTGCTGGCCATTAAGCTCTGTGTTGGGGTGGGAGATAATGGTACCGTCTTTACTGACCATAAAAGCAAAGCCGGAATCGAAAAGCTCGAACGAGTTGATCATATTGCCGAGCTTGGCCAGACTGACATCAAAAAAGATAGCGCCATGGAAACGGCCGGCTTTTTTCACAGGCGTGCCCACCGACACCACGATTTCTTTAGTGACAGAGTCGGCATAGGGCGCGGTTACAATGAGCTGATTTGCCTGCTTGGCACCAGCAAACCAGGGGCGCACTCGTGGATCCCAGGTTGGGCCCGGATCCCAGCCAGGGTCACTGGCCACATACTTGCCTGTGGCGTCTTCGCCGTAGCCTATCAATAAAAATGTTTCTTTAAGCTTAGGCTGTGAGATCAGTGGCAGGGCCTCCTGCAAGGTGTCGCTTTGTTCAACAAGGCCGGTGGTCAGGACTGCCAAATCAATGGCTCCTTGCATTTGCGAGGTCACAGTATTACTGATCCCCTGAATGATTTCTCCCACACTATCATTGACTTGTTGTTGTAGATTATCTTTCAGTAAAAAGTACTGTTTGAGTGATAGTAGTAACAGGGCCAGAAAGAGCACTGAGGCTGAAACGGCTATTACCTTAAATTTGAACTTCACAGGCATATCTCCTAACTGCTTCCCTCTATAAAGGTAAATCATTGACGGAAACTTTCAATTATTTAGGTATTTAAATCCAAAGAAGGGTTTGGCTTTAAAACAGGGTCGAGATATTAAAGTTACGTTCATAACAAAGTGACTACATTGAATTGTAAAATTAGCAATAAAGGGTTTGGGTATGTTACACAAAGTATATGGTCTGGCATTGGCTTCGGCATTTCTGGTTGCCTGTGGTGGCAGCGATAGCAATAGTGACTCTAATAATCAGTCGGATGTGCAGTCGGAACAAAAAACCACGTTTTCATTAGGGGTATCGGATGCGGCCGTTAATAATGTGGCACAAGTTAACCTGGTATTTAAAGAAGTTATTCTTAAAGGTGCCTCCGGCACAACGACTCGTTTTGAAACACTGGATGAGTCTGGCAACCCACAAAAAGTGAACTTGCTGGCCTACCAGGGCAGCAGCACTTTTGAACTGATTGCAGATACGGAGATTGACGCCGGCGACTATGAATGGATGCGCGTTACAGTGGTCAATGGCGTTGAGGGCGAAGTAAGCGAGATGCGCTCTCATGTCGTTTATGAAGATGAAAGTAGGGCCGCACTAGCTGTAAAGCGTAAAGGCAATGATGGTGAGGGTGAAATCCAAATCAACTCAGTGCTGGTTAACCAAGGTGAAAATGACTATGTCCTTGAGTTTGACTTAGGTAAAGCGCTGGTTAAAACAGGTAATAGTAGTACGGTCTATCTAAAGCCAACTGCCGTCAGGCTAGAAAATCAGGCGCTGGTATTTGATATTTCAGGTACTGTAACAGCAGATCTACAAACAGCCTGTATTGCCGATAATGCCGCTCTGGCACCGGCAGTCGGTGGGTTTAAGCAGGTTGTTTATTTGTATACCCAGACCGAGGGAGAGCTTGGGGATGTGCGTGAAGATGGTAGCGGACCTATGGCAACGGCTGTCATCAATCAGGAGGGTCAGTTTGAGATAGGCTTTGTACCCGCAGGGGATTATCAGATAGCGTATTCGTGCCTGGGACATCTGGACGACCCTGAGTCTGTAGACACCACGTTTACACTGCACTCCACGCAAACTGTTTCTTTGAGTCAGGATACGCAAGTAACTTTCTCAGAATAACCTAATGCGACTTTATTTATAAACCCGCTCTGGCTAGCTCGGAGCGGGTTTATTCACCCCAGAGTTCATCTAGCTCTTCATCGGACATTTCCAGGTAATCCATCACATCATCCTTGATAACCTGCCACTCGGGGTTTTGCTCGCTTACCGGGTTGGTCGATAAATAGGTCTTGTGACGGGCAATTTTTAAAATAGACAACAAGTCGTTCCCGAGACTATCCAGCTCTCCGGAAGTGAGAATACCGTCCACATCATGTTGATAATAAATTACATTAATCACTATTTTTGGCAGTCGCCATTGCTGTGCCAGTAAAGCGCCTATGGTGCCATGGCTGGTATGATATTGTGCGAACTCAAACTGACTGGCCTCAGTCCAGCCATCGGATTGTGCTTTATCCAGGACGCTCTGATAATCGTCAAAGTGCTGGCATAAAATCGGAATACCAACGCCATGAAACAAACCGAGCATATAAGCATGGTTAGCAAGCGCAGGGCGATTAATTCGGTTGCAGATGATGGACGCATGTTGTCCAATCTCCGACTGGGTTTCCCAAAAGTCGCCGAGCGCTGGTGGTAAGTCAACGGATGACTTTAAAGCAACGGCTTTCACTAGGGGAATAAGGCGCTTCAGACCGAGTATCATCACAGCCTGCTCGATAGACTCGATTTCTCGTGAACGCCTGAATGCAGCAGAATTCACTACCTGTAAAATGGCCGCACTAATCGCCACGTCGCTTTGCAGTATATCGGAAATTTTTGTGATGTTGGGTTCAGGCTGTTTCGCTTCTTCTGAAAACTGCAATAACGCCTGAGGGCGCGGAGGGATATTGACCGTTTTTAAAATGAGTTTTTCTTGCTGTGTGAGGGAAATGGCCATGCAACACTACCTGTACAACTGACTATTATAAAAAGATAGTCAATAATCTACGGTGCAGGCAACTCTCTGTTTCAGGGCGCTGTAAAAAGCAAAAAGCCCCGCGTGAGCGAGGCTTTTGAAATGCTATACGTCTCTGTTATACGTTAGCAAGCGCTGCACGTGCGTCAACATATTCCATGTTGAAACCTTCAGCAACTTCTTTACAGGTGATCTGACCTTTCATTACATTCAGACCATTCAGGAAGTGCTGATCAGCAAGCAGGGCTTCTTTATAACCCAGGTTCGCAAGCTTGATGATGTAAGGCAGAGTTGCATTGTTCAGTGCGAATGTAGAAGTACGTGGTACGGCACCTGGCATGTTAGCAACACAGTAGTGAACTACGTCGTCAACAATGTAAGTTGGCTCTGCGTGTGTAGTTGCTTTAGAAGTGGCAATACAACCACCCTGGTCGATAGCAACGTCAACAATGGCAGCGCCTGGCTTCATTGCTTTGATGTGATCTGCAGTAACCAGCTTAGGCGCAGCAGCACCTGGGATAAGTACACCACCGATAACCAGATCAGCTTCCAGTACGTGCTTCTCAAGCGCATCAGCAGTTGAGTAGATCACTTTTGCCTGGCTACCGAACTGAGCGTTCAGGCTACGTAGTACGTCGATGTTACGGTCAAGGATAGTCACGTCAGCACCCAGACCAACCGCCATTTGAGCTGCGTTACGGCCAACCATACCACCACCGATAACAACCACTTTAGCTGGCTCTACGCCTGGTACGCCGCCAAGTAGCATGCCACGACCTTCACGAGACTTTTCAAGTGCCTGAGCACCAGCCTGAATAGACATACGGCCAGCCACTTCTGACATAGGTGCAAGCAGAGGTAGGCCGCCACGTGCGTCAGTCACTGTTTCGTATGCAATACAGATTGCGCCGCTCTTAACCAGGTCTTCTGTCTGAGGCAGATCAGGTGCCAGGTGCAGGTAAGTGAACAGGATTTGATCTTCACGAAGCATCGCACGCTCAACAGCCTGTGGCTCTTTCACTTTCACGATCATGTCTGCTTCTTCAAAAACCTGTGCTGCCGTGTCACGGATCTCAGCACCTACCTGAATGTAGTCTTCATCTGTGAAACCGATACCGATACCGGCATTTGTTTCTACTATTACCTGGTGGCCGTGATTAATCAGCTCACGAACACTTGCTGGAACCATACCAACACGGTACTCGTGGTTTTTTATTTCTTTAGGTACACCAATAATCATAACAATTCGCCTCAATTAAGAACGGGGTAAAAATTTTCGACCATTATAGATATGGTTTGCTAGTATGTCCTACCTTTTTTGGTATACTCAGTAGTTATTAACACTGCATTAAGTAAATATTCAGGATAAAAAACTGATCATGCATACTCAGTTAGATAGAACCGATAGAAAGATTTTAGTTGAACTGCAAAAAGACGGACGAATTTCTAATGTAGAATTAGCCAGAAGGATTGGACTCAGCGCAACACCTTGCCTGGAGCGGGTCAAAAAGCTTGAGCGTGAAGGCTATATAAAAGGATATAAGGCCGTGGTAGACCCGGTAAAACTTGGTCAGGGGCTGCTGGTGTTTGTTGAAGTTACGGTCAATAAAAATTCGCCCGACGTATTTGACCGGTTTAATCAGGCGGTAAAGCAACACGACGAGATTATTGAATGCCACCTGGTATCCGGCAACTTCGACTATCTATTAAAAACCCGGGTAACGGATATGTCTGAGTATCGAGGCGTGCTGGGTGAGATATTATTAAAACTGCCCAGTATCAGTGAAAGCCGTACCTATGTTGTTATGGAAGAAGTAAAAGGTGAGCAAGGTGAAGTGATAAAACCTTGTGCACCCTAGGGAATTTCTTGCTAAGGTGTGCAAAAAGTCATGTTAGAATTAACTAAACAGTATTTAGGTATTACATAATGCGCTTAAATGGTATTCAGCGCCTGCTGGAGACTGGCCTGATCATCAGTACGGCGGCGGCAATTTTTACGCTGTGCGCACTCATCAGTTTTGATCCGGCCGATCCCGCCTGGACGCAAACGGGCGAATTTATCAAGGTCAATAACATCACTGGCGCTGCCGGTGCCTGGGTTGCCGATATTCTGCTGCTCAGTTTTGGTTGGCTGGCCTTTTTGGTGCCAGCGTTTATTCAGTTATTCGGCTACTTATTGTTTAAAAAACCACACAAATTATTGCAGCTCGATTACACCACGCTGGGATTAAGGCTCATCGGCGGTACTTTGTTTATCACCTCTGCCAGCGCTATCAGCAGCATTAACTTTGATGATATTTACAATTTTTCCTCCGGTGGGGTAGTGGGGGATGTGGTCGCCAGTGCCATGATGCCTGCGTTTAACTTTACCGGCACCACCATTTTATTGTTGTGTTTCTTCTTTGCTGGTTTAACGCTGTTAACTGGCGTTTCTTGGGTTGAGTTTGTTGACTATATCGGCGAAAAGGTGGTGGCGTTTTGTAAGTGGTGCTTTGCTAAGCTTAAGCAGCGCACAGAAAGTCCGTCGGTTATCCCTTCAGAGGAAGTAGATGAACCAAGAGCGATAGCGGAGACTATCCCGAGCGCCGCAGCGGCTCTTAGTAAACCCGAAGAACAGCAAACTGAAGAAACCGCGAGCATACCTGCAATAGAAAACACCGCGCAGAGCACGGAGCCACAAGATGAGTCTGCAGAACTTGAAAAGAGCAAGCCTAAGAAGCTCAAAGACAGATTGTTTGGCACTAAATCAGGCGCTCAGAACGAGCCTGTGGTAAATCACGCCGAAGAGACTGAAAAAGCGCCGCTTGATAGCGACGATATTGACGTCGCGCCGAGTGTTTTTGATGAACTGGACGATATTTTAGAGCAGGAAATTAATTTCTCTGCGGTTGATGATGAAGCCTTTGATACGGTTGCGGCACTAAACGCATTGGACGATACGCCGGCGCCCGCCGAGACCAAAGTGGTGTCGCCAGCAAGACCTTTAAAACCCAAAGAAAAACCGGCATCGGGTTATCAGCCGCCACCGACTGCTAAAGAGCAATTCGAGGCGTTGCTTGAAGCCGAGCCACCGAAAGATCCGTTGCCGTCCCTTGATTTACTCGACAGACCAGATAAAGCAAAAAACCCAATCTCTGAAGAAGAGCTTGAAGCCGTGTCTCGTCTGGTTGAAGCTAAGCTGCTGGATTTCAATATTCAGGCAAAAGTGATGGGAGTTTACCCAGGCCCGGTGGTTACCCGTTTTGAACTGGACCTGGCACCGGGCATTAAAGTTGCTAAAATCACCGGCCTTGCAAAAGACCTGGCACGTTCGTTGTCTGCGGTCAGCGTGCGCGTGGTGGAAGTGATCCCGGGTAAAACATACGTGGGCCTTGAGCTGCCCAACAAGAACCGTGAAATAGTGCGGTTATCCGAAGTGATCAACGCCCCTAAGTTTGAGCAGAATCCATCACCTTTGACTATGGTACTGGGTAAAGACATCGCGGGTCAGCCTGTGGTGGCCGACTTGGCCAAAATGCCGCATCTGCTGGTGGCAGGTACAACCGGTTCAGGTAAGTCAGTGGGCGTTAATGTGATGATATTAAGCTTGCTATACAAGTCGCCGCCAGAAGATGTGCGGATGATCATGATTGACCCGAAAATGCTTGAGCTGTCGGTGTATGAAGGTATTCCACACTTGTTATGTGAGGTAGTGACCGACATGAAAGAAGCGGCCAATGCGCTGCGCTGGTGTGTAGGTGAAATGGAGCGCCGTTATAAGCTGATGTCGGCGCTGGGGGTACGTAACCTCAAAGGGTATAATCAGAAAATACTGGATGCCAAAGAAGCCGGTCACCCAATCCTGGACCCATTGTTTAAGGATACGGATGGCATGGCGGATGAGCCACAGGAGCTCGATAAGCTACCAAGTATTGTGGTGGTGATTGACGAATTTGCTGACATGATGATGATTGTCGGCAAAAAGGTGGAAGAGTTAATAGCCCGGATCGCACAAAAAGCCCGTGCTGCGGGTATTCATCTGGTGCTGGCAACCCAGCGACCTTCTGTTGACGTGATAACGGGATTGATTAAAGCCAACATCCCAACCCGGATGGCGTTCCAGGTATCGAGTAAAATCGACTCGCGCACAATTTTGGACCAGCAAGGCGCTGAAAACCTGCTGGGTATGGGTGATATGTTGTATCTGCCACCGGGCACCAGCGTCCCAATCCGTGTGCATGGCGCGTTTGTCGACGACCACGAAGTGCATGCCGTGGTGAGCGACTGGAAAGCGCGGGGTAAACCCAACTATATCGAAGACATCTTGTGTGGTGAGGCCACAGAAGATATTTTACTGCCAGGCGAGACAAGTGAGGGTGAAGACGAGGAGTCGGATCCGCTCTACGATGAAGCCGTGGCATTTGTGATTGAAACTGGCAAGGTGTCGGTCTCAAGTGTCCAGCGTAAGCTGCGCGTGGGTTATAACCGCGCAGCTCGTCTGGTTGAACAAATGGAAATGTCCGGCGTTGTTAGTGCGCCTGGGCACAATGGCGCCAGAGAAGTTCTGGTGCCCAAAGGTGGAGCGAATTAATGAAGTTACAACCACTTATTCTTGCCCTGTGTGTTATTGGGGCAACGCCTGCTGCTTATGCGGCGGCACAAGCAACAGACAAGCAGCCTGTCAGTGTGGCTGCTCAGTCATTAAAAGACAAACTGAAAGGGTTGGAGAGCTTTCGGGCTCAGTTTGAACAAAGTGTGATTGATCACGAGGGCCACCTCATCCAATCAGGTAAAGGCGAAATCGCTTTGCAGTATCCCGCGAAAATTCGCTGGCAACAGGATGAGCCCGACGAAACACTGTTGGTGTCGGACGGGTTACGGACAGTCTATTTTGATAGCTTCGCGGAGCAAGCGACTATCTTAAACACGCTTGGACTAATTGATACCACCCCCTTTGTGTTGTTAACGACACAAGACCCAAAACAATGGCAAAAGTATCAGGTTGCTGAGATTAGCGGAGGCTATCGGATAGAGCCTGTTCAGTCGGGGGCTCAGGTGGAGCGCCTCGACGTTTTGTTTGCTGACGGCGGCCTGAAGATTGGTCAACTAAACGTAACGGATTCATCGGGCCAGATCTCCAGCTTTAAGTTTAGCGATGCGCAGGTTAATGTCCCAATCGATGCCGCGCAGTTTAAGTTTGTGATCCCTGAAGGGGTGGTCGTCGACGACCAGACGCAAAGTGACTAACCTGGGGTTTGACTTTGCGCCCGACGTGCGGCCTCTGGCTGCACGAATGCGCCCAACCGAGCTTGACGGCTACATAGGTCAAAGCCATATCCTGGGCTCAGACAGCCCGCTGCGCCGTGCAATCACTCAGGGGCGCTGCCATAGTTTGATTTTATGGGGCCCGCCTGGCGTGGGCAAAACCACGCTTGCCGAAATCATTGCCCATCATGCGAATGCGCAACTTTGTAAGCTCTCTGCCGTCACAGCCGGAGTCAAAGAGATCCGCGAGCAAGTGCTCGATGCAAAACACCGCCTGAGCCAAAGTGGAATGCGAACCATACTGTTCGTCGATGAAGTCCACCGCTTTAATAAGTCGCAACAGGATGCCTTTTTGCCACATATTGAAGACGGGACCTTTATTTTTATCGGCGCCACCACAGAGAACCCGTCATTTGCGCTCAACAACGCGATATTATCACGCGCACGGGTTTACACCCTCAAACCGCTGAGTCTTGACGAGCTTGCTCAGGTGCTGCGCCAGGCACTGGCTCAGGATAAAGAGCTGAGTCGTCAGCAGATAACCCTGGACGATGCACTCATAGATGCGTTGTCACGTGCCGCAGACGGTGATGCCAGAAAAGCGCTAAACCTGCTTGAGCAGGCCACGGACTTAGGTGCCAACGGGGAAGGGGAAATTGTAATCGACGAAGCGGTGTTAAAGCAGGTTTTACCCTCGCATCTGGCGAAATACGACAAAGGCGGCGACATCTATTACGATTTGATCTCCGCGTTTCACAAATCAGTGCGAGGCAGTGACCCGGATGCCGCTTTATACTGGTATTGCCGGATTCTAGCAGGTGGGGGCGATCCACTTTATGTGGCCAGACGATTACTGGCGATAGCGACTGAAGATATAGGCAATGCCGATCCTCGTGCTATGCAGGTGGCGCTCAATGCCTGGGATATTTATCACAGAGTGGGGCCTAGTGAAGGCGAACGAGCCATCGCACAGGCGACCATTTACCTGGCCAGTGCAGCCAAAAGTAACGCAGTTTATATGGCGTTTAATCAGGCTAAACAGGATGCTGCCAGTGATCCCGATTTTCCGGTGCCGGAACATCTGCGCAATGCCCCTACCAAATTGATGAAAGAGCTGGGTTTTGGTGAAGAATATCGCTACGCGCATAATGAACCTGGGGCGTTTGCCGCCGGGGAGTGTTATTTTCCTGCGGACATTCGGCAGCGCCGTTACTATGAGCCCAGCGACAGAGGCCTTGAAAAGCAAATCTCAGAAAAGCTCCGTTACCTGCGCTCATTGAATGAACAAAGTGCGCAAAAACGCTATCAAGACAAAGACGAGCGCTGATGGACTTGCTTAAAACTTACCTGATGATTGCAACAGGCGGCGCATTCGGTGCCTGCCTGCGCTTTTTTATTAGTGATATCACCCTAAAACTCTTGGGTAAGGGATTCCCTTTTGGCACGTTGACCGTTAATATTCTGGGTTCACTGTTGATGGGCATTCTCTACGGATTAATTGATAAGCAGATCATTGAAGTATCACCGGCCAAAAGTTTGGTTGGGATTGGCTTCTTGGGTGCTTTAACGACATTTTCTACCTTTTCGATGGACTCATTGCTGTTACTTCAGCAAGGTCAGATACTGAAAATGGTACTGAATATAGTGTTGAATGTCGTGATGTGTATTTTCATGGCCTGGATAGGCCTGTGCTTAGTCATGCAAAAAGGTTAAAAGAACAAACTATGTTAGATGCAAAGTATTTACGCCAGGACATTGAGGAAGCAGCGGCGCGTTTGAAAAAGCGTGGCTTTGAGCTTGATGTGGCAGCGATTAACGCGCTGGAAGAAAAACGAAAAACACTGCAAACCAAAACGCAGGAGCTACAAAGTGAGCGCAATAGCCGCTCCAAGGCAATAGGCCAGGCCAAGGCGAAAGGTGAAGACGTACAGCCACTACTGGACGCAGTTGCAGACTTGGGCGATCAGCTTAGCGCTGCAAAAGCAGAGCAAGATGAAGTGCTGGCTCAGTTGCAAGATATCGCAGCAACTTTACCTAACTTGCCGGCCGAAGATGTGCCTGTTGGTGCTGATGAAAGCGAAAACGTTGAAATCAGCAAATGGGGCGAGCCTAAAACATTCGACTTTGAAGTAAAAGATCACGTTGATCTCGGTGAAGCGCTGGGTAAAGGCCTTGACTTTGAAACGGGTGTTAAACTCAGCGGCTCACGCTTTACCGTCATGCGCGGTGGCATTGCGCGTCTGAATCGTGCATTATCGCAATTTATGCTCGATACGCACACAGATAAAAATGGCTACACTGAAATGTGTGTGCCTTACCTGGTTAATAAAGCAAGCCTCTACGGCACAGGCCAGCTGCCTAAGTTCGCAGAAGATCTGTTCCATACAGAAGCACTGAGTGAAGATCAGGATGGTTACAGCTTGATCCCAACCGCAGAAGTTCCACTGACGAACTGCGCACGCGACGAAATTTTCGACGAAAAAGAGCTACCGGTTCGCATGACTGCTTACACGCCTTGTTTCAGAAGTGAAGCGGGCAGTTATGGCCGCGATACCCGCGGTCTTATCCGTCAGCATCAGTTTGACAAAGTAGAACTGGTTCAGCTGGTCAAGCCTGAGGATTCAATGGCCGCGCTAGAAGAGCTGACAGGCCACGCAGAAGGTATTTTACAAGCGCTGGAACTGCCATATCGCAAAGTGGTACTGTGTACCGGTGATATGGGTTTTGGTGCAGCGAAAACCTACGACCTCGAAGTCTGGTTACCGGCACAAAATACCTATCGTGAAATTTCATCTTGTTCAAATATGCAAGATTTCCAGGCTCGCCGTATGCAGGCACGTTTCCGCCGTGCCGGGGAGAAGAAGCCTGAGTTGCTACACACACTGAACGGTTCTGGTCTGGCAATTGGCCGTACCCTGGTAGCAATATTAGAAAACTATCAACAAGCAGATGGTTCTATTGTAGTGCCAACTGTACTAAGACCTTACATGGGTGGTCTTGAAAAAATTCAGTAAAGCACTTAACGCATTGATCTGAGGCCGCATTCTAGCGGCCTTTTTTATTACAAATTAATGAATGTTTTTTTACGCTAATTTTTGTATAAATAAGCTTTAATATCTTTATTTTTAGATGATTACTCTATCAGTCTCTCTAATTAATGCATGAAATCGCCTTTTTGTTATTTTTAGCTCCTCCCACTCACCGCCAGCTGGTTGCATGTCAAAACGATATATGATTTATTGTTTTTGAAGGTTTGGCCAATCCTGAATTAGTCGACGTGTGTCTGGCAAAAAAGTGCATTCACAGTCGGCCGTTGTTTAACCATATGCAATAGTAAAAATGTTAGTAGTTAAATGAAATTCGAGCTATCGGCTGTCAGGCAGCCTGCGGCGAAGCACTGAATCAAATTGTACAGAGGACCTTTTCGTGTTTCGTACGGATTGATATTTACGAATTTATTAACTATTTATTAAATGTGGATGTCGTTAAGACGAAAGCAACTTGAAAAATAGAAGGTGAGGAATTTACCTATGAAGAGACAGAAAAGAGACCGTTTAGAAAGAGCACATGCCCAGGGATTCAAAGCAGGTTTAGCGGGCCGGTCCAAAGATTTATGTCCATATCAGCAAGTAGAGCACAGATCAGAATGGTTGGGGGGATGGCGAGAGGCCATAGATAACCGCAACATGTACAAAACTTAAATTCCTATAAAATATCTAATGACTAAGCAACGTCAAAAGCCCCTATAAAGGGGCTTTGTTTTTTATCAGCACACTAAATTAAAATGCGCTGGTGTCCTGGAACAGGCCTACTTTTAGGTCTTTTGCTTCGTAAATAACACGACCGTCTACTTCTACCGTGCCATCAGCCAGACCCATAAAGAGTTTACGCTTGATAACCCGTTTCATGTCTACGCGATAAGTCACTTTCTTGGCGGTTGGCAGGATCTGGCCGGTGAATTTAACTTCGCCCACACCCAGTGCACGACCAAGGCCCGGACCACCAGACCAGCCCAGGAAGAAGCCAACAATTTGCCACATGGCATCCAGGCCCAGGCAACCAGGCATGACCGGATCGCCGCGGAAGTGGCAGTCAAAGAACCACAGATCAGGGTTAATATCCAGCTCAGCAACAATCTGGCCTTTGCCAAACTCACCACCGTCTTCGTTAATCTCGATGATACGATCCATCATCAGCATGTTATCAATTGGCAGACGACAGTTGTTCTCGCCAAACATCTTGCCTTCAGCGCACAGGATCAATTCTTCTTTTGTATAGCTATTTTTTGGTTCCATAATCATCAGTCTTAGTCTTTAATTGTCGCTACTTTAGCTTACACTTGTACGCCAAACAACTCTGAACAGTTGAAATTTGTCTGCTCTTTGAGCACTTTACCTATTTGGCGGTTAATTATTTATCAATTACCATTGCTGAGCGTCGTCATTCCAATATCGCTGGCCAAACTGTTCAGGGTAATAGCGTTTTAAAAGCGCAACAGTCAGGCAAGGTTGAGACTAATGAATGAAAATCATTCAAAGAGTCGGCTCAAATTGATAATTTCTTTGTTTCTCGACCTTTCAGGGCGATTTTTGCGTTAAAAATCTTTATAATTGACTCAGTCGTTTTTAATGTTAACGGAAGTTTATGATCCTTTTTGTAGATGCTTTAACGGTAATTGATTTTTCTTACTTGTGTAGTAAACGCGGCGCCGTAGGCGAGAGCTGGATTGTCGATATGACATTACATGGCCAGTTAAATGAAGAGTCTATGGTGCTGGACTTTGCCAAGGTAAAGAAACAGATCAAGGCCATTATTGATGACACAATAGATCATAAACTGGCCATACCGAGTCAACTGGAATGCGGGTTTTCTTCACAAGATGGCACAGTGCAGTTTGATGGTGAGTTTGGTGGCCATCACCTGGCTATGAGCGCGCCTGACGAAGCGGTGTGTATTGTTGAAGGCGAGACTATCAATGAAGCCACAGTCATTGCTTTTCTGAAACAGCAAATTTTGCCGAAAATGCCGGACAATGTAAAAGACGTCGAAATTGAATTACGTCCTGAGCCAAGCCGCAGTTTTTACTACCATTACAGCCATGGTTTGAAAAAGCATGACGGCAACTGTCAGCGTATTATTCATGGCCACCGCTCAGATATTGGCATTTATCTTGATGATATTAGTATGCCTCGTTTGCAAAAAGAGTGGGCAGAGCGCTGGCAGGATATCTACCTGGGCAGTGAAGATGATTTGATTGATGCAAGCGCACTAAAGCACATCGTTGCGCGTGATAATGATTATGCTTTTGCTTACTCGGCATCTCAGGGGTACTTTGAGTTGGCTATCAGCAAGGCACGTTGTGATTTGATCCCCTGTGACAGCACCGTTGAGTGTATTGCAGAGTATCTGGCCGGTGAGATCAAAGCACAATATCCAGAGCGCAAAGTGAAAGTGAAGGCGTTTGAGGGCGTTGGAAAAGGAGCAATCGCTTATGCCTGATTGGCTAAGTAAAGCGAAGAACACGGCCATGATTTTGGCCGGTTTATGCCTTGGTATGGGCGCTGCTCATGCCATTGAGCTTAAAGGTTCACTCACCCAGGGTGGAATGGTGGTTGCGCAGCTGGATGGGGTGCAATCTGCCAGGTTTAACGATAAAAACCTGGCTATCGCTCCGGGTGGCAAGTTTGTATTTGGTTTTGGCCGGGACGCCGGCGCAGAACATAGCCTGAGCTGGGTCGACAAAGACGGCAAAACCCATACTAAAACATTGCTGATCACGTCTCGCGACTATGACATTGACCGCATTACCGGGGTTGAGAAAAAATATGTCTCACCACCAAAGGAAGTGCTGGCTCGGATCCGCAAAGAAGGTGCGCAGGTCAGCGCCGCAAGAAGCAAGCTGAGCACTTTACCGTATTTTGATGACCCGGTATATCGTCCTGCAAAGGGCAGGATATCAGGGGTTTACGGCAGCCAGCGCTACTTTAATGGCAAACCCAGAAGACCCCATTTTGGACTGGATATCGCCAATAAAACGGGCACGCCGGTATTAGCGCCAGTATCCGGCAAAGTGGTCTTTGCTAACCCCGATCTTTATTACAGTGGCGGTACGCTGATCCTCGACCATGGCTATGGCATTACGTCTACCTATATCCACCTTAACAAGTTACATGTTGAGGAAGGGCAGGTGGTAGAGCTTGGAGACCATATTGCTGATATTGGTGCCACCGGCAGGGTAACTGGGCCACATTTGGATTGGCGATTTAACTGGTTTAATGAACGCCTGGATCCACAACTTTTAATGATTGATAAACTCGCAACGAAAAGCAGTAAAGAATGACACAAACAGATAAAGACGCAGTAATTGCACAACGAATTAAAGACTCGCAAACCTCAGTTACCAAAACGGTATTTCCAGGTCGTACCAACCACCATAACACACTGTTTGGTGGCGATGCGTTAGCCTGGATGGATGAGGTCGCGTTTATTGCTGCGACGCGTTTTTGCCGCAAACCTTTGGTAACCATTTCATCAGACCGAGTCGACTTTAAAGAAGCGATCCCGGCTGGCACATTTGCAGAGCTTGTTGCTAATGTGGTTCATGTCGGTAACACCAGCTTAAAAGTAGAAGTACACATCTATCTTGAGACCATGCACAAAGATGATAAGCACCTGGCCATCTCCGGCAGCTTTACCTTCGTAGCCGTTGATGACAACCACAGGCCAACACCGGTTGTGTGTGATCAGATGCTGAACGGTTTTAGCTAACAGACAGCAATAGAGGAGTCAACAAGGCTCCTTTTAATTTAAATTAGAACACATCGTACTTTGAGGTGATATTAATAAACGTAGCATAGACTAGAATAGTCCCGATTCTTCAACAAACGGGTTTGAAAAAGCAAGCTAGTTTGGCGTACCATCAATACGACAATTGGGGCGCAAGGAGCTCAATAAGTAGGATAGGCTTATACCTGGAAGGAATTCATGAACTACCACATTTCACCGCATTTATACCTCACTCCTCTGAACATAGAGCAAGCTAATGTACTGCTGGAAGCTGTAGATATGAGCAGAGAGAGCCTGGAGATTTATTTGCCCTGGGCACAAGCTGTTACGGATCTGAATAGCGCCAAAAAATACATCACAGAGCGCCAAGACATGCCCGGCAGTCGCTATTTTTCGATCATGTATCATAAACAATTTATGGGTGTTTTCGCGGTTAAATCGGTAGAAGCACCAAATACCTGCGAGATTGGATACTGGCTGTGTAAACAGGCACGTGGAAACGCAATAATAGATCAGATCCTTAGTGTGATGCTACCCAGCCTGAAAGAAGAGCAAAAGATACGATATATTGAGTTTCACTGTCTGGATTTCAATATCCCAAGTATTAAAATCGCGCAGCGGGCAGGGGCCAAATTGATCCGAAGTTATTCCGTTACAATGCAAGATAAGCTGCCAAAAACGATGTGCATATATGCCGCTGTTCTATCATAAAGGGTTATATGAAAGAGTTACATAACAAAGGTAAAGCAGTTTTGTCTGACATGCCAGAAAAGGTGTCAGCAGATCTGTTGTCAGGCTTTCAGTTTGTAAGAGAAAAGGTGAACGGGCTGCCTATTTTTATGTCTGTGGAGAGAACCGCTAATAATAGCACCATAAAGTATGATGAGAAGCACTATTTTGTCGTACCCTTTGCGCTCAGTGAACATGGTTTTGCTCTGCATACTCTAAGAAATCTGCCCGAAGGCGTGCCTGAAGTTAATAAACTGCCAAAAAGGCGTGTTTTTCACTTTCCAACCGTTCACGCTGAAGCCATGCTGCGAGAATATATGGTGAACTGTGCTGCTCAGCTTGCTATCGAACGAACCAGTGAGGACCCGAATTCACTTCATTCTCTGGCAGATCAGATAGACGCATTAGACCGCAAACTCACCTATGGTATGCTTTTGATTGGTGGCATAGCGGCTTTAACGAACCCCTTGCTCGGTGCGGGGATCGCCGCAAAAGCGTTACTCCCGGGTGTTGCAGGCATAGTATCTAAATTCACGCTAAGACCAGCTGCGCAGACACTGGCTGAACGTAAAAAAGGTGAAGCCATCAGGCAAGCAGAAGAAAATATACTGAGAGAGTTCAGCGACGCAAGTACGGTTAAGGTTATCAACCCGATTTTACAACAGCTTGACCTGGCGTTACGTACTACGGAAAACCAGCACGACCCTTTGCTTGATTTTAACTTTAGCACGCTGGAAATTAAGGAACTTGACGGCGATAAATGGCAAGTACTAACTGAAATTGCTATGTATCATATCTACAAAGACATATACCACGACCCAACACTTTACAAACAAGCACAGCTTGGCCCTGAGGACATTCGTTGGTTTCACGTGCTGTTCAACGATCTGAAAAGCACTTAGTGATGTACTTGGCTTTAGCGTGCAAGTAGTTACGAAACACTTTTACACGGTAGGTGATAATATTGAATGTAAAAAGTCGACCCTAAGGTCGACTTTTTATGTTTTAAAGCACCATTGCGGCTATCCAGCCAAAGATTAACAACGGGATATTAAAGTGAATAAAAGTTGGTACTACAGAGTCCCAGATGTGGTCATGCTGGCCATCGGCATTTAGGCCGGATGTTGGGCCAAGGGTCGAATCAGAAGCCGGTGAGCCTGCATCACCCAGCGCACCTGCGGTACCTACCAGAGCGACGGTGGCCATCGCCGAGAATCCTACTTCCATTGACAGGGGAACAAACAAAGTAGCAATGATTGGCACGGTTGAGAAGGAGCTGCCTATCCCCATAGTGATCAGCAGGCCAACTAATAAAATCATGGCTGCGGCCAGTGGTTTATTCTCACCAACAAAATCAGCACAAGCACTCACCAGGCTGGCCACGTCACCTGTTTCTTTCATCACAGACGCAAAGCCCTGGGCAGAGATCATAATAAAGCCGATCATCGCCATCATAGCAACGCCCTTGCTGAACACATCTGAGCTTTGGTCCCATTTTACGATACCGAATAGACTAAACATCATCACCCCGACCAGGCCGCCCAGGATCATAGAGCCACTGACATTTTGTGCAAGCAAAGAGCATACGACGGCCAGTGTACCGGCCATAATCACTTTACGCTTTTCCTGAGCACTAAGCTCTGGCTTATCTGCGGGTTTTACGTGCTCAGAAGGTGTATCCTGAGTGTAATTGCGGTCTTTTCTATAAGTGATAAAAACCGCAATAAGAAGGCCTGCAAGCATTCCAAGCGCCGGGATCACCATCGCATAAGGGACCTGTGTATTAACAATCTCCAGGCCATTATCAACCAGGTTCTTGTGCAAAATTGAGTATAAATAAATGCCACCGAAGCCGTAAGGCAGAACCATATAGGAAGTTGCCAGGCCAAAAGTTAAAATGCAGGCAATGGCACGGCGGTCGATATTCAGCTGGTTAAAGATCACCAAAAGCGGTGGGATCAGGATGGGGATAAAGGCAATATGGACCGGGATCAGGTTTTGCGAAGCAATCGAGCAACCCAAAATAATGACCATGATTAACATACTTAATAACTGGCTCGAGTTTTGTTGATTACCATGAACCAGCGTGAGGAGTTTATCAGCCAAAATCTGAGTTAAGCCGGATTTCGAAATAGCAACGGCAAAAGCACCTAGCATGGCATAACTGAGCGCAATTTCTGCACCACCAGAGAGCCCTGAATTAAACGCATTTAATGTATCCGACAGCCCCAGACCTGATGTCAGTCCGGCGACCATTGCGCTAATTGTCATTGCAACAATCACGTTCACTCTAAACAGTGTCAGGCCGAGCATCAGCAAAACACCAATAATAACAGCATTCATAATATTACTTTTTCGCCTTTTTTATTATTAAACGACCCAGCGTTTTCATCCTTGTCGCCTCCGATTTGGTTAGTTGCGCCTGGGAAAATCTCGATTTTACAAAATATTGATTAAACTCTGCCAGTTCCTGCGACAAATTAGGGTACTGGGACTGTAAGACCTGCAGCGCCTGCGCAGGCGTTACTTTATGTAATTCCCCCTCAGCCAGCCGACAAATAGCCTGATGCAGTCTCACCGCTTCTGGCAATTTGACTACCTGCTTGCGTTGCAAGTACCAGAAGCGGGCAACGAATATGGCTATCAGCAACAAAAATACACTCAGTGCGGGTAACAGTCTGTGATATTGGCCAAATAAGTCGCGCAGCAACCTGGATTGCTTTTGCTGATCAAAGTTCAGCACCCAGCGGGTCCATTGATAATCGAGCTGCTCTATTTGTAGTCTGACCCAGTTCACCAGAGCCAGGTTTGAGTAGCTCATCAGACTCAGCCCCAGATTATCCTTAAATTCATCTTCTAACGCGGTCAGCTCAGACAAGGAACCGCTGAGTCTGTCAGGTGCAACCCAGGCCGTGGGATCGAGGCGGTACCAACCTTGCTGAGGAACATAGTATTCTACCCACGCATGGGCATCATACTGATAAACACTGTAATATCCTCGCTCTGCATTATACTCACCGCCCAGATATCCCGAAACCAGACGCGCGGGGATCCCGGCGGCTCGTAACATAAAAGCAGCACTGGCCGCATAATGACCGCAAAACCCTTCGCGTGTTTCGGTTAAAAACCTGTCTATGCTGTTTCGGTCGCTTATCACGGGCGGTTTCAGTGAATAGTGAAATCGATTTTGTACAAAATATTGCTTCATCTGCTGAATAAATTCAGCGGTATTACCGGTCGATGCATCCCACTGCAACGCCAGTGCTGTGGCCAACGGGTTAATGCCGTCGGGCAGGGCGGTGTTGAGCTGATACTGCCAGTTCACTAAACCTGGCCCGGCAGTGTGTATGGGCGTGACTTGATACTCCATGCTGCTGCTGAGGCTTTTTTGCATAAACAAAGTGCCAAACTGGTTGGTATTCACGCCCCGGGTGGATGACTTGGCCTGGCCAAGACTATACAGCCAGGTTTTGCCCGACGCTCTGGCGATAACCGTATAGCTTTCCCCGACAGCACGGAAAGGTGCCTGCAAAGGAACATCGTGGTGTGCTGAAACTCGCCAGCGCGTGCCATCATAGTTATCGTGGACCAAAGTACGCCAGTAAAAAGGCGGTTTCATCTGAGCGTTGTCCGGCAGGATGGCTCTGAACACCAGTTCGTCTGAGCGAGATAACTCTGAGATTTCAAATGGATCTATGTCCTCAGAAAGACCGGTTTGGGTTTTATTGGCACCGGGTAGTTGCCAGAAAGGTGATACTTTGGGCAGCAGTACAACCATGATTGCAGCCAGCGGCAGTGCGAGTAGTAAATGCCTGGCAGCCTGGCGTATAGCACTGCGCAGCGCAATACCATGTTCAATCCACAGCATTTGGGCTAAATTTACCACCAAAAGCACTAGTACAAATAACAAAGACAGCACATTTTGAGAGAAGATAAAGAAGCAGGGGTAGACAAAAAAGTTTAACAACTGCACCGACATGGCTTGTTTTTTCGTTTTCGCCTGAATGGTTTTCAGTGCACAGGCACCCAGTAATAAAGAAACGAACATTTCTACCAGGTTCGAAAAACCTATGGCGACAAACACCACCAGTATGACAGTAAATGCTAAGAGGTTAACCAGCTTTTCCGAAGGGCCTTGAACCAGTCCCCGGTAAATGGCCAGTTTAAACAGCACAATCAACAACATGGCGCAGGTGAATACAAGACCAAAGCTGTTAAACAACAAGATACTGACTAGCCCATACAAAAGGGTAGTCAGTAAGGTTTGGCCGCCCAGTAGTTTGTCAGAAGTCACTCAGCGCCTCCAGGCAAGCTTCTCTGTGTTTGTCTCCTCGGCCCGCAGCCACCTGAACGGCATTACTCAGCCTGAGTGCAAATTCATCCCCCTGTTTGTCCGCCTCAAGTACCTGATAACACAGCTTAGACAAGCGCGCTTCTTTAGGGCCGTCGTGTGCCGCATAATCGAAAGTATGCTGAGAGTAGAAGCTGTCACCACTGTATTGCTTGACTAGCAATTGCTGGCTTTTAGCGAAATGCCGCCAGGATATGCGACTTTTACTAATGCCGGGCCTGAATCGTTCTAGCCCATCAAAGTTTTCATGGCTTTGCGTGCTTTGATGCACATACTGCCCTTTTTCAGCTGTGACTTCTTGCTCGCTAAATGTCAGCTGGCAGGCAAGTGGCGCAGGATAGACACAAAACGTCCTGTCAACGTTCAGATAAGTCCAGACGCGAACCAGGCCAAATGGATAGTTACTGGATAACTTGAGTCTGCCAAGCGCATAGCGGCCACGGGGCCCCGGATGCAAAAACAGTGACGTGATCTGGGCGCCTTTTGAATAATGACTGTTACAATCACTAAAGTCGAATGCCTGGCTGGCAACATCCAGAGAGTAACATGTGTGTGGCGAGGTGAGTTTGATCAGCACCTCCACAGGTTTTTCGGCAAAATTGTTTTTTACGTCTAGTAATTGAATGCTCAGGCCATGCAAATTGAGATATCCGTATATCAACGCCAGCACTAGGAGCAGTAACATGACGTAGGCCACGCCAAGAATAAGATTGTTTTGGTAATTGCTGCCCAGAATAAAATTGAGGATCACCATGCATAAGAAGAACGCTCCCTGTCCGGAGGGGACAATATAAATATTGTGGTGCGACAGGGTAATTTGCGCAGCGCTATGTTTACGTTTGATGATGTCAGCCAGCCAGGACTGTAACCAGTCACGGCGCATGGTTACAATACAACCGCAACGTTATCAAAAATCCCCTTGACCACATCATCCAGCTCGTTGGCAGAAATGTTCAGACGGTGGCCGGCTACTGAGGCAAATACAGCCTGGACATCGTCAGGTAACGCATAATCCCGGTTTTGGGTCAGGGCATAGGCGCGTGTTGCCAACCCTAATGCGATACTTGCCCGTGGCGAAAGGGGGTCGCTGAACTGACCACTGTAACGTGTGAAGTTAACCAGGTTGATGATGTACTGTACAACCGAGTCTGACAGGTTAACGTCAAGCACCGCTTGCTGAAGCGTTGCCAGCGCATTTAAGTCCAATACACAGGTTAACTCACTCAGAGATTGCCGTTGCAGATTATTCCCGAGGATCAGGCTTTTTTCGGCATGCTCATCGGGGTAGCCCAGGCTGATCCGCAGGAAAAAACGGTCAAGCTGAGACTCTGGCAATGGGTGCGTCCCTGACTGATGCAGCGGGTTTTGCGTAGCAATGACAAAAAATGGCTCGGGTAACGGGTGGGTTTTACCATCCACGGTTACCTGACGTTCTTCCATTGCTTCAAGCAAAGCGCTCTGCGTCTTCGGGCTGGCACGGTTTATTTCGTCGGCCAGTAAAACCTGGCTAAAAATGGGACCCGGATGAAAATCAAAGCTCTGTTGTGAGGTATTAAAAACACTGGAGCCGGTAATATCTGCGGGTAGTAAATCACTGGTAAACTGAACACGCTGATAGCTCAGTCCAAGCACATTGGCCAGGCCGTGGGAGAGGGTGGTCTTGCCCATGCCCGGCAAATCCTCGATCAGCAGATGCCCTTTACATAGTAAGCAAACAACGGCTAGTCTGATCTGTTCTTCTTTACCCAAGATCAGCTCAGATAGCTGACTAATGATGTCTTGTGTGGTTTTATTCATGCAATCATTTCGAGTCTTTTCATTACTGAATCGACTTTTTTAGCGTTAAATGGCTTAGCAATAAAGCCTTTTGCACCCAGTTCCCAGGTGTTTTGTACGTTCTCCAGGCTGTTATGACCGGAGCACATAATGACATGCACATTGGGGTAGTTATCATTGATATACTCGAGAATTTGTGTGCCATCGGTATCGGGTAACTCGATATCCAGGAAAATCACATTCGGGGATTTTTCAGCCATCAAAGGCATTGCAGATTTGAAGTCTTCAGACTCATAGACTTCTTCAAAACCCAGGTTTTCAAGAATATCTATCAGGTAACTGCGCACATCTTCAACGTCATCGATGATCAAAATTGGCTCTAGGGGTCTGACAAGTTCCATATTGTATTTACTTCTTTTGAACGACAAGGCTAATACTAAGACAAGCGCAAAGTGAGCTCAATGGCAATTTATAAATTAACTGTAAATTCATCATAGCGATAAGATAACAAGGACATAAAAAGCTAGTTTCCGGATCAAGCTTAGGGCTTTAAATCTATTGGGTAAAATTACAGTCCAGGAGAAACGCAACAGAGCCGTATTGCCAATAATCTTTGCCAGGTCGAAGTTGGTGAGCGCATCAATGCCAGAGTTTTAATTTGACTGGCTGAGCCAACATTATTTTAAAGTGCAAAAACAGACTATGGCTGTGGTCATCTGTAGCGACGCTCATAAAATTGAAAACTCTGGGCGAAATAAACAAACAGACCATTTCATGTCAGAAAGCACGCAATGTCCGATACCGTCTAGTATTGGACATTAAAAGCTGCTTTATGGTTAAACCGAGAGTTCGAGAGCGCTATAAACTAAGCATTACTTTACATCCTATAATTTACGTTATGTTAAATTGTGTATCTGTGACAATACCCTAGTTTATGTCTAAGCTTATATTTAATGAGGCTAAGAGTTTTTCAACAATGCCATTTGCTTTGTTTGTGTTTTTCAGTGTCTTTACCTTCAACAGCCTTGCTTCTGTCACACTCAGCAAGCAGCTAAGCGTAATCTACCGTGACTACAAAGGCACGCATACCGTGTCTGGTAAAAAAGTCAGTGATCATACTTTTCGCTACAATCTCACTGCTCCCAAGCAAGTCGATGTGACCACTTTGGAATGGCAACCCTATATCGGACAAAGTTTATGTAAACAAGGCTGGGTGATGCAAGCCGTAATCGCTTTATTACACAGCCAGAACTATGGCGCAACCGTTACTTTCTATCCTTGGGCACGGGCCGTTGCCAATGCAGAAAATGGTAAAGTAGATATTCTGGTGCCGGAGTATTTTATTGAGCCCGAAGCGCCTTCGGATACTTTACCCGGTACGCGCCGTTTGGATCATCTCACACTGACTGAGCCATTTGGCTGGGGTCCAATTGCACTTTACAAACGTCGGGACTATAACACCGACCATTTTACCAGCCTCGGCGCTTTGGCCGATGAACGCATTGGTGTGGTTCGGGGTTACCAGAATACGCCGGAGTTTGACCGCTTAATGGACGCAGGAAAATTCAACGTTATTGAAGCCGTTGATGACGCCCACAATATCAGGCTGCTAATGGCTGGGCGCGTTAATCTTATCATCGGCGACCCGGAAGTCATTGAAATGGAAATTGCCGCTTTGTCGCAAGATAACAATGCGACCTCTCAGGCAAAAAACTTGGTTATGGTTGACCCTATTTTACAAATGAATGGTCTGTTCTTTGCTGTTTCAAAACACAATAAGTACGGCAAAACCCTGCTGTTTGAACTAAATCAGGCCATAGCCGAATTTAAAAAACACGGCATTCTGGAAGAGATAAAATACAATACCGCTAAGAGCTGCGAGTAACATTGGCTTTCGACCAATGTAAAAGGCACAGAAGTGCCCTGCTACTTACTCTTTTGGTTAAATTTGAACGATGAGAGCATGCTCAGAAAAAAAAGGGAGCAACTTACACCTCCCTTTTTAATTCTACACGTAATTTAACATAATGAAAAACAGCGCTTTTTTAGGCTGAATTTTATTCAGTTAATGCAATGCAGCGGTAAATGGAATGCTTTCGCAAATCTCGGCTTCTGCAATCAATATTTCTTCCAGGCGTGTGTCGATCACGGCCTTGTCAAAATACTCGTAACCTAGTTCAACAAACAGGTTTTTATGCTTTTCTTCCGATTTGGCAATGGTCACATAGAAATCTTTTTCTTTGCCTTCGGGTAAAGCTTCCGCGACCAGCGAAAAACGTTCGTGGCCGCGCGCTTCAATCACGGCAGCAACTAAAAGGCGATCGATTAAAAACTCATCTGAGCCCTGGCGAAATAAGGCACGCATTTTTTTTATGTAAGGATCGGCTTTGTCATTGCCTAAAGTCACGTTGCGGTCGGTCAATAATTTCAGCACTTGCTTAAAATGGATCATCTCTTCGATGGCCAGATCCGCCATCGCTTTTACCAGTTTGATACGATCCGGATAGTGGCTCAACATAGACATGGCCATACCAGAGGCTTTTTTCTCAGCGGCTGCGTGATCCTGTAAAAAGGTATCAAAGTCTGCCATGACTTTATGAGTCCAGTCGAATGGCGTGTGGAATTTTAATTCAAACATCGTTTAATCTGTTCCGTTATCGGTTTTGGGGCATTTTACCCAACTCAGGCGCTAATTTCCAAAGCCAGCAAACAATTTGCAGCTAATCCCCCTGCTCTTTATGCACATTTAAAGCAGAGTTTTTAATATCGGACATTTTACTTCTCTCTGTACAACAGGCTGTCTCTGTCTGCCTTGCCATGACGGGTTGACTCGACTTTGAGCGGATGCTCAATTTGCTTCCAGGCCGTGACTTTACCACCCTGGTTAAGGTTTGGCATTGGCTTAGTTGAGTTTGTGTGAATTCCCAGAAAGTCGCTCAGTTGTTGCAGGCTGTGTGGGTGCGACACATCTAATATCAAGTACTCAATCTGGCTTGCGTCTAAAAATCGCAGTAATTTTTGACGATGGCGCTGGTAGTTGTCTGTCAGGTAGTGATCGCACGCGATATTATCAGCACTCAAGTTGGCAAAAGTATCAAAGTAGCAGCGTTTTAAAGTGTCGTTGAATCCGCCCTGCTGAGTCTCCAGCCTGGGTAGCATGCGGGTGAGCAAGCGTCTGACTGATGGGACCCAGCTTTCCATAGATCTGTTCAGATAAATAAAGCGGCTGTTCGGGTATAAAGCGGCGAGCTGTTCATAGTCATTAAAGACCGGTGTGTCTGCAATTACTTGCGCTTGCGATAGCGTTTCACGTGTGTATGCCGTATGTGCTGTTTTAAACCCAAACTCCAGAAATGCAGCACATACGCTGGTAGTACCGGTTCTTGGCAAGCCGGCAATAAAGATTTTTTCCATTAAACAAAATAACAATAAAGGTTAATAATAGACAGCGCCAGTAATGATAAAAAGCTCAGTGCCATTCCCATTACACGCAGCTTAAGGTTAGCCAGGTTCAGGGCAAATGAATGCAAAATACGGCCGACTAAATAGGTGCCGCCGGTGAGATACAACCAAATTGCCTGACCGCCCTGAAATTCCAGTGCAAACAAGAGAATTAGCAGCAGTGGGGTGTATTCCATGAAGTTGGCATGGGCACGGATCGCCCGCTCTAACGCGGGATGACCACCATCTCCGAGCGCAACCTGATGTTTATGGCGTAAACCTATGATATCAAAGCTGAGTTTGATATAGAAAAGGGTAAATATGGCAGCAAAAAATCCTGTTATCATGACGCAGACCTACTTGTAAGTATTATAAGTAGGTCCAGTATAGAGAGTTTACTCGATAAAATACACTGCATACACTTCGGCAGTCAGTGTTGTGTCTCCGGTATTATAAGCCTGGCTGACATCCATCGCTTCTGCGGCCATCATTTTGCCACGGGCATAAGGCTGCACAGGTACGTTCATCGGTGAAAATGACACAGAATATAGTCGGCCCAAGTCTACATCAAAGTCATCGGCTAGTTCTCTGGCGGCCGCTTTGGCTTCTTCAATGGCTGACTTCTTAAGCTTTTTCATATATTCCGCTTTGTCTTCAACAACAAACTCGGTGTTATTAAACTGATTGATACCACTGTCAACAAAAGACTGAAGCAGATTAGGGTATTCTGAAAGGTCTTTAAGCTTTACCGTCAGGCTGCGGCTTACTCTGAAACCGTCAAACTCTTCTTCGTTAGTGGTGCGGTTGTAGCGTGTCTGGCGGTGCACATTCAGCTGCTCGGCATGGATATCGTTGCTTTTAATGTTAAAGTCTTTCGCAATCTGGATAGCCTTTGCCATTACCTGATCAACGTTGGATTTGGCATCCGGTAATGACTTGTGTTTTTCAGTTATCGCGACACGAATAATGGCTGCATCAGGCTGCACCTCCATTGACGACATGCCCTTTACATACAAATGTGGACCCTCGGGTAAACTGCCTGCTTGTGCGCAGGTACTGATCGCAAAAATTGCAGCGGCTAAAAGTGAGCGCATGTACGCCTCCTTACTCTGTTGGAATAGGATGATGTGATTATGAATTATAAAACCACAAGAGATGCGCCAATTAAAGCACAAGTTTGTTAATCAATGCTGAATGTTAAACGCTTTGTGTAAAGCGCGCAGAATGAAGGGCTCTTCTTGTTCAAAAAACAACCCCGTATGCGCGGAGATGATCGCCTGCTGTAGGTCGGGCCTTTGCAGCGCCGCTTGCAACAGGTCAATCGCTTGCTTGCCCTTGTTCGATTTAGCACAAGCGATATAGCCAAAAATGGTCAGCCCTGCTTCTTCTATCGCGTGAAAGCTGTAGCCATTAAGGGCCTGTGCCGAAGGATGTTCATTGATGAATACCGAGCTGTATTCAATGATCCCATCCAGCTTGTCCTGACTCAGCATAGTTCTAAGGCGATAGGCGCTTTGGTTACCCTCAGCAACCCAAAATGCATTGCGGTTAGCTGCAATAAAGTTGTCAATCTCAAGGCCATAAGAGCGCCCTTCGGACACACCTATGCTGAACCCCATTCTGACCGCAGTTCCCAGTGAAATGGTATCTGGGATGTTTGGCTGGTTTTTAAGGATCAGGCGATTTGCCGGAAAAGACATTAGCGGATAGGCGGTGAACAGCGCCATGGCTTCGCGTTCAGGTGTCTTAACCTTGTTGTACAAGCAGGCGTTTGGGTTACGTACTAATTCGCGCCATTCCCTTTCGCGGCTGGCGGGCATAAAATCCAGGGTTACTTTTCCCTGAAGAGTTTGTTCTATTTTTAGCAGTAACTGGGTTGCCAAGTCGGCGGGCGCTTGGTTCGAGTCAGGAGAGTAATCAGAGATAATATCTATGTGTATCGGTTCACTTTTTACGGTTACCGAGCAAAGACATACAATAAGCAAGATGGCGTAGCGCATTCAGTTCACCTACCTCGAACATCAATGCAAAGCCGGTTTTGCTGGATTCCTGCTGCATAGCAAAGTGAGGTCGGATCTGCACAGATTCTCTACAGTGCTCCATGCACAGCCCAACGCTGAGCAAACAGCGCTGAGATCAAGTGTGGCGCAAAAATCACAATTGCGCCACACTGTTTATACTACGGAGTTATACGCTACAGCGTTTATAGTTACGATACTCTGGTAACCAGTAGTTCTTCTCAATTGCTGCCCAGATCAGATCTTCAGGCATTTCCAGCGCAACGCCCTCTTCCATGGCTTTTTTAGCAACGGCGTAAGCAATGCGCTTGCTCAGTGGCTCAATTTCAACCAGTGAAGGAAGTAAGCTGCCTTTGCCGGTGTTAGCCCATGGCGAAGACTCAGCAAGTGTTTCACTGGCGACCATCAGCATAGATTCGGTAATGCGCGATGCTTTGGCTGCCAACACGCCCAGACCAATGCCCGGGAAGATGTAACTGTTGTTACACTGCGGAATGGTGTAGGTTTGACCATCGAACTCAATCGGCTCGAATGGGCTACCGGTTGCTACGATTGCCTGGCCCTGGGTCCATTCAATCACATCTTTTGGATGTGCTTCGACCTGACGAGATGGGTTACTCAATGGGAAGATAATTGGACGCTCACAGCCTGAGTGCATTGCCTTAATAACTTGCTCGGTAAACAGCCCTGGCTGACCCGATACACCGATCAGAATGTCAGGCTGCGCACAATGCATAACGTCCAGCAACGAAGCAAATTCGCCACTGAAGCTCCAGGCTTCTAGCGCTGATTTTGACTGGACTAAGGCTGCCTGGAAGTCACGTAACCCTTCCATACCTTCAGTCAGCAGGCCATAGCGGTCAACCATAAAGATCTGGCTACGCGCTTGTTGATCAGAAATGCCTTCGGATACCATTTGCGCAATGATCTGCTCTGCAATACCACATCCGGCAGAGCCAGCACCGACAAAGACCACTTTTTGTTCAGACAGCTTAGTGCCTTTAACACGGCAAGCGGCTAACAGTGAGCCCACAGTCACAGAGGCAGTGCCCTGAATATCATCGTTAAAGCAACAGATCTCGTCACGGTAGCGGCTCAGTAATGGCATGGCGTTTGGCTGCGCGAAATCTTCAAACTGTAGCAACACATTCGGCCAGCGGCGTTTAACCGCTTTGATGAATAAGTCCAGGAACTCGTCATACTCTTCCTGAGAAATACGCTTATGACGCGCGCCCATATACATAGGGTCGTTGAGTAGTTTTTCGTTATTTGTACCTACATCAAGCATCACAGGTAAGGTATAGGCCGGGCTGATCCCGCCGCAGACGGTGTACAGCGCGAGCTTACCGATTGGAATACCCATGCCGCCGATCCCCTGATCGCCCAGGCCTAAAATGCGCTCGCCGTCGGTCACAACGATAACTTTGACCTTATTTTTGGTCGCGTTGCGCAAAATGTCGTCGATTTGATGGCGCTCTTCATACGAAATAAACAAACCGCGCGAACTACGATAGATATCTGAAAACTTTTCACACGCATCACCCACCGTTGGGGTGTAAATGATTGGCATCATTTCTTCAAGGTGGTCGCGTACCAGGCGGTAATACAAGGTTTCATTGTTGTCCTGAATAGCACGCAGATAAATATGCTTGTTAAGGTTGTCGTTGAAACTAGAGAACTGCTGATAGCAGCGTTCGACCTGCTCTTCAATGGTTTCAAAGCGTGGCGGTACGAGACCTGTCAGGTTAAAGTTCTCGCGCTCGCGCTGACTAAATGCACTGCCCTTATTTAATAGCGGCGTTTCTAAAAGCGTAGGGCCAGAGTATGGAATGTAGAGATAATTGGGATCGGATTGTTTAGTCATATTTACAAGCTGTGACTCGTTAATTTAAGTACAAGGGATTATTATTGCGCAAATGCATTAAAATTCAATGAATTTTAAGCATGTCAGACCAATAAAAAACGGCTCTGCTGAGGCATGGTCAATGCGTAAACAGAGCCGTACATTATACGTTATTTAGTGAATGAGCGCCAAGGTTACTCGCTGGATTCACCCATTGCAGCGCCTTCCCTGCGCGGATCGGCGCCACCGACTAACAGATCATCTTTCACCTCGATGGCGTGAATACCTGAGTTGAGATCTCTCACTCTGACGGTATGACCTTTGGCTTCCAAAATTGGCTTTAATTTTGCGATGTCGGTGCCCTTTTCAAGCGTGGTGTATTGGTTGCGATTTGTCACCCTTGGCAAGTCAATCGCCTGCTGGGGTGATAACCCCCAGTCGAGTACGCCAATCACGGTTTGTGCAACATAATTAATGATCCGGCTGCCGCCCGGAGAGCCAACTACCAATTTGAGT
The DNA here is from genome assembly GCF_004212645.1 of Pseudoalteromonas rubra. Classification (GTDB taxonomy): domain Bacteria; phylum Pseudomonadota; class Gammaproteobacteria; order Enterobacterales; family Alteromonadaceae; genus Pseudoalteromonas; species Pseudoalteromonas rubra_G. The sequence continues at coordinate 5,909 of NZ_PPUZ01000030.1, read as the reverse complement.
GAGCCATCTTTGTTAAAGACCATCACCGGCGACATCGAGCTGCGCGGCCGCTTGTTTGCTTCAACCCGGTTGGCAACCCACAAGTCCCCTACTTTTGGTGACAGCGAAAAGTCGGTCAGCTGATTGTTGAGCAGATAGCCGTTCACCATCACGGTTGAGCCAAAAGCCATCTCGATAGAGGACGTCATCGAAACCGCGTTGCCATCGGCATCAACAATAGAAAGGTGCGTGGTTGAGGGTAATTCGTAGCTGTCATCCATGGCGTATGCCAAAGTGCCCTTGCTGGGATCGCCAATGGGCACTTCTTTGTTGTCCTTGTCTGTGATGAGTTTGGCCCGCTGTTTCAGATAGGCCGGGTTGAGTAAACCTTGTGTAGGTACTTCAACAAAGTCAGGATCGGCAATGTAATAGTTGCGATCGGCAAATGCCAGACGCGAAGCCTGAGTGAATAAATGAATCGCCTGCGGATCATTCGGTTGATACTGACTGAGCTTTTTACCTTCCAGTAGTTTTAAGATCTGCAGCACGGCAATCCCGCCACTGCTGGGTGGAGCCATTGAACACACACGATAGCTGTGATAGCTGGTACATATGGGGGCGCGCTCTTTGCTGTGGTAATTTTTGAGGTCGGACAACGACAACACACCCGGTGCGATGGCGGCTTTTTGCACCGCACGCACTATATCATCGGCATTTTTACCTTCATAAAAGCCCTTGAGGCCAAACTCAGCGATTTCGCGGTAGAGCTTGGCCAGCTCCGGGTTACGCAGTAACGTGCCGGTTTCGAGTGGTTTACCATCAGGATAAAAGTACTCTTTGGCCGGGGATAGCTTGGTCAAACCCGGGTTGAGTTCCTTTTCTAACAGCATATGTAAGCGGGGTGACACATTAAAGCCGTTCTCGGCAAGCTCGATTGCAGGCTTAAACAGATGACGCCACTTGAGCTTGCCATATTTATCATGTGCCTGTTTTAGTGCATGAAGTATCCCGGGTGTGCCAACAGAGCGACCCCCTACTACCGCCTCAATCCAGCGAACCGGCTTGCCTTCTTTGTCTAAAAATAATGACGGGGTTGCGTCTTTCGGTGCCGTTTCACGACCATCAAAGGTGGTGAGGTATTCATTTTCTTTATCATAATGCAGAATAAACGCACCGCCCCCAATGCCTGACGATTGAGGCTCAACCAGGGTCAGCACCAGCTGAGCGGCAATGGCAGCATCGATGGCACTACCGCCTTGTTGTAGCATCAACTGCCCGGCTTTACTGGCATGGGCATTGGCTGCAACCACCATGTACTTTTTAGCCGTTTTCTCTTTTTTTAGCTGCAATCCGGTCGCGGCTTCGGGCTCTCTGACTTCTCTGGTGTTGTTGTCTAATGCTGAGGAGGTGAATGGTAATGCGGCGCCGAGCGCCAGTGTGGCAAGTGATAGGCGATATTTCATAGAGTCTGGAAATTCTTCTGATAGATGATTGGCATCATAAAAGTAAACAGGCACAATATGCAAAAAAATTCTAAGAAATATTATGTTTGATCTGCCGTTAGCACCTCGCTACCTTCTTCCACCTGCAATTCTGATTACTCTTTGTGCGGTACTTATGCTGCCATCTGTCCAGGCATTACTCACCTTCAACCGTGAGCTGATTGACCAGGGCGAATTTTGGCGGATCCTGACCAGCCAGTATGTTCATACCAACTGGACGCACTGGCTGCTAAATGTGGTCGGCGTGGTGTTTATCTGGGTGTTACATGCGGAATACCGCTCGCCTAAAATTTATGCCGCTCACCTGATGCTGCTTGGGTTGTGGACAGGTCTGGGCATCTGGCTTTTTTGTCCGGATATCCGCATTTATACTGGTCTCAGTGGCTTGCTTCATGGCGTAATAGTCTGGGGGGCAATTAAGGATATTAAAGTGGGAGAAAGAACCGGCGTACTGCTCTTTTTGGGCATCCTCGGTAAACTGGCCTGGGAGCAGTATGCGGGCCCCAGCGATGAAGTCGGTCAGTTAATTTCATCCCGCGTTGCGATTGAATCACATTTAATTGGAGCCATTGGCGGAGTAGTGCTGGCCCTGCCCTTGCTGTGGCAAAAGAAATAATGCTTAAAAGGCGCAGCCCTTATGAGCTGCGCCAACTTTAAATTACAGGTTTTCTTTGAACAGTTTATAAATACGACGGTATTGGTCCAGCCAGCTTGAAGGCTGCACAAAGCCATGCGGCTCTACCGGATAAATTGCCGTTTCATAATTTTCTTTCTCCAGCTCTATCAGCCTTTGCACCAGTCGAACTACATCCTGGAAAAACACATTGTCATCAATCATAGGGGCATTGATCAGCATAGGTTTGTTCAGGCCTTCGGCAAAGTAAATGGGTGAGCTGCGGCGATATGCAATGGGATCATCCGCCGGGCGGTTCAGGATATTGGAGGTGTAGGTGTCGTTATAATACGCCCAGTCAGTGACAGGTCTCAGTGCCGCACCGGCCTGAAATAGTTCAGGCTGAGTAAACAGCGCCATAAAGGTCATAAAGCCACCATAAGATCCGCCATACGTACCCACTGCACCTCTGTCGACGTTGACGTTTTCAACCATCCAGTTTACGCCATCGGCCAAATCTTCAATTTCAGGTTTACCCATGTGGCGGTAAATAGCAGTGCGCCAGTCTCGTCCATATCCTTTAGAAGCGCGATAGTCCATATCCATGACCACGTAGCCTTCGCTGGCGAGCAAAGAATGGAACATAAACTCGCGGAAATACACAGACCATCCCATATGTGAGTTTTGCAAGTAGCCCGCACCATGATTGAAAATCACCGCTTTACGTGTATTACCTTGCTCACCTTTCTGGTAATCGGCCGGATAGTAAACCTTGGCATAGATTGGTTGGTCGGTATGGCTGGATGGCACGGCGACAACTTTGGGAGTGATGAGTTTTTTGCTTAAGAACGCCTCAGATACGGTATTAGTGATCTGTTTGGCTGTACTACCCGGTTGTGCATCGGCAATAAACAGTTCCGGTGGCATGGCTATTTTTGAGTGCGTCAACAAGAGTTTGCTTTCATCCGGACTCAGTACATAGTCCGTCATCCCATTGAGGTTGGTCAGCGTTTCCAGTTCACCTGATTGCACATTCACACGGTATATCTCATAGACACCCGGATGCTTTATATTCGCCTTAAAATAGATAGCGCTATCATCTTTGGCCAGCGTCAGCTCTGACACTTCGTATTTTCCTGAGGTCAGCTGAGTCGCCTTACCTTTCAGTGGCTTGGTATATAAATGACTGTAGCCAGATTCTTCAGACAGGTAATACAGCGTATCTTCATGGTTGAGCCAGCCAAAGTCATTGTGGGTGTAGTTAACCCAGGCCTTATCGTGCAGGCGATGCTGCGACACCAGCGTATTGTTTTCAAAATCTACAGTTGCAATCCAGCGATCTTTATTGTCCCAGGCTTCAACCATCACTGCGACTTGAGAGCCTTGTGCGTTCCATTGGATAGCAGATTGATCCCAGGCCCAGTCAAGGATCAGGGCAATGTGACGCGGTGCATTTTTGCTGGTATACGTTTTACCCTGAGCGCGAGCATTTTCACTTTTTACCTCGGCCAGCACATCGTCATCAAAACCAGGTAAGCTTTGGTAGCTCAGCGCGTGTTGCCCTTTGGTATTCAGGTCAATGAATATCAGCGTGTGCTCAACGGGTTTGTTGTCTGCCACACGGCTGCGTGCTTTAACGGGGTCAATATTGCCATCTTGCGTAACGTAATTAGGCATGATGTCTTGTGCGCTTCGCTTGGGCACGTCTTTGGTGGTGGCAACAATGAGTTTATCACCCGCTGGCGATAAGCTGGTTTCGACGATACGCTGGTCTTTGCCCAGGTAAAACAGGTTGTCGTCGAGCGTGTCATTTTGCGCTATCAGTGCTTCTTTGCGGCTTTGCGCGTCTTTGGCGTTTTTATGCTGAAGTGCAACATAGCCGATGAGCTTGTGTTGCTCCTGCGCAAGATAATTCTGTGGCTCAGTGACGCCTTGTGGCGCATTTGCAGTGATGAGCTTGGCCAGCTCAGTAGTCAGGCCTGATGCCAGATCAATGGCATAGAAGGTGTTGTCTGCAACGTAGGCAAGCTGCCCGTTGGTCAAAAACTGCAGTTGCTCGGCTTTTTGGCTGGAACGTGTCAGCTGGGTGACCTGGTTGGTGGTAATATCTTTGACAAATACGTTCCCCGAAAAGATGTAGGCCTGTTGCTTACCATCGCGCGAATATACCGCATCATCTGCACCAATCTGGTGCTTGTCTGATAACGCGACTGGTTGCAGCCCTTGCTCACCATAGCTGAACGTGTCTCGTAGTTTACTTCCCACTTGTTTTTGCTTAAACAGCACAGATTGACTATCTGCGCTCCAAAAAGCGCCCTCCGGCTTTCTGCCAAGCCAGTCGGGATGGGCCATTGCCTGCTCGAGCGTGATGTTTTCAGTTCCTGTCGCTTCAGAGCTGGCCATGACGGCTGGGGGAACTGTTTCGTATGCTGTTGATTTATTATTACTTGTTTGAGTGACCTGACAACCAGCCAGAAATAATGCTGATGCCACGGCAAGAGAAGTAAGAGATTGTTTCATTTTATGAATTATCTAAATTTGCTATTGAACGCTAATTTAAGCAAATGAATACAGATAATTCGAACAATTTTAGACAAACGACCAGTTTGAGCGATTATTGCAAAAAAAAGGCCAGTAAAGATACTGGCCAAATACTCTCTGCGCTCACATAGTCGTTGATGGACAACGAGTATGAAATGAGGCCTATCCACGCCTCATAAAAGTAGACCTGTGGTCATCAGAATAAGTTCCAAAAAAATTCATTTTTTTTATTTTTTCTGTAATGCGCTGATCTGCATGCAGGTAACTCACTGAACCATTGAGATTACAGCGCTATCAGGCCGTCCAAAATGAGTAACAGCATTACACCACTAACGATAAACCAGAGCACAGTTGCCATTGCAAATGGTCGCCAGCCACTTTGACGCAACATGGCCATAGATACACCGCTGCCGATCAGAAACAAGCTGGCAACCAGCACCGACTTAGCGCCACTATAAAATACAGACCAGACGCCTTGGTACTCAGGCAACCAGGTATTGATCATCGCAGCCGCAATAAAACCGACTATGAACAAAGGAATACTGGCTCTTTCACTAGAGCGTGAGAGCACTCCCGCCATAGCAGCATAAGGCACTATCCACATCGCTCGGGTGAGTTTAATGGTGGTTGCCATTGCCAACGCGGTTGGGCCGTATACCGCAGCTGCTGCAACAACACTACTGGTATCGTGAATCGCAAGGGCACTCCAAATCGCAAACTGACTTTCAGTGAGTGAAAAGTAATGACCCAGCCAGGGAAAGATAAGCAGGCCAAGCGCATTTAAGGCAAACACGACGCTCAGCGAAATCGCGATTTCATCCTGTTTTGCTTTGATCACAGGCGCCATTGCCGCTATCGCACTGCCCCCGCAAATTGCGGTGCCGAATGAGATGAGCGTGCCGGTATTGCGGTTGAGACGAAACACCTGGCTGAGAATTTCACCCAGTCCAATTGTGGCCGTGATACTAACTATGGTTAACACCACAGAGCTACTGCCAACAGCCAGGACATCTTCGATATTCACGTTAAATCCCAAGCCTATCACGGCCACTTTAAGTAACCATTTTGATGCGGTATTAGACAGATCAGCAACAGGGTTTCCTAATACAAGCGCAAACCCAAGACCGATAAATAGTGCCAAAGACGCGCTGGCAAAAGGCGAAAGCGTAAATAAGAAGGCAAACAGAAATAAGGCTTTGTGAAGACCAGGTCGTTCTAATAACATAATATACCAATTTTACTTAATACTTGGTCAATTTGACGGAGCAAATATG
>NZ_PPUZ01000003.1:0-97547 GCF_004212645.1 Pseudoalteromonas rubra | reverse complement strand
TAAAGTACTTCCATGTAGTATCTCCCCTTCGCGCATCCATGCGCTCACTTCCTCGAACTGCGAAGCGTTGCTTCGGTTTCTCGTCACCCTGCGTTCATTGCGCTGCGAAGCGGTGCTTCGGTCGCAATTCACCCTTGGGCAAAGTAAATGTACTCGCGTTGCTCGCTGTCATTGTACTTTGCACTACTATTTTATTAGCCGAAACTGAGCTAGTATCCAAACATCTAATGAAATAACGCTAAAACAATGTCTGAACTTTATCACTGGTTTGATTTATTGGGTGTCATGGTATTTGCTATATCGGGCACTTTGATTGCGTATAGTAAGCATATGGATGGCTTTGGTGTCGTGGTGCTCGCAACAGTTACAGGTATCGGAGGAGGGACCATACGAGATGTGATCCTAGATGTGCCCGTTTTCTGGCTACATGATTCAAGTTACTTCATTGCCATTTTCTCTGCCGTTGCGGTCAGTATCTGGACACTCAACAGACAAAAGCAGATCCCTACTCAATACCTGCAAATAGCGGACGCATTCGGGCTGGCGTTCTTTGCCGTAATGGGGGTTCAGAAAGCCTTGAATATTGGTATGCCCGACACGACGGCTGTGATCATGGGCGTTTTGACGGGCTGTTTTGGTGGCGTGATCAGAGACGTACTGGCGAGAGAAATACCGCTCTTGCTCAAGGGAGAACTGTACGCCATTACCTGTATTTTGGGTGGGATCGTTTATACTCAGTTAATCGACTTTAATTTAGCAACGGAAGTCGTCATGTTGCTGGCAATGGCCACTACTTTGCTTGCCCGACTGGCGGCTATGCGCTGGCATATTGTATTGCATGTTTTTAATTATAAAGACTAACCAAAGGGCAAGGAATGTCATTAGCAAGAATACTCACACGTGCCCAGGTTGGCATTAAATCTCCCGTCGTAACGGTAGAAGTGCACCTGAGCAATGGGCTACCAAGCTTCAACATCGTGGGCTTGCCTGAAACATCAGTGAAAGAATCTAAGGAACGAGTGCGCTCCGCGCTGCACAATTCCCGTTTTGTATTTCCCGAGCAACGCATCACGGTGAACCTTGCCCCGGCAGATCTGCCAAAGCAGGGTGGGCGTTATGACCTGGCAATTGCCGTTGGTATTTTGGTGGCGTCGGGTCAGCTTAATGAGCAGGCAACACAAGGGTGTGAATTTTATGGCGAACTTGCGCTCAATGGCGAGATCAGGGGAGTGACTGCGATTATTCCGGTGGTCATGGCCGCTAAAAATGAGCAGCATAAATGCTATATTCCCGAACAAAACGCAGGTATGGCCCAGCTGGTTGAGTACCAGCAATGCATTGCAGCAAATACGCTGCATGCCTTGTGGTTAGACTTGAGTGGGCAGGCATCATTACCTTTGATTGATTGCGTTAGCGTTAAGCCGCCAGATATATCCAACACCCCGTTCATGGATATGAGTGATGTAAAAGGTCAGCCAATGGCTAAGCGGGCACTCGAAATTGCGGCGGCCGGTGGTCATAATATTTTGTTTCTGGGCCCTCCCGGTACAGGCAAGTCCATGCTGGCGCAGCGAATGCCGGGGATTATGCCTAAGATGAGCATGGAGCAGGCGCTGCAGACTGCTGCTGTGTACTCGTTGACGGGTAAGCAGCTGGGTCTCGATACCTGGCGTAGCAGGCCATTTAGGGCGCCTCATCATACCTGCTCAGCCGTTGCATTGGTGGGGGGCTCATCCAATCCTAGGCCTGGTGAGATTTCCCTTGCACATAACGGCGTGCTGTTTTTAGATGAATTACCCGAATACGAACGCAAGGTTTTAGACTCACTGAGAGAACCGATGGAGACGGGCCTGGTGACTATTTCTCGCGCCGCGCAGCAGGTTGATTTTCCTGCTTGCTTTCAGCTTATTGCTGCACTGAACCCGAGTCCCACTGGCTGTCATACAGATAAACGGGCCTCGCCCGATCAGGTACTGAGATATTTAAGTAAAATATCAGGGCCTTTTGTCGACAGGATTGATCTACAAATCGAATTACCGAGGTTAAGTACGCAAGAATTACAATCCTCCAGACAGCAAGTGACCAGTGAAGAGATCCGCAGCCGCGTTGAAGCTGCTTTTGAGGTTGCTTTAACACGTCAAGGTAAGGCGAATGCCAGGTTAACCACCCGAGAAATAGAGACCTATTGTGTGCTTACGCCACAAGTCGCGCAATTGCTTGCCAGAGCAACGGAGAAACTCAACCTGTCGCCGCGTTCTTATCATCGAATTATTAAAGTCGCCAGAACAATTGCTGATTTGGCTCATCGCCAGGATATCACGGTGCCAGATCTGAAAGAAGCGTTGAGCTATCGGGCATTTGAGCGCCTATTGGGTCAGCTGACTTATAGCTAATACCAATGTGCTTTTTCAAATTGGATAGATATTAAGTGAAATTGGTATAATGCCTGGTCAGGTCGATAGCATGTAGCCTTTGCCGCGGACAGTAACGATGCGTTTTTGCTCTTTTTCGTCCCCAAGCTTTTTACGCAGTCTGCCTATCAACACGTCAACGGTCCTGTCACTGGGACTCCAGTCTGGTTGGCCGATCTCTTCCGAAATTTTCGCCCGAGAGGTCGCTTTACCTGCGTTCGCAATCAGGCAGATAAGTACTTTGTGTTCGGCTTCTGTGAGCCTGGCTTCGTCGCCATGCGGGTTTATGAGTGTGCGGTTGTCCGGATGCAGTTTAAAGTCTGCATATTCGATAAACTCTTCGGATTCATCTTCGCCCTTAGTACCGGCTATGCGCTTATACAGGGCCCGCATACGTAATTCCAGTTCAAGCAAGTCTACGGGTTTACAGACATAGTCGTCGGCACCTTGCGCCAGGCCTGCAATCCGATCTGCTTGGGTATCTCGGCTGGAGAGCATGATCACACCAATATCGGTGAGTGTATTGAGTTCTTTGGCCAGATTGAGACCATCTGTTGCGGGTAACACAACATCCACGATAGCCATATCGAAGGGAGTACCCTCATTCATCTTATTATGAACGAGCTGCAATGCTTGTGCACCGGTGTTATCCAGCGTGAGCTGAAATTCAGTATCAGCAAAATGGTTTGCGATCCTTTTTGCCAGTAAGTCGTCATCTTCCACCAGAAGCACGTTAATGTTCATAGCACCGTAACTTTATCAATAAATCACTTATATATTAGCACTGAGAAAACTGGGCTGAGAAGGGTAAGTTGATTATTTTCAAATAAAAAACAATGCAAATAAAACTTTAGTATGAGACTGTTGAATGAATAAAAATCTGGTTATTTTGAAATATCATACAGTTGAATGGCCTTTTAAAAAAAAGGCAGCACCTAAGTGCTGCCTGCGATCTTATTTGCCGTACAGGTGTTGCCACCACTGTGGTTGATCTTTTAAGTGCTTATCAAAGTAAGCGAGCATAGTATCCCACCACTGGAAGCGTCGATCACGGGCAAATATTTGATGATCTGCACCCTTGATTTCAATCAGTTCAACGTCCTTACCCAGCAATTTCAGCGCCGTATACATGGTATGGCTTTCCCCAACCGGGACATTGACATCGGCATCGCCATGCAACAGTAGCAGTGGGGTGGTGACCTTATCGGCATGGAATACCGGGCTATGTTGCGAATAGAGCTTAGGATTATTCCAGGGGAAGCTGTGCTTTGAGGCTTCACCTGAATATAGGTAGCCCCACCACCCCTGTCCCCAGTATGAGGTGATATTAGAGATACCAGCGTGAGAAATAGACGCACTGAACAGGTCTGTTTTAGTCGTCAGTAGCATGGTCATAAAGCCCCCATAGGATGCCCCCAGGTTACCAAGGCGATCTTTGTCAACAAATGGGTATTCAGTCAGAAATGCTTTGGTCCCTTTGATGATGTCATCGGCTGTTTGCTCGCCCCAGGCATTCACATGCTGAGCTGAAAAATCTTGCCCAAATCCGGTTGCACCTGTGGGTTGCAACACATAAACAACATAGCCATTTGCGGCCCACAAGTTAAACGGATAACGTCCCGTGAATGCTCTTGAAACCGGTGAGGTGCCACCGTAATAGTAGATCAATGCCGGATACTGTTTAGATTTATCCAGGTTGTGAGGCAGATATACGCGGCCCTTAATTTCAGTGCCTTGATTATTGGTAAAGTTAAACTCCTCGAGCTTCGCAATCTCACTGTTGGCATAAGCAAGCGGCGCTGAATCCCACACGGTGCGAGCGCGGTTTTTACTGATATTGACCTGCTTGAGTTGCTGTGGTGCAGAGGCTTGGGTGCCTGCCACTAACAGTTTAGGTTTACGGTTATCGGCAATGCTGAAGTGCTCAACCACATCCAGACCCGCGCTCAAACGCGTGTAACGATCTTTACTCACATCATAGAGATACAGCGGCTGGCGGTCTTCCTCTTTCACTTTGGCAATCACATCTCCGTTACTGAGCACGTCGATACTGCCAATAGCAGGGTTAAATTGCTTGCTCAGTGCTTTAGCGTTTGCGCCTTGGCTATCTAACCAATATAACTGACCGTCATAGTTGTTTGATAACTGGTCTTTGTCAACGGCTCTGCCAAGGCCATTGTTAAACTCTGGCCCTGCCAGTACATATACGCCCTGAGCGCCATATTTTGCTTCGTTGAAGGTGCGATACTGGCCAATGACGGTGTGTGAGCCCTGTGTCAGGTTAAACTCAACCAGCTCTGTAAGCATGTGAGGCGGCGCGGCATAATCTTGCACAGAGCGGCTGGTCAGAATGCGGTTGCTTTTGGCATCATGGTCTTCGAGTGTGTGGCTTTGCTTACCTTCGGTAAGTGCCTGGATCAGGCCGGTTTTGATATCCAGCAGGTAGATTTGTGTGTTGGTCCGTGCGTATGACCAGCGATCTTCAAGGCCCTGGTAGTGTTTCACCAAAGACTTGTCTGCTGAGGGGGATTTAGACCAGCTGAATATCAGGCTGGTATCATTAAAGTAGGCAAAGTCGCTTGCACCTGCCAAATCTTCGGCGATAACCCGAGACTTAAGGTTATCAAGATCCAGTGTTTTGAGTTGGCCGTCTTGACTATAGACCAGCTGTGCCCCGTCCTCGCGCCAGGCCAACGAGCCGGCGTTAACACCATCAAGGGTGAAAATAACCTTGTCATCCTCATTGTAAAGCGTGGTGTTGGTCAGCGCCTGATTACCTCGGTTTGGCTGGTAGTGTTTTTGCGTGACGACATAGTGTTCAGCATCAGGAGAGTAAGAAACCGCACTGATCACCGGCGCATCAAATAACTGCTTGGCAGATAAAGCGCGGGTAGACTTGCCAGTAAATAGTAGGTGGTCATGAGCTGTTTTACCATTAAACGCCACTGAGACTTTTTTCCAGTCGGCTACTTGCTCAGCAACAATGATGATCTGGTGATCGCCCGTAGGTAAATTCAGTGTTGAGGTCATTTTGTCAGAATGGCGTTCACCATTGACGAAAATATGCGCCTTTTCTATGCCATCCAGTACCAGTTCACCCTGCACGAAACGGCTGACCGAGAACTCCATTTTCAGTGCCTGCAGTCCGCCCATGGTTAGTGCGTTTAGCTGCGACAGGGGTTGCCATTTGGCATCAACACCCAGCATAGACACGGTTTTTTCTGAACCGGATAAACTTGGGATCAGATTGGCAATAATGGTTTGTTGATGTGCCGTATTATTGGGTTTAATTGTACTGGCCTGGCCCAGTGGGCCAATAAACTGGATATCTTGCTTGTCTATTGGAGCGGCACTGAGTGAGGTGCTCAGGGCAGACAACAGCAGCAAAGCAGCCGATCTTAACTTCATAGTTTGCGCCTATTGTGGGTAAATTAGACGTATACTATAACATAGACTTTGTGCTTCTCACTTAAGCGTGAGACTAACGCCGGAGCCCCTTATGGGTTTGAATTGATCATTCTCTGCCATGAATGGATCCAGCGAATAAACTCGGGCAGGGCTTTGGGCCGGCTGATCAGGTAACCCTGCATCAGCAAGCTGTACTTGTATTTCTCCAGATATTGTAATTCTTCGATGCGCTCAATGCCTTCGGCGACAATATCCATTTGCTGGTTTTGCGCAATATCAATCAGGCTATCGACCAGCACCTGAGAAAAGCGATCAGACTCTATATAAGTGATCAGGGAGCGATCCAGTTTGATCTCGGTAAAGGGCAGGTTTTTCAGTTGCTGTAGGTTAGTAAAGCCGGTACCAAAGTCATCCAGCGATAAATCGAACCCCCGTAATCTTAGCCTGTTGATGGTTTCCAGTTGCAAGCTGCTGACAATCGGCTGGTTTTCGGTGATCTCTATGATCACTTCTTTGGGCTCCAGGCGGTTGAGTTCGAGGATCAGTGCAAGCTTGTCGGGACAGCCGCTGTCATTGAGTTGCACAGGCGACAGGTTAAACGCGAGTTTAAACGGGTAGTTAAGCTCAGCCCTGAGTTTTTGAAACTCTTTTGTGGCTTTCTCAAACAGCTGGAAGGTCACCAGGTTGATCAAGTCCAGATCCTGGGCCACCCCGATAAATCGATGTGGTAACAGGGTTTCGCCATGCTGATGAGAAACGATTCGGGCAAGCACCTCAACACTTTTGATCTTTTTACTGCCGCGATGCACCTTGGGCTGATAGAAAGGGGTGATCTCACTGTTACTGATGGCATACAGCAATTGATCTTCCGTGACACAGGGCTCTTCTGTGTCGTCGTTACCAATAAAGCTGTCAAGTTTTTTCAGCAGTCGGTCGACATCATTCAGTTGCACCGGCTTGGCGATGTTGCCGATTAAATGGGTGTTATGTTGCCTTGCAAGGTTAGCGGCCAGGTCCATGACTCTGGCTTCCATCTCGGAAATAATAATGATCCCGCCGGGGTAACGCAGCTCTCCCAGCTTGCGGATCAGCTCCATGCCATCCATGTCTGGCATATTGAGATCGGTAAAAACCGCATCATATTGCAAAGGGGTTTGCCTTACCAGCTCCAGTGCCTGAGGCGCACTGGCAACGGTGGTAACGTAGTCAACTTCCAGCTCTGCCAGTATGGCCTTCATCACCACCAGAATGGCTTGGGAGTCGTCAACCACGAGAATGTGTTTAGCCTGATGCTGCATAACGCTATCCTTAGTATGGAACCTATTTTCAAGTTTAGTACATGGAATGTAGAACGCACATGACAGTGAGGTGGCAGGGCAAAATAATCACCTTAGACACGAATTGCAGGCTAGGTACTTGCTGAGAAAAAGTGCGTATAATGGGCACACTGTATAGTTAACGACGAGTCAGTATGACCCGCATTGAATTTCCTTTAGCAGGCCATCAGGTGTCTGTGTTAGTGAACCGCCAGGAGATCCTTCAGGTTTATCAGGACCAGCAGCGGCTGGCACATGAGCCCATAGAGGCACAACAGGTTGCAGTGACGGTCGCCGGGCAACAGCTCCGGCTGGACCCCAGTCGGCTTCCCGAAGGGCTATTAGCCCTCGCCGTAAACGAAGAACCCTGGCAATGGCTCGAAGTGCCGGCTGCGCACAATGATAACAAGGGCAGCTGGTTTGGGCTTGCCGCTTTGGGCTTTAAGTTACTGAAAAGTGCCAATGTGGTTAAAGCGGCACTGGCTGGCGCGTCACTGGCCGGGTATGCCTGGCTGTTTTCCTGGCAGTTTGCCGTCATGCTGCTGGCATGTCTGGTGATCCATGAATATGGCCATATCCGGGCAATGCGCTACTTCGGATTAAAAACCAAAGGGATTTATCTTATTCCATTTGTTGGTGGCTTAGCAGTGAGTGAAGACAAACTCACAACGCGCTGGCAGAATGTCATTATTTCCCTGATGGGACCGGCTTTTGGCTTGCTGGCCTCTGTGGCGGCGGTGGTCTTGTATTATGCCACCGGACTGGAGATATTCGCAGGCGTGGCAGTGCTAAGCGCCTTGCTCAACCTGTTTAATATGCTGCCGATTTTACCTCTGGATGGGGGTCATGTACTTAAGAGCATCAGCTTTTCCATGCGCTCCTGGGTTGGCTTGCTGATTTGTCTGGCGGGGATCCTGCTGGGTGTGCTGATCAGTTATACCTTTGGTCTGATGTTACTGGTGTTTTTCCTGGTAATAGGCACGATAGATATTTTACTGGAGTGGCGTGGCCGTCATCAGGCGCACCTGATCCCGCTGGACCGCTATGGACAGATTGTCTCAACGGCACTTTATGTTGGTGTTTGCGCGGGTTTAATTGCCGTTATGTGGCATTTCGCAGACGCTGATAGCGTATTGCTGAGCTTACCCATCAAGGTGTTATCAAACTAGCCTTCGGCCGGTCAGCACACTGACCGGCACGTTTAAGGTCTAAGCCAGAGTCAGCAAAAGTGCAATCACAACGCCGCTGACGAGCAACTGAAGCAGGCAAAACCCCATGATGTCTTTCGCTTTTAAACCAGCAATCGCCAGCACTGGCAGTGCCCAGAAGGGTTGAATAAGATTGGTCCAGGCGTCTCCCCAGGCCACAGCCATCGCAACACGCGCAATGTCGGCGCCCAGCTCTTGGGCCGCCGGGATCACAATCGGTGCTTGCACAGCCCATTGCCCGCCGCCAGAGGGGACAAAAATATTGACCAGACCGGCGCTGAGAAAGCTCCATAATGGCAAGGTGGTGCTGCTACTTATCTCAACAAAGCCGCTGGAGATCTGCTGCGCCAGTCCGGTTTTGACCATCACGGCCATGATCCCAGCATAAAAGGGAAACTGGATAGCAATACCAGCCCCTCCTTTGATCGCCTCCTGGAGGCTATGCAAGACGTTGGCAGGCGTGCGGTGTAACAGAATAGCCAAAAACAGAAACAGCGCGATGACGCTATTGAGATTAAGTGTACCGTTGGCTGCCACAAAATAATAAAGCAGATAGCCACATCCGAGCAGGCCCACGGCGATACCAAGCAAAGCACTGTGCTCAAGTCGTTCTGCCGGGGTTAGTACCGCAGGACGACAGTGCGGCTCAGCGTGCGCCAGTTTGGCCGGATCAACCACGACCTGCGACTCGGTAGGTGGCAGCATAAAGCGGTTGAGCAGCGGCATGATCACCAGCAGCGCGCCCAAAATAAGCAGGTTAAAAGGGGCAAACAAGGTCTGACTGGTGCTCAGAACGCCTATCTGAGCTTCAGCAAAATGTCCCGCGGTGGCTATAGTCAGGGGGACTGACCCGGCCAAGCCACCATGCCAGACAATAAAACCCGAATACGCACTGGCAACCAGGAGGCGGTAATCCACCGCAATCTGGCGAGCGAGGGCTTTGGCAAATAAAGCGCCCACCACCAGGCCAAATCCCCAGTTCAACCAGCTGGCCAGCATTGCAACCAGGGTGACCAGTATGATCGCCTGAGCGGGAGTGCGCGCCAGGGTTGCCAGTTTATTCAGCGCCATAATACAGGGGCGTGTACTGGCTAACATATAGCCACAGACTAAGATTAATAGCATCTGCATGGCAAATTGCAGCAGGTTCCAGAACCCGTGTCCCCAAATGGTGATAGCCTCGAGTGGTGAGGTCGGTGTAAATACGCTGGCGAGCGCGAGTACCAGCAGGGTCAGCAGACAGACAAACACATAAGGGTCGGGTAAATAGCGCTCGACCAGTCGACTGAGTGGCTGTGTGATACGGTTTAGCATGACAAGTTCCCATTGAATGCGCGCGACAATCAGCTTCCTGCTTAGTGACTTAATTCACTAAAAGTTAGTCAATTAAGCTATGTTAACCGCTGAGAGAGCCGCGTGTTTTTTATATTTTATTGATTTTTAAGTGTTTATAATTTTGGCACAAAACATGTAACAGATAAATCATACGATTGAATTGACTGCGCGTCACTAGCTATATGCGCAGTAGCAAATTAACTAAGAGAGGTCTTTATGGCAGGACAGGGTTCAGGGGGCAATGTAATTGCCGCGATATGTAATGTCTTTTTTCCGGGCTTAGGCCAATTAGTGCAGGGACGTTTACTTGCCGCACTTATCTTTGCGGTCATCTGTGTTGGCGGATATGCACTTTGGTGGTTGGTAGTGCCTGGGGTGCTGGCGGCGCTCGTGCACTTGTGGTCTATCATTGATGCGGCCAAATATCGCTCATCAGATTGATAGAATAGCCAGCCACAGGCTCAGCGAGACGACACTCAGCAGTGTGGATAATACTACGCTGCCCGCGCTGATAGCCTGTTGCACGCCTAGCTGGCGTGCGACCAGATAAGCATTAACCCCCAATGGCGCTGCACTCATCAGGGTGACGACCTGGCGTTGCAGCGGCTCAAGCGCGAGCAGGGTTGCTGTCAGGTAAACACATAAAGGCAGGATCAGTAGTTTGACGATGCTGAGCATCAGTGCCGGATACCACACCGGCCGAAATCCGTACTGAACCAGACTGGCACCCAATACAAACAGCGCCCCCGCAATCGCGGGCTGGGCAAACCACTCCATACCCGATAACAATAGTGCCGGCAGGCTCAGAGACATCAGATTGGCAATGAGTCCGAGGCTGATGCTGAGTACAACCGGGTTCAGAAACAGTGGTTTGAGCCATTCAACTCCGCCATTTGCTCTTCGGGCTAGTATAAAGGTCAGTGAAAACAACACGGCACTGTGTAGCGGAATGATCATAAACACCATGGCCGCAGCTTGCTCGCCGAGCGCGGCCAGAATGACTGGCAGACCCACCACCACGGTATTTGAGTAAGTGCTATTCAGTGCGCTCAGCGCCGCATCGCTCATGGTGAGATTAAAGCGAGCCCGCAGTAAGACGAGTACCAGCAGGTACAGCACCACTACCGGCAGATAAAAGGCCAGCAGCAGAGAGGCTGATGCTACTTGCGACAGATCGGCACGAAACATACTTAAAAAAAGCAGTACGGGAATGGCGAGATTAAAAATGTAGATCCGGATCCCGTCCAGCTGTGCGCCAGAGATAAAACGGATCCGCGCAGCCACAAAGCCACAGGTGACGACGAAAATCAGTGGAAACAGAATATCAATGAAAGTCACGGCTTACTCGTTGGTTAAGACGGGGGCTCTGGCAATGCACTGGACTATTATACGGGTTTATCTCTACTTAACAATGCAGCGGCGTGTGGTTCAGGTATACTTACAGGGTTGTATTAAATGAGCTTGAAGTGACTATGGAGTATCAGTTTATTCGCGATCCTATCAGCGGATTTCGCGTCAAAATGTCAGCTGAACATGAGCTGGTGGGGCGTTGGTTGAACGATGAACTTGAGCATGCGGCATTGCCGGGATTACTGGCACGGCTGAAGGAGATCAAAGCAACCCGGGATGAGTTTTGTCTGGAAGGACGCGAGGTGCGCCTGATTGTGTCACACCAGGAAGCCCTGTTTGAAGCCCACGACTTATACCATGAGCAAGCGGATGCGCTGTCGGCTTACAGCGATGATGCGCTTGCCCTGGAAGAGCATGGCCTGAGCGCAGGTTGCGGCTTCGAGGATTTCGAAGCCCTGTTGCTCGACTGGCAAGATTTTATTCGCCGTCGTCGTTAGCTGGTGGCTTGCTGAGGCGGGGCACCATACAATTGCTCTGCCCGATTGAATAACACCCAGGATGTGAGGATATACTTGTCATTAGAGCGAGGCATGTTGCCCCGATGCGTGTGTGTAAAGTAGGCCGGTGCAATAACCATAGAGCCTTGTTTTGGCTTGATACGTTTATCCTGATAATGAAACTCAGTTTCCCCGCCTTCCTCGACATCGTTGAGATAAAACATAAACAACAGTACCCGGTGCAGTGCTTCGTTGTGCTGCAATTGCGGGTAAACTTCACTGTGCCAGTACGGGTATCCGCCTTCATTGGTTGGATAGCGCTGCGCCTGAATAGAGCCTAAACGGAACAATTGCTGAGTTAAAATCGGTAACTGAGGTTTACCCACTTCTTCAAAGTTATCAACGGTTAAGTTAACGGGCTTACCGGTTTTGGGGTGATAGACACTCAGTCCGAAGGCCCCAATCATCATAAAAAAGTGCTCTTCAATATAATCGAACAGGTATTTTGACGTGGTTTGTTGAATGTGTGTTAATTGCTGCGCATAATCCGGGTATTGATTTAAATACAAATCCTGACTGACTTTCTTACTGAGGTCGATACCACCTGAGGTGGTCCCCTGAGCCAGGTGAGGGCTGTTATCAAAGGTCTGAATAAACTGCTGGCAAAACTCAGGACTCAGTGCATTTTCATAAATGCGAATAAAATCAGTCATGTTGATATCCAAAATTGGTTAGAATTATTATGTTGTCAGAAACTCTTATGCCGCGTTTCAGTGAAACGGATGTCCTCGGACACATCAACAATACCGCACTCCCAGTGTGGTTTGAAGCGGCGCGCACGCCTATTTTCAAAATTTTTACACCGGATCTTAATCCACATCAATGGAAGCTGATTGTGGCCAAAGTGGAGGTGACCTTTAAAGGTGAGCTGTTTTATGGGCAAGCGGTTGAAGTGAAAACCGCCATTGAAAAAATTGGTAACAGCTCCTTTGTGATCTTACAGCAGGCCTGGCAGCACGGTGAATGCTGCGCTGAAGGCCGTACTGTGATGGTGCGATATGACTTTGCGGGTAAAGCCGCACAGCCACTGAGTGACGAGGAAAAAGCGGCACTCGCACAGTATGCATTATAACGTTGGCGCTTTACTTGGTACGAAACTGATGTCCAATAGCCGCCGAAATACAGGGTTTAACAACAAACTCGTAGCGGGTCGGCTCGCCATCAATCTTAGTGATCTCTAACAGTTCGTAGTCATTTAACTCGATGATCCGGGTACCCGGCGTTATTTCACAACGCGAGCGACTGTCCGATTCATACTCATAGATGAAATAAGTGAGTACGTTTTGCAGGTGTCGCTCGTAGTTGTCGGCATTTTTTTCAAATGTGGATAGCTGCACCTTAATTTCATCAAGCTCAGCTTGTTTTTCTGCCAGTTTTGCTTGTGTCACATCATCAAGCCCTGAACCTGCAATGGCGTCAACATTCGCGCGCGCGATGACATTCTGAGATTCTTCTGGTACCGCAACATTGACCTTAATTGACTGACCGGTGAAGCCTTCGAAGATATGCTGTAAAAAGCTATTCACGCCTCGTGACATACCGGTTGAGGATATAAACACCGCCATTTGATAGAGCAAAAACAAGCCGAAGAAAAAGCGCACCAAGCCCGTGGTGACAGGGTACTGGTAATCCGGGCTGTGCCACCATTTGTGCAAGCCAAAGGGCCTTAACAGCATCAGTACAAACAAATAAACAGGCTGGATGAGCTGCAGCACTATCAGTAACAAAATGCTGGTAGTGACAAACCAGGTCGGCACGGACAGCAACATGCTAAAGTTATGGGAATAGGGCAGGTGATCGGCATTAACCCCGGTGATGTCATTGACCATGCCAGCCGCCTGGGCCAGCGCATAGTTGGCAATAAATGCATAAAACAATAGGATCACGGCCTTGCCGGGTAGGCTTTCCCAGAGATGAATAAACCTGGGCCAGAATTCCCGGGTCATGGCTATCAGTGCCAGCAGCGATGCGCCCAGATAGAGCGGACTGTCTTCAGGTGCCTCATTAAAAATGCCAAGCACGCAGAGTATGGTCGCCGAGCAATAACAGCGCTGTGCGACATTGAGTACCTGCCAAAATGCCAGCCATTTTTTTTGCACCACGACGAGGGGAGCTAATGCGCTTTGCATCGCCCCGGGTATTGTCAGTTTCATTATTATTATTCCGTTCCCTGACTTTTTACAGAGTGGGGGGAGTGGCTCCCCCTTTTTGCTTGCTCCGTTATAGCATAGGCTTGAGGTATCGGCCAGTGTGAGACGCTGCACAGTCAGCAACCTCTTCCGGCGTGCCTGCTATCAGGATCTGGCCTCCGCCAGCGCCGCCTTCCGGACCCAGATCGACTATCCAGTCAGCGGTTTTGATGACATCCAGGTTATGCTCTATGACCACCACCGTATTGCCATGGTCACGCAAGCGGTGCAGCACTACAAGAAGCTGCTGAATATCATGGAAGTGCAGACCTGTGGTGGGCTCATCCAGAATGTACAGGGTTTTTCCTGTGTCTCGTTTGGATAGCTCGCGGGCAAGTTTGACCCGTTGCGCCTCACCCCCTGACAAGGTTGTCGCTGCCTGGCCCAGTCGAATGTACGACAGGCCCACGTCCATCAGGGTTTGGAGTTTGCGTTTAATGGCCGGGATCTTATCAAAGAACTCGCGGGCATCTTCTACGGTCATTTCCAATACTTCGTGGATGTTTTTGCCTTTGTACAGGACTTCTAAGGTTTCCCGGTTATAGCGCTTACCGGTACACACATCACAGGGCACATAGACATCAGGCAGGAAGTGCATTTCGACCTTGATCACTCCGTCGCCCTGACAGGCTTCACAGCGACCGCCTTTGACATTGAAACTAAAGCGACCAACTTTATAACCCCGCGAACGGGCTTCCTGAGTACCAGCGAACAATTCCCGGATCGCCGTAAAGATCCCGGTATAGGTAGCCGGATTTGAGCGCGGCGTGCGACCGATCGGGCTTTGATCTATGTCGATCACTTTGTCGAAGTGCTCCAGGCCTTCAATGGATTGATAAGGGGAAGGCTCAGCAACGGTTGCCCCGTTCAGCTCTCGGTGTGCCAGCTTGAACAGGGTGTCGTTGATCAGGGTTGACTTACCAGAGCCAGACACGCCGGTGACACAGGTCATCAGGCCAAACGGGATCTTCAGGTTGACATTTTTAAGGTTGTTTCCGCTTGCGCCATGTAAAGCCAGCCAGTGTTCACCCGGCTGATGGCGTTGTGCTGGGATGGCAATGGCTTGTTTGCCACTGAGGTACTGACCGGTCAGTGACTCCGAGTTAGCCATAATATCTTCGCGGCTGCCTTCAGCGACCACATAACCACCATGCACGCCGGCACCCGGGCCAATATCAATAATGTGGTCCGCGGCGCGGATGGCATCTTCATCATGTTCAACCACAATCACGGTATTACCGAGATCGCGCAGATGCGTTAAGGTGCTGAGCAGGCGATCATTGTCTCTTTGATGCAGACCAATGGAAGGCTCGTCCAGCACATACATCACCCCAACCAGGCCGGCACCAATCTGGCTGGCTAGTCGGATCCGTTGCGCTTCACCACCGGAAAGGGTATCGGCACTGCGTTCCAGCGACAGATAATTTAGGCCAACATTGATCAAAAAGGACAGACGATCGCGGATCTCTTTCAGTACTTTTTCTGCGATCTTGGCCTTTTGACCACTAAGCGTTAGCGCACCGAAAAAGTCACAGGCTTCGCCGATACTCATAGTAGTGACGGCAGGCAAATTAGTGGCACCAATGAATACATGGCGGGCTTCTTCTCTGAGCCTCGAACCTGCACATTTTGGACAGGCCTGGCTGGTCTGGTACTTAGCCAGCTCTTCGCGGACTGAGGCCGACTCGGTTTCACGATAGCGGCGGTTCATGTTGTTCAGTACGCCTTCGAATTCATGATTACGGGTGATCAGATCGCCGCGATCATTGCGATAATTGAAGGCTATTTTGGTGCGCCCCGAGCCTTCCAGGACCACCTTTTGCGCATCGCCTGGCAGGTCTTTAAACGGTACTTCTAAATCAAAGTCATAATGCTCGGCCACCGAGCTGAGCATCTGATAATAATAAAAACTCCGTTTGTCCCAGCCCTTAATAGCGCCACCGGACAGACTCAGCTCCGGATTTTGCACCACCCGGCTGGGGTCAAAGAACTGCCGTACGCCCAGACCGTCACAACTCTGACAGGCGCCGGCGGGGTTGTTGAAAGAGAACAGCCGAGGTTCCAGTTCAGTCATGGCATAGCCACAGGTTGGGCAGGCAAAGTTGGCAGAGAACACCAGTTCTTCGTCTAAACTGTCGTCCATGGCGGCCACCACAGCGATACCATCGGCCAGTTCCAGCGCGGTTTCAAAAGACTCGGCCAGTCTTTGCTCCAAACCTTCTTTCACTTTAAACCGATCAACGACCACTTCAATCGTGTGCTTTTTGTGTAATTCCAGCGTGGGCGGATCGGATAAATCGCATACCTCACCATCAATACGAGCGCGAATAAACCCCTGGCTGGCGAGCTGTTCCAGAAGCTTAACGTGCTCCCCTTTGCGGTTTTTCACCACCGGAGCCAGCAGCATCAGCTTACTGCCTTCGGGATGGGCCAGTACCGTATCCACCATCTGACTGATGGTTTGTGCTTTGAGAGGCAGATCATGCGTAGGGCAGCGCGGCTCACCAACACGGGCAAACAGTAAGCGCAGATAATCATAAATCTCGGTAATGGTCCCGACCGTTGAGCGCGGATTGTGAGAAGTCGACTTTTGCTCAATAGAAATCGCCGGCGAGAGCCCTTCAATGTGATCAACGTCAGGCTTTTCCATCAGTGACAGGAATTGTCTGGCATACGCCGAGAGCGATTCGACATAGCGGCGCTGTCCTTCGGCATATAAGGTATCGAATGCCAGCGATGATTTCCCCGACCCCGACAGACCGGTGATCACAATGAGCTTGTCGCGCGGTATTGTCAGAGAGATGTCTTTGAGGTTGTGCGTGCGTGCACCTCTAACTTCTATTTTATCCATGGTGGCCTTATTTGCTGTACAAACTTACAGTGTTTTTCTCAGACTCCAAGAGTACCCTATCCTGTCTGTAAAATTAAGCTATCTTAGCTAAACTTACGATAAACCTTGAAACCGGGGATCACATTTGCACTGGTTTGCTTTGATATGTGCGCTGATCACGCCACTGGTAGTGGGGTGTGAACTGGTTGTGCGGTTTGAAAACTACGCGGCGCAATCCCGTTTAGACAGCACCTTAAAATGGCATGGTCTGGATGTCGACTTCGCCAGAGCCCTGCTCGATGAAGCCGGTTGCGACTACCAGTTTATTAATGTGCCCTGGGCACGCGCTCTGAAAATGCTGGCTGACGGTGAGCTAGATATGGTGCTCAGCGTCACCCGTACACCCGAGCGGGAGCAGTTTGCCTACTTTATTGGTCCGCAAAGGATGGAAACCATTGTATTTGCGATGAATCAGCTGCGTCCTTATTCGCTGCACACTTTGGCAGATCTGTTTACGCTTCCGGTGCCCGTTGCCATACAGAAAGGGGCGTTTTACGGTCATGTCTTTAATGAAATGCTGCTACGAGAACAGAGCAAAGCCGAGTCGCAGCGCTTTATTTATGTGGCGGATAATCAGCGCAAACTGAGTCTACTGAAACACGGGCGGATCGCCGGTTTTTTAGAGGAAAAGTTTAATGTGTTGTATCAGTCGCAGCACAATCCCGACTTTGCCCAGATCACGATAAGCTCACTGGTGGTCAATCGGGAGCCTGTCTATTATGCCCTTAGCAAACAGTCGGTGTCGGCAAAGGATAGGCGCCAGCTGGCGGCGGCGTTTGAGCGGCTGCAACATTCAGGGCGGCTAAAGCAGATCCTCGCCAAGTATGGATTAGATTAAACCCCGGTTTTTCTCACTAAAATCCGATCTGGTCGTCAACACCGGGTTACTTTTTTGCTAGACTAGCGCCTGTTTTTGTCTTAGCCAAATAAGTGTCATGTCGAAACAATCACTTAACTCTTTAGAAAAACGTGCAGCCATTTCACTGGCAAGTGTCTTTGCCTTTCGAATGCTCGGGCTGTTTATGTTGATGCCGGTGCTGGCAATTTACGGCCAGTCACTCACTGATGTGTCGCCATTGTGGATTGGTTTGGCGATCGGTGCTTACGGGCTGACACAGGCACTGCTGCAAATTCCCATGGGCTGGTTGTCTGATAAATTTGGTCGCAAACCCATTATTGTTGCCGGTTTAATTATGTTTGCTGTTGGCTCTGTGATTGCGGCGCTGGCTGAGTCGATTTACTGGGTCACCGCCGGGCGCGCCCTGCAGGGCATGGGGGCGATCGCCAGTGCTTTGTTGGCACTGGCTTCAGACCTGAGTCGGGATGAGCAAAGACCCAAAGTGATGGCGGTCATTGGCATGTGTATTGGTCTGAGCTTTGCGGTGGCCATGCTGCTGGGCCCAATGGTTGCTGCGGCGTTTGGCATTGCAGGTATCTTCTGGTTAACGGCAGCGCTGGCGATACTCGGGATCGGAATTGTGATGTTTATCGTGCCGAGTGCCGTAAACCGCGCACCAAAAGGGGATACGGTTGCCAGCATGGCCGACATTCGTAAGCTGGTGCGCCATCCACAGCTGGTAAGACTGGATCTTGGCGTGTTGCTGCTACACTTAACGTTGACGACGTTATTTGTCGCGCTACCGGGACAGTTGATTGCAGATGGTCTGGCAGCACAGGACCACTGGCAGTTGTATATTCCCGTCTTATTGCTCGCGTTTGTACTGATGGCACCACTGATGATAGTGGCCATTCGCAAACAAAAAGAGAAGCAGGTATTTCTGGCGTCGATTGCCCTGTTGGTGCTGAGCACCCTGGCTTTGATCCCGGCGGCAAATTCGCTGGTCGGCATCGCGGTGGCGATGACCGTCTATTTCATTGCGTTTAATTTTTTGGAAGCCACGATGCCCGCTTTGGTATCGCGCATCGCACCCGCTACCCAAAAGGGCTCGGCGATGGGGGTGTTTTCCTCTTCACAGTTTTTTGGCGCATTTGCCGGCGGTGTTATGGGCGGCTACCTGGCCCAGCATTTTAATCCTCAAACTGTGTTTGCTGCGGCTGCGGCAATTGGGGTAATATGGCTATTTATTGCGTGGCGTATGCAAATCCCGGTGCGAAGCAAAACCCTCAGTTTTGTGACTGAGGTTGATGAGCCAGAAAAAGCCGATGAATTGGCCGATCAACTGGTCGCATTACCCGGGGTGATCGAAGCGACCGTTGTCAGTGAAGAAAATCGTACCTACTTGAAAGTAAACGATAAAGAATTTGATTTAAACCAAGCAAAGCAAGCCCTGGGCTTGCGCTAGCTTGCAATAGTGTGAGGAGAGGGTGCCATGGCACGCGGTGTAAACAAAGTTATTTTGGTTGGTAATTTAGGCCAAGATCCTGAAGTACGTTATATGCCTAACGGAAACGGCGTAGCGAACATCAGTATTGCAACGACCGACAGTTGGAAAGATAAAAACACAGGTCAGTTGCAGGAGCGCACTGAATGGCATCGTGTTGTGCTATTCGGTAAGCTGGCAGAAGTCGCAGGCGAGTACCTGCGTAAAGGATCACAAGTCTATATCGAGGGTCGCTTGCAGACACGTAAGTGGACAGATCAAGGTGGACAGGAACGCTATACCACAGAGATCGTTGTAGACATGGGTGGCCAGATGCAAATGCTGGGCGGTCGTGGTGAACAAGGTGGCGGCCAGTATCAGGGTGGTCAGCAGGGTGGTCAAAACTATGGCCAGTCCAACCAGTCTAACTACGGCAATCAGGGTGGCCAGTCTCAGTACGGGCAACAGCAGCAGGGCGGCTTTGCGCCTCAGCAAGCACAACAGCCTCAGCAAAACCAGCAACAAGGCGGTGGTTTTGGTGGTCAGTCAATGGGCCAGCAACCACAGCATAGCGCGCCTGCACAAGGCGGCTTCGCGCCTCAGCAAGGCGGTGCAGGTGGTAACACCGGTGGCAATGCAAGCGGCAGCGCCAGCAACCCGATGGAGCCGCCCATCGACTTTGATGATGATATTCCGTTCTAAACGATTGAATGCGCAGGGGAACCTGCCGTAGAGAAGTGCGTTATTAAGCCCTGCTGAAGCAGGGCTTTTTTATCTTTAAATTTGCGCAGCGTAACGGTCTTTGCAATATGGGTAGGGGGTACAAAAGACCACGTTTCCATCGGCAGTTTGATTGAAATGCGCGTCAGTATCAGGTTGCGTATGCCACTCAGAGGTGGTCAGGAACATCACAGCTGTAACGGTTAATAGACGTAGTGTGTTTTTCATAAAATTAAGCCCCAAATTTTCTAATGATATATGGTACTGATTGTTTTTATTAAAGCATGCCAAGCCAACTGCCGAATGATGCTAAACCTGCCGTAGTCGTATCGTTTGTATATCACCTCAATCACGACGCTGAGGCAATTTCAACCAAGATGCTGTTTTCATTATCAAGCTGATAAGTCTGGTAACACCCAGGCTCGTTTCTCGGTCACTATCATTCAGTTTATTTAGGCAAATATCATTGTAAAAATGTTGAACTTACGTTGTTGTATTTAGCGTGCTTTTATATCTATATAATTCATTAGCTTGCATAGCTTGTGATCCAAAAGGAATAGCTTCTGGCAATGTTGAGTGATGATGCAAAGCGCGCAGGAAGCAACAAGGGCGCTCTTTTAAGCCAATTGGGAGATACGGTCAACTTGATAAAAGGTATCTACAGCTGGATGTGGGCGATGTAACTGCCAGACACGCTGGTATGGTTTAGCAAAATCGTGTCGCCAAGCTTGGAAAATTGTTTTATTCCCTGTAAATGCGATGACAACGCTTTGGCTTCGCCGGGGTTGCTCAGTTTGGTGTGTAGTAATTGTTCTTGTGAAATGAAAAACACGGCTCCGTCTTCCAGATGCCATTCATCTGCATCGAGAAAGTGGGTGTGTGGCAGAAGCGGGCCAGACATGACCTTGCTAAAGTCATTCGCCAACTTAAATATCCCATCTTCATGCACCTTACTAATGTAGTAGTGCCCTGTCATGCAATCGCCTTTAACGCTGTCAACTTCGGGGAGTAATGTTTCAACAGCTGTCAGTTTTGCATCTATCTTATGTAGCATCCAGCTGTTATTGACTAACCTGGTCGTTAGCAAATATCGGCTGCTGCCGCACATCCAGATTGGGTTACGGAAATTATCCCCAAGCTTACCAAAGTGATTAATCTCCTTCGCTGCTAGAGACAAAATGGCCAGTTGATTATTGTCTAAAAAGCTAATCAGCTGTCCGTCGTGGGAAAACTGGAGATTGTTCAGAGTATGACCAGCGGCGAAATGGGTGAGCTGTTCATAGGCCTGCCCATCATACAGCCAGAGTTGATTGTTGCCTGAACGATTGGAAATAAATGCAATCTTAGTTGTGTCAGTGTCTTTAAACATGACTGCACCGCGATCGTTGAAGCTTGACTGGATCAGCGGTGTCGGAGGTTCATCCGGCTGAGTTAAAGACCAGGCCTGAACATTGTTGGTTTTAAACTCCCCGACACTTGCCAGCAAAGTGGATGTATCAACTGAAATCGGTGTCTGAATGTGGTGCTCTGAGCTAAACAGTACGCGCGTTTCCCTGGTCCTGACATCAATGGCTGCGAGGTTGTCGTTGCTGTCGACAAAAACGATTTCATTATCATTCGGGCTCCAGGACGTGGTGTATATCACATGTCGATACTGTGCAATGCGTGACGTGATATTTTGTTCAATATCCAAAACATAAAGTTCTTTTAGTGAATCAGCAATAGAGCGAATAAATGCTAACTTGTTGTTATCTCTGCTTAAGCTGATGCTGTAGTCACCGTAAGATTTTTGTGATGGGAAAGTTAGCTGTTGCTCTTCAAGGGTGATCAAGTTTTTCCGTTTGACAATAAAAGGCATGCTTTTGCTGGCCTTATACGAGAAATACAACCAGGTATTATCTGAAGAAATGGCGATCGGTGAAATACTCAGTTGCCCACCACACACTGTCACAGTGCTGATTGTCGACTGCGCCGGGATTTGTGCGGGGGTGATTTTTTTTATCTCACAGCGGTTATTGTCAAACGTCTGATAATAAAGTGTTTGATTATCTGCTGCCCAAAATGGTGAGCTCATATGAGGCGCGTCCTGAATCACGGTCGTTTCATATGTTTTGGCATTTTGGATGAGCAGCTCAAAGGGACTGTGCTGATCCGCTTTATGGGTATAAGCAAGCCAGTTCTTATCGGCTGAAAGGCTGGGGAAAAACTCGATACCCTGAGTATGAGTCAATGGTGTCAGGGTTGGATTAGAAGGGGGCCGTGTGGTGTTGTCGAGAATAGACGCTTGTAAGAAATAAATAATCAATAATATCAATGAACTAACCAGTGTCAAAACACTCAGATTGAAGAGCTTCGACGGCGATTTAGAGGTAGGGGGTTCTGTCACTGGACTGTCAGGGTCGAGTGACAAGGCCGTTTCGGTAATACGTTCGCTGAATATATTATGTTCTAATGGCTCTACAGAGCCAATCAAGCAATAACCTATCTTATGATGCGTTTTTATCACATCTCCCTTACAGCCCAACACATTTCTGAGCCGTGATAGTGTTGAGTTTACCGTTGCATCTTCAACAATTTTGTTCTTCCACACTTCCTGAATGATTTCGTCACGGCTGAGTAATTTTCCCCGGTGTTTTATGAACAGCTTCAGCAATGCAGCCTGAATGGGCTTGAGCTGAACTTGCTTGTTGTCCCTGGTAGTGAGTTGATTTGTCGAGGAGTTATAAATCCGGCCGTTAATGCTGATGAGCTCATCTGTGTCTTCTATCGCCAGTTTGTGTAAGTGCACCATGATCCCATCTTTAAACAACGGTTTTTCAATATTCACGTCAACATTAACATGTTAAACAATAAAAAAACAATAATTAAACAACCCAAAAGTGGTACCTGTCGCCTTATAGTTTCGCTCAGAGATTGAACGGGTCTGTACGACTGAGATGGCAACTAATCTTCACCTTCAGTTGTTTTGACTCTCATACAGTTCAACAAAGTGACAGCGTTAATGACATCAAATAGGCCCTGAGCAAGGAGGCCTTTTTGCTGCATCTCGCTGAGTTAATGTTTTAACGACTAGGGGTAGAGGAAAGTGAAACTAAAAGGTAGGCGAGTCGTCGTATTTTGCGAAGGGAAGTTTGGTCCCACGTCAAGCAAAGTCGCAACATCATATTTGCGTTATTGCAGTGACGACTGTATTGCTGTGATAGACAGTACTCAGGCAGGGTCCGATGTCCATGAAATCCTTGGATATGGTGCGGGTATTCCAATTGTGGCGAGCCTGGATGAAGCCCGGCAATATCGTCCGGAAGTGTTTATGGTGGGCGTTGGCCTATTCAACAACGCATTGCCGGCACAGTGGCGCGCCACCATAAAGCAGGCGCTCGAGTTGGGCATGGACATTGTCGCAGGTCTGCATTTCCGGTTGTCACATGATCCGGAGTTTGCACAGCTAGCTGAACGTCATGGTTGCCAGATTTGGGATACCAAAGAGCCTCCGACTGATTTGCGCACCAGTCATAATCGGGTCCTGGCCCAGCCGAACTTTATTATTCATACGGTGGGCAGTGACTGCCGGGTTGGTAAAAAAACAACCAGCATCGAAGTTGTGGCTGAATGCGAGCGACGCGGTCAGTCTGCAACCATGGCGGCCACGGGCCAAAGCGGTATTTACATCAGTGGCCAGGGCATTGCTGTTGATGCGGTACCTGCAGACTTTATTGCCGGCGCTGCTGAACAATTGGTGCTGGAAGCGTGTGAAGTCGCGCCATGGGTTGTGGTTGAAGGACAGGGCGCTATTTCTCACCCGGCTTATAGTGGAGTCACCCTGGGCTTGCTGCATGGCGCGATGCCAGAAGCCCTGATTTTGTGTCATCAGGCGCAGCTTGAGCACCATAAAGACTGGGCAGACAACCAAGTTCGATCACTCAAAGAACTCATTACCATTTACGAGCAGCTGGCTTCTTACCTGCGTAAAGCAACCGTTGTTGCAATCAGCGTGAACTGTGACGGCATGAGCGAAAGCGACGCTGCGCATTATCTGGCACACATTGAACAAGCCACAGGGCTGCCCACCACCGACGTCATTTTGTTTGGTGCCGGCAAGCTCGTGGATGCACTCGAACAACATCAGCAGGCCGCGACCTGCAGTGCAGTTGCTTAGCCGAGTCTCTTTTCATAACCATTTAATTAATAAAACTATATTTGGAAAAAATTATGTTACTTCAAGTTAAACCGACGGCTACCTTGGGCGATGTAGCCACCATCCCTTCCTCAAAACCAGAAACTCAGCGTGCCATTTTGGCCGCCACGTTAGCTGAGGGTAAGTCTGTTGTGCGCAACGACTTACGCTGCTTAGAAACAACGACCATGAAAGAAGCCTGCCGAACCATTGGCGCCATTATTGAAGAGAAAGATGGCTACCTTGAGATTCAGGGGGTTGGCAGCAACTTTGCCGGTAACAAACGGGTGATCGATGCACTGGGCTCGGGATTGGTATTTCGCGTGTTTACCGCCATTACGTCATTCGGCGATACGCCGGAAGTTCTGACCGGCGATGCGATTTTACGTGGTCGGGTGATGGCACCGCTGTTTGACGCACTGGCGCAGCTGGGCGCCAATATCAGCTGTGTGGCTGATGAAGGCAAAGCGCCGGTTGTAAACTGGGGTGGCGGTTTTAAAGGCGGTCGCTGTGTCATACCTGGCAATGTCAGCTCGCAGTTTATTACAGCGGTGATGTTTGCAGCACCCATGGCACCAGAGCCAACTGAAATTGTAATAGAAGGAGAGATCCTGTCTATTTCTTATATCCGTCAAACTATTGAAGCGATGGAAAAGGCGGGCATCCGTATTGATGTTGCCGATGACTTTACTTCTATTGTGGTCCATCCGGGTCAGTACCAGAGTGCCGACTATCAGATCAGCGGCGACTACACGTCTTCTTCTTACATCATAGGCGCGGCGGCTCTGTTCCAGGGTAAGCGTGTTCTGAAGAACATGAATAGCCAGAGCTTGCAGGGTGAAAAAGCCATTATCGACGTGGTGAAAGCACTGGGTGTCGAAGTGCAGTTTGACGATGCCAATGATGAACTGACCTTGATCAATAATCAGACACACCTGGCGGGCGAGTTTGAGTTTGATGCCAGTGATTACCCCAATATTGTACCGACCCTGGCCGCCATTGGTGCGTTTGTTGAGGGGACCTTCCGCGTCGTGGGCGGCTCAATTACACGCTTACACAAATCACCGCGTATCAAGGCGATGGTTAGCGAGCTGCAAAAGCTGGGAGTCGATATCACACCTCTGTTCAAAGACGGCGTATACGACGGTTTCGAAATTCACGGTAAGGCAAGCTACCAGGGGGGCTTAGAGCTATCCAGCTGGGGTGACCACCGTATCTTTATGTCTCTGTTCATCGCCTCTTTGCGTTGTGAGCGCGCCTGTTTACTCGAAGGTTATGCGGATGTCATTTGCTCATTCCCGGATTTCTTCAAAGAGTTTTCAGCAATGGGTGTTCAGTTTACAGAAACTGAAGACGGTAACAGCGACTTACTTAAGCAAGCATAACGGGAAGTCACATGGATCTGGGGATCGCAGGTAAGTCGGCGTTGGTTTTTGGCGCCAGCAGAGGAATTGGACAAGGCATCGCACAGGCGTTAGCGGCCGAAGGGGTCAACGTGTTTCTGGTGGCCCGCAATGCAGAGGCGCTGGCCAGCAACGCGGCGCAACTGAGCCGTGAATTTGGTGTGCAGGTTGAGTGGCTGGCTATGGATGTGTATGCCCAGCCGGTTGCTCACTTATTGGCTCAGCTGACGCAGCAAAACTGGGATATTGACATATTGGTCAACATTTCGGGAGGTCCTCAGATTGGCAGTGCATCAGACTCTGATGCTGAGCAGTATCAGTCGCAGTTTCAGGGCATGGTGGGGTTTTTTATCGAGATTAGCCGCCAACTTGCACAGCCGATGGCGGCCCGCAAATGGGGCAGGATCCTGACCGTGGGATCATCCGGTGTGTGTCAGCCGATCAAAGATCTGGCGATATCGAATACGCTGAGATCGGCACTGATCGCCTGGAATAAAACCTTTTCTGATGAGGTCGCAGCCTCAGGGATCACCGTCAATACCCTGCTGCCTGGGCGTATTCAGACCGAGCGAGTGAATGAAATTGATCAGGCCCGGGCCGCCCGAACCGGTGTGTCACAGGCACAGATCGTCGCACAAAGTACGGCCACGATCCCTGCTCGCCGCTATGGCAGCGTCACAGAGTTCAGTGCAACGGCTGCGTTTTTGTGTAGTCAGGGGGCAGCCTACATTACAGGCAGTTGCATCAGAGTGGATGGTGGCTTGATCCGCTCAACCTATTAACTAAGAGTGAAAAGCAAAATGTTAACAGCAGAACAAGTAAAATTTTATCACGACAATGGCTATCTGGTGGTGGAGAACATTCTTGATCAAACAGAAATTGCCAATGCATTAAAAGCAATTGAAGAGCTGACGCAAGGTGAAGGGGCACAGCAAAATTTTGAGCTGGAGCCGACCGATGGCAACACCATTCGACGTATCTGGTCACCCACTAAAAAGCACGACACCTTTTGGCAAATTGCCAGCAACGAAGACTTGGTGGATAAGATTGCCTGTCTGATTGGTCAGCGCGTGCAGTTCCACTACAGCAAAATGAATATGAAGGGGCCAAAAGTCGGGAGCGTTGTTGAATGGCACCAGGACTTTGCTTACTACCCGCATACGAACTCAGACTTGTTGACGGTATTGATAGCACTGGATGGTATGCAACAGGAAAATGGCTGCCTGAAAGTGATCCCGGGTTCTCACAAACATGGTTTGGATAGCCACTACATTGGCGATTACTTCCGGGGCAAATTACAAGATATTGATGAAGCACAGGCGGTGAGCCTGGAAGTGCCAGCCGGCGGTGCGATTTTCCTGCATTGTCTGACCAAGCATGCGTCTGCTCAGAACACTTCGGATAAACCACGACGCACTTTCCTGCCTGCTTATCGTGCTGGCGATGCGTTCCCCATTTACTTTGGTCCTCATGCGGCACACAACGAAGCGGGTGCCATTATGCTGCGCGGAGAAAAATCGCGAGTAGCGCGTGTTGATGAAGGTCGCCACTGGCTGCCAATTGCCGAGCGTGAGTTTGGTTCCATCTATGAAGTGCAAGAAGGTGCGCACCTGAAAAAAACCGTGTCGGACATGAAAACGACCGGATATGCCGTGGACTAAGTGAGGGTCAGAGTATGAATTGGAAACATTGTGTCGCACCGTCACTGTTAACACTGTCTCCGTATCAGGCTGGGCTGACCAAAGCGCAGTTAAAAAGGAAGCTGGGTGTCGAGCAGGTATACAAGTTTGCCAGTAACGAAAGCCCGCTGGCTAT
This sequence comes from Pseudoalteromonas rubra, assembly GCF_004212645.1. Taxonomy (GTDB): domain Bacteria; phylum Pseudomonadota; class Gammaproteobacteria; order Enterobacterales; family Alteromonadaceae; genus Pseudoalteromonas; species Pseudoalteromonas rubra_G. Next base: position 70,450 of record NZ_PPUZ01000003.1, on the reverse strand, counting down.
TTCTGAGCAGATCAAAGACGCCCTGCTCAGCGCACAGGAAGAGGCACATATCTATCCTGATTATCAGGATTTGATAGCGGCGCTGGCACAACATCATGGCGTGTCAGTGGAGCAAGTGATCCTGGGTAATGGCTCAATCGACGTGATTGAACTGGCATTTCGTCTGGTCGGGCAACCCGGTAAATCATTATTGTGTTCTGAGTTTGGCTACTCGGCTTACCCCTTATTAGCTAAGGCATCCGGCCTGAGCGTGACAAAGGTATCCAGTTCGTCTTCGTTTGGTCATCAGGTTGAGGAGCTGCTGGCGGCAGTGGATGACACGACCGCCATTGTGGCGCTCGACAGCCCGACCAATATGTCTGGTGACTCCTTGTCTGTCAGTCAATTGGAAGCACTGATCTCTCGTTTACCCGAGCAGGTGCTGGTGGTGCTGGATCAGGCTTATATTGAGTTTGTAGACGGGGATCTGGGCCGGCAGACGATTGAGCTATTGCACAGGCACCCGAATGTCCTGATCACACGCACTTTCTCTAAAGCTTACGGGCTGGCGGGGTTGCGGGTTGGTTATGGTCTGGCGGATCCGCAATTGATCGCCTGGCTACAGCGTCTGCAGCGGCCATTCCCTGTTGCTGGCATGGCTGTGGCGGCGGCGCTGGCCGCATTGCAAGACACCGAACATCATCGTCGCATCCTCGATGTGGTTGCAAGAGAAAAATTGCTGATGTGTCAGCGCCTCAAGCAATGTGGTTTTGAGGTGCAAGTCGGTGAGGGAAATTTCCTGCTCGTGGATGCACAGGAGCAAGGAGAGGCGCTGTATCAAAGCCTGTTGCAGGCCGGTTTTATCGTAAGAGCATTATCGGGTTATCAACGGCCAGAGCTATTACGCATTTCTATCTCTGGGTCTGAGGAAAACTTGCGGCTCATCCAGCAAATCGAGCAGGTGTTCCTCACAGATACTGAGGTGGCACTATGAATATCCTGATCTTAAATAACTTCTGGCGCTATCCGGGCACCGAGCGCTGGGACTTTGAACTGGTGTGTTATGAAGAGTTGATCTGTCATGACACGCATCAGGTGACCTATATCGTTAATCGTCGTGGACGCACTGCCATCACTGCTCATCCGGACAGTTGCAAAATATATGAAGTCGAAGACTTCAACGACAGCACCCGGCTGGCTGAGATCACTGCACAAGTGGTTGCTGAGCAGGGGCCAATGGATCGGGTGATTGCCTTTTCTGAAAATCTGTTACTCCCCGCGGCACGTCTGCGTGAAGCCTTTGCTATTCCTGGCCCGGATATGGCCGAAACGTTGCTGGCACGGGACAAAATGCAGATGAAGCAATATATGCACGCCGCGGGTGTGAAGGCCCCACGCTTTTTGGCGGTGTTACCGGGCTCAATTACGCCACAGGTTGCCAGCTTTGTCCGCGAGGTGGGTCTGCCCGTGATACTTAAACCGGCGGATGGGGCCTCCAGTATTGGTGTCAGCCGGGTGACTTCGCTGGCACAACTGGAAACCCTGCTCGGTGCGCTTCCTGAGGGAGACTGGCAGCTGGAAGAGTTTATTGCAGGCGACATATATCACATAGATGGCCTGGTGGATGCTCAGGGCGAGCTGCTATTCAGCACATCTTGCCGCTACATCAATACGTGTCTGGACTTCAGTTTTGATAGTCCGTTAGGTGGTGTCATGGTGATGCCGGGGTGTGCGCTTGAGGATAAGCTCGTGGCCTTTGCCAGACGCTGCCTGAGCGCCCTGGGTTTTAACCGGTGTGCGTTTCATCTGGAAGTTTTTTTAGATAAAGACGAGGAGCCTGTCTTTTTGGAGGTGGGGGCCCGAGTTGCAGGCGCAGATGTGCCTTACATGATTGAACACAATACCGGCGTTAACTTGTTTAAGCACTGGGTTGATCTCATCCTGCATGATCGCACCGAGCTGACACCAGAGCATCGCGGCGTTGGTGCCTGGTTGATGTTTGGGTTGCCAGAGCAGTTGCCTCAGCAGGTGAATGGGGTGACTGAGTTTGTCGGGAAAATTCCCTCGGTATATCGCCAGCACTTACCTCAGGTTGGTAGTGAGCTGATCAAAGAGGGCGGTTACTGCGCTTTGCAGTCGGGGCGGTTCTTGTTTTCCAGTCCATGTGCAACACAGCTGGCGAAGGATGTTGAGCAGGTGCTGCAAGAGTTTCATATCGATCTGCAAACACTGGAGGGGTAAAAAATGAAAGAAAAAGCATTACTGGTGATGGCGCATCAGGGCCGCTCCTATATCAAGCTGATCCGGGCCTATCTGGATGCATTAAATGTGACCTGCCTGGTCGTGAGCTCTCAACCCAGAGACGAGCAGGATCTGGCGTTATTACGTGAGCACAGTGCGCAGGTCTGGGTCTTGCCTGAGCCCTATATCAGTGCGCAGGGCGTTGCGGACGTGTTGCAGGAGGCCAGTCAGAACTACGAGGTATTAAATACCCTGGCCACATTTGAAGCCTATCGCCTGATCATGGCACAGGCAAATCAGCAGCTCAGTGGTTTGGATGCCGACCCTCAGGCACTGGCATTGTGTATGGACAAGTTTGCATGTCGTCAGGCGCTGCACGCGCAGTCTTTATCTGAGGTGGAAAGCTTCATTTTAGATGACGCGGTCCTGACGCAGCTGCAACAGGGTTCACAGCCATACTTTATTAAGCCGCGCCGTGGCGCCGGTTCTTTCGCTTGTTTTCGCCTGTCTCCACAGTTGCAGATGGCGGATGTACTGAGACTGCAAGCCCAGATGCAGGATGATAAACAGTTTGCTGCCATTTTTAACGGACAGTTTGACTTCATGGCGGAAAGTTTTATTGCCGGTGAAGAGTTTAGCTTCGAAACCCTGGTGCTGGATGGCGAGTGTTACGTGATTGGTGCGCATGCCAAATACCTTCAGGAAAGCATGGGGACCACCCTTGAGGTCAGTAATTCACTGCCTGCAAGTAACTTATCCGATGCCGATCAACGCAGTGGCGAGGCGTTTGTGGCGGCCTGTCTGAAGGGGCTGGGACTGAGCCAGGGGGCTTACCATATTGAAACGCGCTTTGACCGACAACGCAATCACTGGGAGATCATTGAAATTAATACCCGTATGGGTGGTGCCTTGATCAATCAGTCGGTAGAGGTGTTCACCAATGGCGAATCCTTCCTCAAGTTGTGGATAGAGCTGCTGTGTCTGCACTGCGAGCGGACACAACTCAAGGAAAAGCTGGCCGGATTGCGGGAGAGTCAGCGTCGCGCCAGTCGGGACATTGACTTTGCCAGTGTGTTTATCAGCCGCTATGGCGAACCGGGCAAAACGCTGACCCATTTGAACATCGACCGGGTATCCAGGCAGCCGGATATCATCGAGATTCCTGTGCGAGTCGGCACTCAGCTGGCCGCGTCTGAACGCGGGATCTTTTTGTGCAACGCCTTGTGGCGAGTCACATTGAACGAATTACCTAAGTCTCTGGAAACCTTACCGGCGATGTTTGATGCCGGGATGGAAGTGGGCTACGCCGACTGACCCAGAACTTAACATTTAAATCATCAACTAAATCATATTAAAAATAGGACAAGAAAATGAACAGAGTGACACATTGTGGGATCGACAGACCAAAGCCTTTTTACTCACTGAGCGAAGGTGAGCAAGTACGCGCTAAACTCGACAGCTATCTGGACCAGAAAATGGCGCAGTGGAAAGAAACCGTGCCTTATGCCTCACACCTGGAGAGCAAAGACATCAATAGTGCCTGGTATCGTCGTCACACCATTGAACATGTCTGGCGGATCCGCCTGAGCCGTTCGGCGCACTGTAAAGCGCTGCACGCCATCACTAAAGTATCTCCTGAAGCGGCGCAACTTTATGCTGAGTATCAGGCAGAAGAAATGAACCACGACACCTTGTTTATGCAGGACTGTGAAGCCATTGGTGTGACGCAGGAGGAGCTGCTCAATACCGAACCTTTCCTGGCGACACGCCTATTACAAGGCTTCTTCTATTTTGTGAGTGAGCATGAAGACCCTATCGGTGTGGTGGCGTCCAGTTACCTGGTTGAGTACACCACAGCGAAGCTGACACCAAAGCAAATGGAGTCGATGAAAGCATCCTTGGGCGAAGAAAATGTACAAGGTCAGCTGGCTCATATTAATACCGATCTGGGTGAAGACCATGCCGGTGAAATGTGGCGCATTCTGCGTTACCTGATCCGCTCTGAAGCCGACGTAGAAAAGGTACTGCGATATTTCGATGATATTCAGACCATTCTGGCCATGTACTTCCGCGAGCTATACGACGCAACGATCGCTGACAGCCAGGCAGCTTAACTTAATCCGGCCGGTCAGAGGGTTGACCGGCCATTTTGTTTATAGGTGGTATATGCATAAAGTAATTATTCCCTCAACCGGCGAGGAGTTCAGCCTGCCAGATAGATCCTATCTGACCGATGCCGAGGAGCTCGAGGTGAATGGACTCAAATTCGGGTGTCGTAAAGGTGCGTGCGGGGTTTGCGCCATTCAAATTGTTGACGGCTATGACAACCTCTCCAGCCCGGATAAAAAAGAGCTGGCCTTTTTAGGGCGCTTAGGACATTGCCAGGAGACCATCCGCCTGGCCTGTAAGTGTCAACTGAGTGGCTCAATCACGATCCAGCCGGTGTAGGAGGCGCGCTATGTCGGTCCTTGAAAAAAACATTCGTTACCCCGGTGTCAGTGTCGTTATTTGTATCATTGCCCTGTTGCTGGGCGTTGTTGCGATGCAGCAATTGCCAGTCAAGCTGTTGCCTGATACCAGCTCGGCATCATTGAAAATCGAGACGCTGTGGCGCTCGGCCTCTCCATACGAAATAGAAGCAAATATATTGGAGAAACAGGAAGACGTATTACGGGATATCCCCGGTATTGAGGAAATGATCAGTACGGCTTACCAGGGGCGAGGGGTCATCCAGTTGACCTTTGCTGATGCGCTGGATAAAACCGAATTGCTGGTTAAGGTATTGAGCAAACTGAACAATGTAAAAGAATTCCCGCTCGATGCAACCCCCCCACAGGTTAAGTCTTTCTCTTCTGCCGAGTCCCTGGTGTTCTTGTTTATCCGTAAACTTGAGGGTAACACAAAACCCATTGATGACTATCAGACCCTAGTTGACCTGAATATCCGCAGCCGTTTATCCGGGATCCCGGGCGTTGCCGGGGTGCAGACTTTTATCGGTGCTCAGCAAGAGTTTCAGATTGTCATTGATCCGCTCAGGGCGGCATATTTAGGAATTTCTTTACCCGACGTCGCGCGGGCATTGCGTTCGCATCATGATATTACCAGCGGCACGATGGATGTCGGGCGCAAAAGCTACCTGTTGCGCTTACAGGCGTCCGACTCACCCGAACAGATAGCACAAACGGTGCTGGAATGGCGCAATGGTAATCCGGTGCGTCTTAATGACATTGGTGAGGTGCGCATTGCCCGAGGCAAACGCGGCAGCTTTGCAATCTACAATGGCGAGCCGGCCATTGGCATGCGCCTGACCCGCGAAGCTGGTGCAAATGTGCTGTCGACACTGGCACAGGTATACAACGAAATAGATCAACTCAACAATGGGGTGCTGGCACAACAACAACTCAAAATAGAAAAGTCTTTTGATCCATCGATCTTTATCAACCGGGCGCTGACGATGGTCACCTCTAACATCGTGATTGGGATCATCATGGCGATGCTGGTGCTGTTTGCTTTTTTCCGCCGCTGGCAGCCGACGCTGGTTGTGACGATCAGCGTCCCGATTTCAATAATTGTTAGCTTTATTGTTCTGGCGGTTTTTGAGCGTACTATCAATGTCATTACGCTCGCAGGCGTCGCGTTTGCCAGTGGTATGGTCATGGATGCGGCCATTGTGGTACTGGAAAGCATAACGCGTGAACGAGAGCGGGGCGCGGCGATCAGTGAGGCCTGCATTGCCGGTACGCGCAAGGTCTGGCGTGCATTGCTGGCATCCACACTCACTACAGTGGCGATCTTCTTACCTATTGCCTTTACCAGTGATAGTGATGCCCAGTTGTTTGCTGATCTGGCGCTCACGATTGCGATTTCAGTGGCCGTGTCTTTGCTGGTCGCTGCCTTCATCATTCCCGTGATCTGCAACCGCTTATATCGTTTTGATAGCCAGGATAAAATCGCAGCGGAACCGACGTCTGAGGATGTAGCGCTGCGAGCGTTAAAGACAATGACTGCAACCCGCCGTCGGTGTCTGGCCTGGTGCTTTACCTTGATTGCCTGTCCGGTGATCTTCAGTGCGTCGCTGTTACCGGATCTTGACTATTTACCACCGTTAAGAAAGGACTCTGTCGATACCATTATGCGCTTCCCCTCCAGTGCGCACCTTGATCTGATTGAGCAAGAAATTGTTCAGGAGATGGCGACACGTTTGCAACCTTATCTGAATGGTGAGCAGCAACCGCAGCTGAAAAATTACTTTATCGCGGTCTCGCCAGGTGTGATGTCTATGGGTACCCGGGTTGAAGATCAATCCCAGGTCGGGCAGTTAAAAGCTTTGATTAAAGACGAGATCACGGCTGGCTTTCCCGACACTCGGGCATACAGTTCGCAGGGCTCAATCACTGGTCGTTTTGGTGGTAACCGCAGCTTTACCATCCATGTTCAGGCTGATTCCCTGGAGCAGCTTAATCAGGGGGTGAAAGAGATCATTCCGATGCTGAAGTCGGCCATTCCTGGCGCGGTCGTCAGAGCTAAGCCTGCGCTCGATGCCAACCAGCCAGAATTGAGAATGCATGTTAACGCGGATCGGCTAAGCGAAATAGGCTGGCGTTATTCCGATCTGCAGGATGTCGTGAAAATGCTCGGCGATGGTTTGTACATTGGTGAGTATTTTAACTCTCAGGAGCGTATCGATAAGATCATTAAAACGGCTAAGCCCGCGTCTCCTCAGGCATTAATGCAAACGCCATTGAGTAATACCGCCGGGCAGCCGGTGTATTTAGGGAACCTGGCCCAGGTTGAAGAGACCCAGGCCCCGATCCGTTTACGCCGGGTCAATCGACGTCGTGCTATTTCACTGACCATAGTACCGCCGGCACAAATGGCGCTGGGCGTTGCGGTTGATCAGGTGACCGCTCTGGTGCCACAAATGCGTGAGCACCTGCCAATGGATGCAGAAATCCTGATGGGTCAGACTGCCGACAAGCTCAATCGCTCGGTAGAAAACCTCGTGTTTCTGATGTGCTCGGCCATCTTACTGCTATTCCTGATCATGGCGGTGATGTTCTCGTCGGTTCGCGACAGTCTGATGGTGACCCTCACGTTACCGCTGTCGACCATAGGTGGGGTGCTGATGCTGAATGTCCTGAACCTGTTTACCGTGCAAACGCTGGATCTGCTGACGCTCATCGGTTTTGTCATTCTGACCGGTCTGGTGGTGAACAATGCCATCTTGCTGGTGGCTGCCAGTCGGGATTTCGAACAGCGTGGCATTGCCCTGAAAGAAGCGGTACATCTGGCGATTGCACAGCGGATCCGACCGATCCTGATCAGTACTATGACGAGCATTTTTGGCATGCTGCCGCTGCTCATTAACCCGGGGACGGGCGCGGAGATCTATCGCGGTCTGGCTGCCGTGGTGGTCGGTGGTATGTCACTGAGCTTGTTGTTTACGTTGATTTTAATCCCTTGTCTGCTGTTGTTGCGCAGCCCCTCACAGAGCCATACGTCAGGAACCGAAATGGAGGTAAAACCCTATGCTTAAGTTGTTGCTCACATTTATTGCGGTGGCCATCGTGCTGCCAACTCATGCCGCCGTGCCAGTGAAAACGGCCCTCATCCAGCAAACCGCAGAAGCTTCGCAGTATCGAGCATCTGCTGAGGTTGTGTCACTGCGCGATGTGGAGATTGCTGCTGAGGTTGAGGGGCGTGTCGACTGGGTGGCTGAAGTTGGCAGTGTACTCGAAAAAGGCGCTGTGCTGGCGACGATAGACCCAGAACAGTATCAATATGCGCTGACCAGTCATCTGGCTTATATGGAACAGCTGAAATCAGATATCCACTTCGCACAAAGAGCGCTGCAACGCGGCGAGCGCTTGTTGCGCGACAAAGTATTGGCAGAGCAGGAACTGGACGATATCGCACAAAAGCTGGCCAATGCACGCTTTGCACTGCAACAAGCTGAGGTCGACAAGCGACTACTCGAGCTGAAGCTAGCGCGCTGTAAAATCCTGGCGCCTTTTAGCGGCCAGGTAGTGGTGCGGCACACAGTACGGGGTGGTTATGTCGAGCCGGGCACCACCATGGTGGCGTTTGTTGATACTGATAACAAAGAAGTCAGCGCCAAGCTGCCGGTTATGTCGGGCGCCGGGCTAGACCTGCAGCGCACTCAGGCTACCTTGCACGTCAACGGTCAGGTGCTGCCCGCTAAGCTCAAGGCCATTGTTCAGGCCGGCGATGAACACTCCCGTTTGGTGGAGGTGCGGTTAACGTCGGAGCAGGCACTTCCGCCCATTTCAATGCCAGTAGAGGTGCACTTTTCGACGCCGGGTAATGCACAGGCCTGGATTGTGCCACGCGATGCCGTCTTGCTGGCGGGTGAGCAGCACTATGTTTATCAGGTCTCAGCGCAGCACCAGGCACATAAGGTGGAAATTGAAGTGATAGGAGAGCACTCGCTTAACAATGTGTTGGTTAAAGGCGCGTTGACAAAAGACAGGGCGGTGGTCGTGCGAGGCGCCGAGCAGTTAGGTGATAAGCAAGAGGTCGCCATTGTGGCATCCAATACAAGTGTTTTTTGAGCGCCTGAGTTAACGCACTATTATCCAAGGGGTATTTGTGATTGTGGCAATAAGAGAAAGGGTCTGTTTGATACCAGGCACTATGTGCGACGACCGTTTGTGGACACCTGTACAGCGACATTTATCGTCCGACTATCAGGTTGAGCATATCGCCATTGAGTCGCAGCCAGATCGTGATGCAATGCATCAGCTGATCGCGTCGCATACCGCTGTGCAGCCTTGTCATTTGGTGGGCTTCTCAATGGGGGGATATCTGGCTTTAGAGCATGCATTATCTCGCCAGCCCCGGCTACGTTCACTGGTTTTAATCGCTACTTCAGCACAAGGGCTTACGGCACAAGAGCAGCAAAGCCGGGCGGCTATGCTGGACTGGCTTAGCCAGCATCCATACCGAGGAATGTCAGACAAGCGTTTGGCTGAGTTTGTTCATGCAGGACAGCTCAGTAACCCGGAAGTGGTGTCTGTGGTGCGAGCCATGGACAGGCAACTTGGTCAGCAAACTTTACTAGCACAGCTACGTGCAACCACGGCCAGGACATGCCTGTTGGACACGATGTCTCGCTTAACGTGTCCTGTATTAATAATAGGGGCGCAGGATGACCTTAAGGTGCCACAGCAGGATCTTTGGCAAATGCACCAAGTGTGTCCGGGTAGCCAGCTACAGATCTTGCCTGAATGCGGGCATATGGTGCCTCTGGAGCGACCCGCACAGTTAGCCAAATTAATGGAAGAGTTTTTTAAATCATGCGAATAAAAGAAAGTGGTATGAGTTTAAGCGCACTGTATGGCGCAACCTTGTTGTCGGGATTGGGCACCGGTGTTTTGTTAGTGATGGCAAATTGGTTGCTGCTCAAACTGTATGAGAGTTCAACTATTATTGGTATTTTAACTGCTGCATCTTACTTTGCCTGTTTTTTGGCATTGCCTGTATTGTCCGGTTGGTTAGACAGATATCATCGTCGGCAACTGTTGCAGCGGATTTATGTGGTCACCGGGGGCATACAACTGGTGTTAGCCGGATTTGCCCTGGCTGGCGGTACAGAGCTTATTTTGCTGGCTGTTTCGGTCATCCTGTCTGTGCTGGTGCGAATGCTGGACCAAATGGCTAGACTGGCCATTGCTCAGCAGCTGGTGCCGAAGGCGCGTTATCGGGAAGTCAGTCGTCATCTTGAGATATTACGCCAGGGGATCACTTTGGTGTCTGGTGTGATTGTGGCGATGTTGATCGATAAAATAGCATTACATCACCTTTTGATCCTCGATGCGGCGACATACTTATGTGGCGGTATGCTGTTATGTCTGGTGCAATGTCAGCATCAGGGAGGGGCTGCCACCAAATCGCAAAGTAAGTTGACCGAATTGCGCGAGGGACTGAGTTTCCTGAAACAAAATCACTATTTTTTTAGTTTGATGGTGGTCACGCTGGTGCCCTATGTACTGGTCTTGTCGCAAAATGCCATTCATCCGGCCCACGTTGAAGAGGTATTGCAGCTAGACGGAGATGCTTACGCACTGATCGGCGTTGTATTTGGTGTTGGTGCCGTTGCTGCACCTGTGTTACTGACCTGGATACACAGGCTGGGGTTGCTGCGGGAAAAGGTTATCTTTGCCGGGTTTGTGGGATATCTGAGCGCCAGTTGTATTATTCTGTTGTGGCCTGGTTTTTATGCCACTTGCATTGCGATGCTGCTTTTTTCAGCCAGTCATTCCGTGGTTCGAATTGAGCGACTGGCCTTTATGATGGAATATGCGCCCGTGAGTCTGGTTGGACGGATCAGTGGGGTGTTTGAATTTATCGGGCTGATCTCGGTTGTGCTGGTGACATCTATGATAGGGGTGATTGCCGATCAGTTTTCTGTAAACAGCGCTTGGGCTGCTATGCTGGTGATCATCCTGGTCGGGGCGGTGCTCTTTAGCCTGAGCTGTTACCGTGCGCAGCGCAGCTTGATTACATCGGCGGCAGGTGAAGATACTGAGTGTTAGCAACGCTGAAATATCCGTGGTAACACAATCGGTGGTAAAGGAAACGTGTTACCTGTGCCGCCTTGCAAGGATTCTTGCGTTTCTGAACTTGAGTTTTAGCTGGACTTGAACAAAACTTGAAACAGGATTCCAAGGCTTGTGTAGTAGCATGCGTCGATTTGTAAGGTCAGGTAATGAAAGTTTTTCCGGGTGGGGGTTACGCGCGGTAGGCTTGATTGTCTGGCTATTAATCAACGGTGCATTGTGGCAATTTATCCAGGCGCAGATAGTGCAGCAAGCGGGTGAGTTGCAAAGTCATTTTACTCAGCTGGATGCGTCGGTCAGCGTTGCGCGCTCAGGTGAGTTTGCGACCCTGATACATCACTATGGTTTTGCTGACCAAGCGCAGACAGCCAGTGTCTGGCAGTGGATGACAGACAGTGTTCCTTTTCAGTTTTCCGGCTCCGAGCTGTTGCTCTCACCCGCCCCCATTGTGCAAGACTGTTTACCGATAGTGGTGTTTATTAATCTGCTGATGCTGGTGGCTGGGTATCTGCTGTTCAGATGGATGAGAAACCAATCTCGGATAGGTGGCGCAGCTGTTCAACCCCAGGCTATAACCTCTGATTTAGCACCGGATACACAAACCAAAGCGCTGGCCGCAGAAGCCAGCCGCAAAGTGTCCGTGTTTGCGATGTTAAAGTGGCGCCAGACGCTGCCCGATGAGTTGGATCCGCAAAGCCATTTTAGCGTGACATTGGCACGATGCTTTGCAAAATATGAACGCTGTTCATGCAAGTATCTGTCGTCTGGCGCGCTGGTGATGACACTGTCACCCGTTGATAAAGTGGATGTTGATGCGTTGGCACGGCGGATCCATGAAGTGGTTTACCAGGCCTTGTTGTCTTTTCGCCCGGATCTGTCACGCAGCGCGGTGAAGTGTGGCGTGTGCTTTTATACCAAAGGGGCCGATCAGGCCATGGTATACCAAGTGGTGCGTTCGGCACTGAGCATAGCGCAGAGTAATGTCTGGCAGCATGTCCATATTATGCCGCTGAATCATACCCTGAGCACCAGCTTGCGCCGGGCTGAAAGTGAGATCATTGATGACATTAAAGCCGGTCGGTTTATGTTGTTCTTTCAGCCGCTTTTTGGCTTTGCGCAGCAGGATGTGATCCAAAGTGAGGCGCTGTTGCGGGTTCGTCACCGGTCTTTGGGATTGATGTCTGCCGGGCAATTTATTCACAAAATTCATCAGACTGAACACCTGATGCTGTTGGACAAGACCATGGTTCGTCATGCGCTCAATGCCCTGAGCAAAGAACCAGCTGGTTTTTCAGTGAGTGTTAACTTACATGTGCTCAACTGGAGTAATGTGGAATTCATCGACTGGTTACGTGAGCAGGTGAAAGCGTCGGGCCGGGCAAGCGATATTGCGTTTGAATTGACGTTGCAGGACTTTTATCAGCATGAAGAGTATGCAAGGCAGGTTCTCACGACTTTGTCTGATTTAGGTTGTCGGTTTGTGCTGGATCATGTCAACGCGTCAGTCAAACTTGAGACGCTGCGTGGATTTGGCCAGGTAACGGCACTTAAACTGGCGTTTGAGCTTATCCACGAAGTGCATCATTCAGCCAAGCGACGCAGCGTGGTGCGTCAGGTTGTGGCGCAGGCCAAAGAACTGGGTGTACCGGTGTACGCCGTAGGTGTAGAAACCAAAGAGGAATTTGAATGTATCACCAAGCTGGGCGTGGATGGTGCGCAGGGATACTATTTCAGCGCACCGTTGCTTCAGCTGGAGCAGAGTCTGTAGCGCCTTGAGTACACTTGATGCGTTAGATGAGCTGCCGGTAGCGCAGTCCATCTAAACCTTGTAATCCACCGCTGTGGATCGCAATGATCTGGCTTCCGCGTGGAAAGTACCCTTGCGTAATTAATTGCCAGATGGCAAACATCAGCTTACCGGTATAAATAGGCTCTAAGGGCAAGGCATGCTCCTGGCGCATACGTTGGCAAAATTGCCACAGGGGCGCGGAGAATTTGCCATATCCGCCATCGTGATAGTCATGTAAGAGCTGCCAGTTAGAGCGCGTTGCTGCGCGTGGGTTTAACCTTAACACCTCATCGTGCAGATATTGCGCGCCTTTTAGTACCGTAACCCCCAGTAACTGGCACTCGTCGTCCAAGCCGTCAATCATACCGGCCAGTGTACCACCGCTGCCCACAGCGCAGCAGACATAATCACTTGGGGGCAGGCTCTGCGCCAATTCTTTGCATCCGCCAAGGGCATGCTGGTTGCTGCCGCCCTCGGGAATAATAAAAGCGTCAGGAAAGCGCGATTGTAACTGTTGCAGGTAATTCGTTTCATTGCGCTGCCGATATTCCAGGCGAGAGACTGGGTGCAAAGTCATACCACAGGCCTTAGCGAAGCGGATCGTCGGATTGTTTAAATCCAGCTGCGGACCACGGATAATGGCGCTTCCCTGAATGTCGAACTGTTTACAGGCCATGGCAGTGGCATAGAGGTGATTGGAAAAGGGCCCGGCAAATGTCAGTAAAGCCGATTTATGTTCCTGCTTCATTGCTCTGAGGTTATATTTGAGCTTGCGCCACTTGTTTCCCTGGATTGTTGGATGGAGCAGATCGTCGCGTTTAATGCGCAGTGAAACACCGGCAGCGTCGAGTTCCGGCGCGTGGATCGAGTGTAACGGAGACTCAGGAAAATCAAGCTTGTCCATCTTAGGTTCAGTCTGTGTCGTTTAGTGTCTAATACCCGCTATTATTTCATGAAAATCTTGGTAGAACACTGGTAAGGAAGTGGCTAATAGTTGTAAACTCAGATATTAATTGTGCTAGGCTTGTGTTTTGCTTCTTAAGTACATAGCATTAAGCGCTAAATTATAAAAAATAACAAAGACCAAACAACTGCCGCTGTTGGGAATGGAATTTATGCAAATTGCTCCTTTATCTCTTTTTGTCTCTGCGACCCTTTTATCTTTAAGTGTGTCGGCGCAAGATACTGCAACTGTGACTGCCATTGAATCTGAGCGCACTGAAAAGCAAGCTGAATTAGATAACTATACTCAGGTACTCGATAAACATCTGAGTGAAGAAACGCGCTTACAGGCGCAGCTAGATCTGCTGAGACAGCGTTCTGCGGAGCTGGATAAAGAAAAAAACCAGGCGCTTGATGCAATGAACGATATCTATCGGCGCTTGATTGATGATCCCTCTTTGGATATCTCAGCGGCACAAAGCAGATATCAGCAGGCGGTTGCAGAGCACAAACAGAACAAAGAAGACATAGTGATGCAGTTGGCGGCGATTGCATCACACCGCAAAGACATTGAGCAGATCCGCGTCACCAAGCATACCTTAGTCAACACCATCGCCAGTTTGAATGATCAACTTAGCACCGCTCGGATTGAGCGTTTACGCAACGAGTTTAGCCGTGAAGGCACGCTGGAGGTGGATCACACCATTAACTGTAAGCGCACCGAAACCCTGGCAGCGTGCGAGCAGCGTGGTCAGCAATTGGGTTTGCAAAAGGCCACCAAACACTTTATCGACCAAATTTTTGCTAACCTGACAGAGCAACGTGTGGTAGAGCCAAAGCGCCATCTTGCCGGAGCTCAGGTGCAGGTTGTTAGCAGCCATGTTGTGGGTAGCGCATTTAGCGGGCAAGGTAACTATAGCGTCAACCTGAGCGTGACGATGCGTGGCGATGTTAATAACAGCCGCCTGTGTAGCTTACTTAACCTGGATAATCGTTACTGCAGTGAGTACGGCTCACCACTGGCGGTGGGTTATCAGGCCAGCTACCCAACCACATTCAGTGATGAGCAGCTGACATTTTCAAATGAATTGTCAAAAAGTGCCCCTGTGGTCAGCGTGGCAAGAATGCCTGCGGCCCCGGATATCAAGACAGAGGTAGCGCCTCAGCCGCCAAAAAATCGCGAAGTCGAACTGACTCTGCGCTCTAACGTGTATGATGACGAAGTATTTATTAACGGTGTCAGTTATGGTTCGACCAAGTTGGTGGTAAACCTGCCAACGGGTATGCACGACATCGAAGTACGTAAACTGGGATATGAGCCGTACAAGGCCAGTCTTAATTTGCGACGAGCCCGGACTTTAAATGCCCGGCTGGTAAAAAAGCCTGAGTCGATTGCTGCACCGACACCAAAAAGTGAGCAAACTCAGCCAACTCAGCAAGCTAACGTAGCACAGCCTGTTAAAGTGGTCACTCCTGATCGAGTGATCAATGAAACGGTGATCATTCCTGCTGGCAGCTTTAAGATGGGCGATCTGACGGGCAATGGCCTGGCCAACGAGCGGCCTGTGGTAGAGAAAGTACTCAGCCACTCTTATGTGATGCAAAGCAAAGAAGTAACGGTTGCAGAGTTCCGTCGTTTTATCGATAGTTCTCAATATGTTACTGAAGCCGAGAAAGGCAAGGGCTGTGCCCATTATAAAAATGGCGAGCCGGTCTGGGAGATAGATTATAACTGGCGTTCACCGGGTTATGAGCAGGCTGATGACTTTCCGGTAGTGTGTGTCTCATATGAAGATGCCAAAGCCTATGCGAACTGGCTGTCTGGCGATCAGGGGATGCAATATCGTTTGCCCAATGAAGTTGAGTGGGAGTATGCCGCCCGCGGTGATACTACCTCGGAATATCCCTGGGGCAACGAGATCGGCCGTAACCAGGCGAACTGTGGTTGGTGTGGCAGTGAATGGTCAAATAAGAGCCCTGCGCCGGTGGGTCAGTTTGCGGCCAACGCTTACGGATTATACGACACCGTTGGCAATGTCTGGGAGTGGACACAAAAACGCGCCTCACAGGATGATGTGACTGTGCGTGGTGGCGCCTGGAACTTTGCACCTAGTCTTGCGCGGGTATCAACGCGTTTGGCCCTGGCGCCGGATTTTCGAGCCAATTACATCGGATTTAGATTAGTAAGAGAACGTTAAGGCTGTTTAAGCACGCCAATGAGGCGACGTTATTCATGCCTGAGTCACTGTGTCACAGACACAGAGTGAAAAATTTCAACGCAGTGGCCTGAGCCGCTGCATGGTTTGCAAAAAGAATTCTTAAAGGTTACCCAGCCTCATGTTTAAAAAACTACGTGGACTATTTTCAAACGACCTGTCGATCGACTTAGGTACGGCCAATACGCTGATTTACGTGAAAGAAGAAGGGATCGTGTTGAACGAGCCTTCTGTTGTGGCGATCCGTCAGGAGCGCGCGGGTGGACCAAAGAGCGTTGCTTCTGTGGGTACGGCTGCGAAGCAAATGCTGGGCCGGACACCTGGTAATATTAAGGCCATCAGGCCGATGAAAGACGGCGTAATCGCTGACTTCTATGTGACCGAAAAAATGTTGCAGCACTTTATCAAACAAGTGCACAACAACAACTTTATGCGTCCGAGCCCCCGCGTTCTGATCTGCGTGCCGTGCGGTGCAACCCAGGTTGAAAAACGTGCCATCCGTGAGTCTGCGATGGGGGCGGGTGCCAGAGAAGTGTATTTGATTGAAGAGCCGATGGCGGCCGCGATTGGCGCTGGTCTACCTGTGTCTGAAGCAACTGGCTCTATGGTGGTGGACATCGGTGGCGGTACCACAGAAGTGGCTATCATCTCACTAAACGGTGTGGTGTATTCGTCTTCTGTGCGGATCGGTGGTGATAAATTTGACGAAGCCATCATCAACTATGTACGCCGTAATTTCGGTAGTCTGATTGGTGAAGCGACGGCTGAGCACATCAAACACGAAATTGGCTCTGCGTTTAAGAGCGAAACACCTATCGAGATTGAGGTCCGTGGTCGTAACCTGGCTGAAGGGGTACCACGTTCCTTTACGCTAAACTCCCATGAAATCCTTGAAGCCTTGCAAGAACCATTGATGGGTATTGTGAGTGCGGTAATGGTGGCACTGGAACAGTCTCCGCCTGAGCTGGCATCGGATATCTCAGCGCATGGCATGGTACTGACGGGTGGTGGCGCACTGCTTAAAGACCTTGACCGCCTGCTAATGGAAGAAACCGGGATCCCTGTGGTGGTGGCGGAAGATCCATTGACCTGTGTGGCCCGTGGCGGTGGTAAAGCGCTGGAAATGATAGATATGCACGGTGGTGACGTATTTAGCTACGACTGATGAACCTGCTATTCGGACGTACTATTTCCCTGCAACTGCGACTTACGGTCGCAGTTGTGCTTAGCGTACTGCTGATCCTGGGCGATCGCTACACCTCTGGCGGTACCCTGGTACGAACCAGTCTCAATACTCTGGTGAGCCCACTGTTGTATGTGGCCAATGTGCCCTATGAGGTGTTTTCACTGGGGGCAAAAAGTCTCGATACGCGTGACAGGCTGTTTCAGGAAAATGAAGCATTACGTAAAAAACAACTGCTGCAAAGTGAACAGCTTCAGCAGTACCAATTCCTGCTGCGTGAAAACCAGCAACTGCGCGCTTTACTTGGCGCTTCTTCCAGGCAACAACGTGCACGTTTGATCGCTGAAGTCTTGTCGGTGCGCTCCAGTCGCTATAGTCATCAGGTGGTGGTGAACCGTGGTGCCATCGATGGGGTGCTGGAAGGGCAACCGGTGATTGATGAAATGGGCATTGTCGGGCAGCTGACTCAGGTCGGCAGTACCACGTCTCGGGTACTCTTGATGACCGACACCACACATGCCACACCAGTACGCATTCTGCGCAATGATGTACGTACAGTGGTCGAAGGCACAGGTAAAATTAATCTGGTTCAGCTACAGCATGTACCCCACAGCCTGGATATTCGCCTCGGTGATATCCTGGTGACTTCTGGTCTGGGCGGCACCTTTCCCGAGGGCTACCCGGTTGCTGTGGTGACAGAAATAGATCGTGATGAAGGGCTGCCTTTCTCTAAAGTATATGCCGAGCCTGTGGCCCAGTTGGATCGAATTCGTTTGCTGGTGATCTTGGGGAAAATGGCCAAAGAGGAGCCTGAGGCATGAACCGAAGTTACGCGCTGGTCGCCCTGAGCTTGTTTATTGCACTAATTATGGCACTGATGCCGTTGCCTTTTTCGATTGAACCATTTCGCCCTGACTGGGTCCTACTGGTATTGATGTACTGGTCTATCGCCTTGCCACATCGTGTCAATATTGGCTGGGCATGGTGTACCGGGCTGATCATGGATCTGGCGACGGGCTCTCCGCTGGGCGTGAATTCACTGACCTATTCCATCTGTCTGTACATTACAACGAGTAATTTTCAGAAGATCAGAAACTTTTCAATCTGGCAGCAGGCGGTTTTGATTGGCTTGTTTTTAGCTTTATATCACCTGCTACAGTTTTGGCTGAATCACTTCCTGCTAGACATTTATTTTAACCCCAGGTATTTATGGCCAGCCCTGATCGGTATGTTGTGCTGGCCCTGGGTTTTCTTGCTTTTACGTAAGTATCGCAGGCACTTTAGGATCCGTTAATGACAGCAACACTTTATCTGGCATCGGCATCACCACGCAGACGTGAGCTGTTGACTCAGCTTGGTTATGCGTTTGCGCAATTTTCAGTGGATGCCGACGAAAGCCAACTCCCTGACGAAGCGCCACTGGCTTATGTGGAGCGCCTGGCGCGGTTAAAAGCCACCAGTGGGGTGGCGATGGGCTATCAGGACGCCCCGGTATTGGGCAGCGATACCATAGTGGTGCTTGGCCAGCAAGCACTGGGTAAGCCCAAGGACAAAAATGACTTTATTGCTATGATGCAAGCTTTGTCAGGCACAACCCATCAGGTGATGACAGCGATTGCCGTTGCTGATAGCCAGCGGGTACTGAGCCAGACTGTGATAACTGATGTTACATTTAAACCCTTGAGTGATCTCGAGATTGAGCAATACTGGCACAGTGGCGAGCCGCAGGATAAGGCGGGCGGGTATGGCATTCAGGGGCTGGGAGGACGGTTTGTTACTCAGTTATCTGGTAGCTATTTTGCCGTAGTCGGCTTACCTTTATACGAGACGGATGAACTGATTAAAGCATTTATGGCGGGTGTAGATGAGTAGTGAGTTATTGATCAATGTGACCCCCAGCGAGAGCCGGGTTGCACTCATTGAAAACGGTGTTCTGCAAGAAGTACAGGTAGAGCGGGTAGGCAATTTGGGGATTGTTGGCAATATCTATCTGGGTAAAATCAGCCGGGTGCTGCCGGGCATGCAGGCTGCCTTTGTTGATATCGGCCTGGAAAAAGCCGCATTTTTGCATGCCTCAGACATAGTCAACAGCGCCTCTATTGAAGAAGGTGTTGATGATCAGCCTGTCAAGAAGGTGCAGGATATTCGGGAGCTGGTAAAGCAGGGCCAGTTTATTATGGTGCAGGTGGTTAAAGATCCGATCGGCACCAAAGGGGCCCGCCTAACCACAGACATCACCATTCCATCACGTTATCTGGTGTTTATGCCAGATGCCACCCATGTGGGTGTCAGCCAGCGCATCGAAACCGAAGAAGAGCGCAGCCGCTTGAAGAAAATCGTTGCTCAGTACAACGATGAAAATGGCGGTTTTATTGTCCGTACTGCGGCAGAAGGGGCGGCAGAAGCAGAGCTGCAGCACGATGCTGAGTTTTTGAAAAAACTGTGGCAAAAAATCATTAAGCGCCGCCAGAAAACCAGCAAAGCCAGTATCCTGCATGAGGATTTAACCCTGGCATTTCGCACCCTCAGAGACTACGTCGGTGAGGATATGGAGCGGATCCGGGTTGACTCCAAGCTGACTCATCAGCAACTGAAAGATTTTACCGAGGAGTTTGTGCCCCAGTTGTCGCAAACGCTGGAGTACTATCCAGGCGAGCGGCCTATCTTCGACCTGTTTGACGTCGAGATTGAAATTCAAAAAGCGCTGCATCGTAAGGTGGAGCTGAAATCTGGTGGTTATCTGATCTTTGATCAGACTGAAGCTATGACCACAGTGGATGTTAACACCGGCGCTTTTGTTGGCCACCGCAACCTGGAAGAAACGATTTTCAATACCAATGTGGAGGCCACATCGGCCATTGCCAGGCAGCTCAGGCTACGTAATCTCGGCGGGATCATCATCATCGACTTTATCGATATGATCTCGGATGAGCACAAACGACGGGTGTTACATTCACTCGAAACGGCATTGGCGAAAGACCGCGCCAAGGCTAATATCAATGGTTTGTCGGCGCTTGGCCTGGTTGAAATGACCCGCAAGCGGACCCGTGAGAGCCTCGAGCATATTTTGTGTGATGTTTGCCCAGCCTGCTCTGGCCGTGGCTCACTCAAAACGGTTGAAACCGTGTGCTACGAAATTTTACGCGAGATTGTGCGTGTTAATCGTGCCTATGACGCGGATAAATTCATGGTTTACGCGTCACCGGCGGTCAGCGAAGCATTGGTGAACGACGAGTACCATAATCTGGCAGAGTTAGAGCTGTTTATTGGTAAACAGGTCAGTATTCAGACTGAGAGCCTGTACAGCCAGGAGCAGTTTGATGTTGTCATGATGTAGTGACGTCATGCAGGTTAAGGCGGTTTGTTTTTTTTGTGTACGGAAAATGTGGCAGGTCTTTGCTGTCACATTGGTGCTGCTTGCAGTACTGGTATCGCTGGTCAAATATAGCCTGCCCTACGCCAATGAGTATAAACAAGACATAGAAGCGCTGGTTTTTCAGCAGCTCGGGGTTGAGTTAAATATTGGCAGTATCAGCGCCAGCTGGCAGGGTAATGGCCCCGCACTGGTGTTACGTGACGTCAGTTTTGAGGACAACATACGTTCACCGATTTCTTTGCATATTGCACAAACCAGCCTGCAACTAAACCTGGTCGAATCAGTCCGACAATGGCGGCTGGTATCTAACTACTTTGTTTTGGATGGGTTCAATGCCACTGTAGATATCCAGGCCATGGCGCAAAGCATGGAAGGGGGCAGCGGCGAATTTGAGCAGCAAGCGCTCATCGAAGAGTTGTTTCTGGGTGATACCGGGCATTTTGCGGTGCAAAACAGCCAGATCACTCTACAGATGTCAGATGATAAAGCGCACACCTTGCTGGTGCCAGATCTGATCTGGCAAAACAGTGAGGATGTACACCATGGAGAGGGCCAGATCTCTTTCCCGGGGCTGGCGAAAGGCCAATTGAAGGCACGTTTTCGTTTTCATGGTCAGCAGCTCAGTACCATGGCTGGCGATATCTTCATAGATGCACAGCAGGTTGAGGTGATGAGCTGGCTACAGGCGTATCTTGACCCCCAATACCAGGATGTCAGTGCCAGTGTGAATGCGCAACTTTGGGCCCGACTGGAGCAAGGCACACTGCACGACGTGCTGCTCGACTGGCGACCCAGCAGTATTCACTGGCTGCAGGGACAAACCAGCAAACAGCTGGCTGTGCAAAGTGGCACTTTACATTTGCAGAGCGCACACAGTGGCTGGTCACTGAGTAGCTCTGAGTGGCAGTTAGCACACAATGGACAACCGCTTGCGCCACTGAGTATTGAGGGGCAATTTACTGATACTGAGCGCACTGTGTGGATGCAAGGCCTGGATCTTGCCTATGTGGCTCAAGTTCTCTCGCTCAGCCATTTCGACTGGGCAAAACAAGTGAAGGCTTTATCTCCTGGTGGTCAGGTCACGGCGGCCAGACTGTCTATGGACAGCGATATGCCGATGTCTCTTTGGCTCGCCTTACGAGATGTAGGTTGGCGCCAGCTTGATGGTATTCCGGGGTTTTCCGGGCTGAATGCTGAGCTCACGTTAACACCAGAGCGGGGAGTACTGAGTCTCAGTGCGCAAGAGCAGGCATTTGAAGTCGAAGAGCAATTTATTGCCCCCATCAGCGTCAACGAACTCAATGGCGACATTCATTTTTATCAGGATGAAGCACAGCAGTGGCACGTGCTCTCAGACAATCTGTGGCTCAGCAATGCAGATTTAAGCGTTGCGTTGGAAATGCACTTACGCTTGTTCGAAGAGCCGGAACTGGATTTATATGCCGATGTATTTGGTGGCAATGCCAGTGTCGCAGGGCGTTACTTCCCGCTGCAACTGATGAATGAAAACCTGGTAAATTACCTCAATAACGGGATCCAGGGCGGACGACTGCGCCATACTCAGGTGCTGTTGTCCGGACCGCTGTCACAATTCCCTTACCGGGCACAGTCGGGTCGCTTTGAAGTGCTGGCCCGGATAGATCAGGCTCAGTTTGCTTTTGCGCCGGACTGGGCTGCTTTACAAAATGGCGATGTGACATTGCACTTTGCTGATGAGCGCATGGATATCACAGCCAATGGTGGCGAGCTCCTTAATCAGACCTTAAACCACGGTGTTGTTGTCAGTCTTGCGGATCTTGAACAAAGCGACCTCTTGACCGTCAACATAGCGCATACCACCGAAGCCAGTACTTTGGCGCCTTTCTTTAGTGCCACCCCGATTGCCGATCCCTTGGCGGACATTCTGCAGGTGGCACAAGTACAGGGGGATGTCACAGGCAATGTGGACTTGCTAATCGACTTAACTTCGCTGGATGTCAACGTGATGGGCACGGTTGAATTCAATAACAATGCACTGTATCTGGCGCAGCCGGGGATGGCACTCGATAAACTCAGTGGCACGCTAAAATTTATCGATGACAACATTGAACTGGATAATACCCGGGCGTTGTGGCGCGGCATGCCCTTACTGTTTAGTTTGTCTGGACAGGGAGACAGTGAGCGTTATCTGCTTGAGATTGATACACGCCTCAGTGCAGCCAGTGACAAACTCATGCCACTGACCCAGGGCCTGATGGATGGCTTCATCGAGGGTAAAGCCCTGCTGGCCGGACGTTTAACGCTCGACTTTACGGCGCAAGGGTTCAGTTATGATGCGAACTTTACATCTGACTTGCTTGGCGTCCGCGTTGACCTGCCTGCGCCAATTGGCAAGCTGGCAGATGAGCGTTTGCCATTAACGGCCCAGGTACGTGGTGATGATATTTCCAACTTGATCAGTGTCACGCTCGGTGAGCAGCTCTATTTTGACGGTATTCTCGATAACAACAGCGGGCTGATTGACCGTGCTCAGCTTATTTTTGCTGAGCAAAACCGGGCATTAAGCCAGCCAGGATTTAACGTAGCCATCCTTCAGCCGCAACTCTCCCTTGAGCCCTGGCTGGCGTTTATTGACCGCATTATCGAACAGCTTGAGCAACCGTCAGAGCAGCCCGGTATCTTACCGGCTTTTGGTGAATTGAGTGCTCAGGTCGCCCAATTCAATGCGCTTGATATAGGCTTCAATGATTTTGAACTGAGCCTGCGCCCAGATGCTGACGGGCTGTTAGCGCGCTTGAATGGCAAAGAGTTAAGAGCCCAGGTACAGTTTCCGGATAGCAAAGCGGGGCAACCTATCCAGATCCAGGCTGATTACCTGAGGCTTAATGTGATTGAGCCGGCTGGCGGAGATGCCATGGCCGAAGACATGGCAACTGATACAAAGGCAGCCGAGCCAGAAGCCTCTGAGCAATGGCTAACAGCTGTTCCGGCCATTGAATTTAATTGTGATGATTGCCGGATTGCCCAGTACCAGCTTGACCGGGTTAACCTGGCTTTACAGGGCACTGGTGAAGCCCTGCAAGTATCTCGGCTGCGAGTGGATAAAGGCGATCATGTGCTGCAGGGGAATGGGGGCTGGCAAAATGGTCGCTCGCAGTTTAACGGCACGCTTGAGAGTAGCGACTTTGGCCAGCTGATGGAAGAATTTGATATTACCTCCAGCGTTCAGGATTCCAATGCGGATATTGAGTTTGCGCTGAGCTGGGCCAAGGCGCCTTACGACTTTGATGTTGCCAGCCTGGATGGCTCGGTGAAATGGCAGCTGGGTGAAGGACACCTGGCGGAGATCAGCGATCAGGGGGCCCGGGTCTTTTCCCTGCTGAGTCTCGATTCCCTGGTACGTAAACTCAAGCTGGATTTTCGTGATGTGTTTGCCAAAGGCTTTTTCTATAACCAAATCGATGGCACCTTTGAGCTCAACAAAGGGGTTGTGTATACCCAGGACACGCAGTTGGATGGCGTTCCCGCCGACTTATCGATTACAGGGTATGCTGACCTTAATAATAAGGCCATTGATTACGAACTGTCGGTGGCGCCACAGGTCACGTCGAGTTTGCCCGTGATAGTCGGCTGGATGGTGAACCCGGTGACCGGGTTGGCCGCTTTGGCGCTGGATAAAGTGATCCACTCCGCGCGCGTTATTTCAGAAATTAAATTCAAAGTGACCGGCACCATGGATGAGCCGGTAGTGACCGAGTTGGATCGTAAGAGCCGTGAAGTGGAGTTGCCTAAACCACCGCAAGCACAGCCGACTGAGCCTGGGCTGCCAGCAGAGTCACAGGGCAATGAACAAGCGCAACCGCAATCGGGCGCAGCATTGCCAGGTTCAGAGAATCAAGGGCAAGATACAGCGGCGCCTCAAGCCGACAAGCAGCCTGAGTCTGAACAAGCTGAGGGGCCACTTGACTCGGCTTCCGAGTCAAAATTAGAGGAAAAGCCATGAAAAACGGCCATATCTATGCTGTACAGATGTGCTCAGGGATACAGCCTGAGGAAAACTTTGCACAGTTAAGCGCGTTACTCCGTGCACAGACGCTGGCGCGGCCTGCTCTGGTCTGTCTGCCCGAGTCATGGCTGGCCTTTTGTGAGACCCCGCAGCAGACGCTGGCATATGCTGAACACAGCCAGCACTGGGTTACACAACTTCAACAGCTTTGCCGGGAGCTTGATATTTGGCTGGCAGCGGGCACCATCGCCATTAAAGAGGGTGAACGCCGCTATTATGCTGCGAGTTTGTTGTTTAACAATGAAGGGGTTGAAGTTGCACGCTATAATAAGATCCATCTGTTTGATGCGGATGTGGCAGATAATGCCGGGCAATACCGCGAATCGACCCTGACCTGCGCTGGCGAGAATGTCGTTACTGTGGCCAGCCCTTTTGGTCGTATTGGCATGAGTGTGTGTTATGACATTCGGTTTCCCGGGCTTTATCAGGCGATGCGTGAGCAGGGCGCTGAGATATTGCTGGTACCAAGTGCCTTTACTACGGTGACCGGTGAAGCACACTGGCAGCCCTTGTTGCAGGCACGGGCGATAGAAACACAGTGTTACGTGGTGGCAGCCGCGCAGCAGGGGCACCACGAGAATGGTCGGCAAACGTATGGTCACAGTCTGATTGTGTCTCCGTGGGGCGCTTGTCTGGCAGAAGCGTCAGAGGGGGTTGGCATAATCCATGTGCAGCCAGAGCTGGCTGAACTGCACGCCATCCGACAGAAAATGCCTGTAGCGGCACATAACCGATTTAAGAGCGATTTTTATGAGTAATTTTGGTAGCGAGCACGTTGAACAACATTTACTGACCGACAGTGAGTTAACCCGAGAGCAGTTACAGCAAACGCTGGCGTATATCCATCAGCACAAAGTAGATTATGCCGATCTGTATTTTCAGTCCAGCTATCATGAAACCTGGGTGCTTGAAGATGGCTCTGTAAAAGAAGGCAGTTACAACATTGAACGCGGTGTTGGGGTGCGTGCTGTCAGTGGCGAGAAAACCGGTTTTAGTTACTCAGATGCCATAAATATAGAGGCGCTGAACCAGGCTGCGATGGCGGCCAGAAGCATTGCACAGCAAGGCGAAGACAAGCAAGTGCAGGTATTCGCTGACGTTAAAGCCGCCACTCAATTTGAGGCAAACCAGCCCTTGTTGAGTATGAGCGACACTGAAAAAGTAGCATTGCTGCGGGAAGTTGAGGCGGCTATTCGAGAGCTGGCGCCGGAAGCGGAGCAGGTTGTCAGTTCGATGTCTGCGGTATACGAGGAAGTACTGGTTGCCGCCAGCGATGGCACCTTTGCAACCGATATCCGCCCCTTAGTGCGCTTAAACTGCTCCGTGTTACTGGCGAAAAACGGTCGCCGCGAGCGCGGCAGTGCCGGTGGTGGCGCGCGACTGGATTACCACTATTTCCGTGAGCTGGTCGATGGCAAGCCGCGCTGGCAGCATTATGTTAGCAAAGCCGTTCATCAGGCCAGAGTGAACCTCGAAGCCGTGGACGCCCCGGCGGGTGCTATGCCTGTTGTGCTAGGTGCAGGGTGGCCGGGCGTGTTACTTCACGAAGCCGTAGGTCACGGTCTGGAAGGCGATTTTAATCGCAAAGGCGCGTCGGCATTTAGCGGGCGGGTTGGTGAGCAAGTTGCCTCCAGTCTGTGTACTGTGGTGGACGATGGTACTATGAATAACCGCCGAGGCTCGCTGAATATTGACGATGAAGGGACACCAGCAGGCTATAATGTGCTGATCGAAAACGGCGTGTTAAAGGGCTATATGCAGGACAAGCTCAATGCTCGATTGATGGGCGTTGCGCCGACCGGTAATGCCAGACGCGAGTCTTACGCACATCTGCCGATGCCGAGAATGACCAACACCTACATGTTGCCGGGTGAGCATAGTCAAAGTGAGATCATTGCTTCTGTCAAAAAAGGGATCTTTGCGCCTAACTTTGGTGGTGGCCAGGTGGATATTACGTCGGGTAAATTCGTATTCTCTGCCTCTGAGGCCTATCTCATTGAGGATGGGAAAGTGACGCAACCCATCAAAGGCGCCACACTGATTGGCAATGGCCCTGATGTGATGCAGAAAATCTCTATGGTTGGTAAAGATCTGGAGCTGGATACCGGCGTTGGAGTATGTGGCAAAAATGGCCAGAGCGTGCCCGTTGGGGTCGGTCAGCCAAGCCTGAAAATAGATGAACTCACTGTGGGTGGGACCGCCTAGACGGGGCAGCTTAACTAAGTAATCCGCAGTATTGCACGACCAGCGTGCCATACTGCGGTATTGCTTACCATACTGGCTATGGCAGGATCAGCTCCTTCAGTAACTGAAACAGCTCTTTGTAGCCTTTTCCTGGCTTCTCTGCCTGATGCTCTTTCTTAGCCTGGCGCACCAGTTGTCTGAGCTTCTGACGCTCCAGTGTCGGGTGTGCCTCAAGTAAGTCATTGATCTTCTCATCACCCTTAGCGATGAGTTCATCCCTTAGTTTTTCAACCTGATTGAGCAGCACTTCCGCCTGGTTATTTCTGTTCAGTATCAGATCTAGGCCTTGTTGCAACTCTTCCACATTACTTGTGGTACGCAATTGTTTGGCGACAAAGTTCAGGTGACGGCGATACGCATCATGCTTACCGCGTAGCTTGTCTGCCAGATCCATGGCGGCAACCAGCTCAGGGCTGAGAGGCAGCTTTTCTCTTTGTTTTTTGCCCAATTGCGCGATATCAACGCCCAGTTGGTGATATTGCTGTGCATCGCGTTTTAATTCGCTTTTGGAGACGTAGATGATCTCTTCTTCTGGCTCTTGAGTCGGTTTTTTAGCCATGCTTAGTGCACTTACTTCAGTTATTCGTGTACAGATTATACCAGAAGTCAGAAAAAGCAGTCACGTATACATTAAGACATTAGGTTGGCAGCCGTTGCCCGGCAGAATCTTTGCCTCAGTCACAGCGCATTGGCGCAGGCTGTGTTAGGATTATAGCAGTACTATGATTTGTGGAATAAAAACATGAGCCAGCAACAAGATCCCATTTGGACGCAGATTGATGAAGTAAAACAGGCAGTGTCTGACGTTCTGGACTATGCAAAGCAACTGGGGGCAACGTCAGCGGAAGCGTCGATGAGTCGTACCTCAGGTTTGTCTGTCAGCACCCGTATGGGGGAAGTTGAAACGATTGAATTTAATCAGGATGGTGGACTGGGCCTGAGCGTGTATGTAGGTCAACACAAGGGCTCCGCGTCGACGGCGGACCTGGGCCCACAGGCCTTACGCTCTGTGGTGGAAAAGGCGGTTGAGATTGCTAAGTTTACATCGGATGACCCCTGTAATGGGGTGGCTGACGCAGACTTAATGCCAACTGACGTGCCAGATTTAGATCTCTTTCACCCCTGGACACTGTCGCCGGAAGAGGGCATAAAGCGTTGTCTTGAAGCGGAGCAGGCAGCGTTAAATTTTGACCCTCGCATCGTTAACTCGGATGGCGCCAGTGTAGCCAGTCATCAGGGCCTGCGTGTTTATGGTAACAGCCATGGGTTTCTGGCCGGATTCCCGCGCACCCGACACACTTTGAGTACCATGGTCATAGGCGAAGAGAATGGCGTGATGCAACGCGACAATGCCTACTCAATTACGCGTGTACATACGCAGCTGAGAGATGCCGCCTCAGTGGGAATAGAGGCGGCTCAGTCGACGCTCGCTAAGCTCAACAGCCGTAAACTGGATACCATGCGGGTGCCAGTGGTATTCCGGGCCGATATTGCCAATAGTCTGTTCGGTCATCTGGTGTCTGCGATTGGTGGTGGTGCCTTGTATCGCAAGTCGAGCTTTTTACTCGATAGCCTGGGCACTAAGGTATTCGACACTTGTGTGTCTATTAAAGAGCAACCGCATCTGCGCCAAGCACTGGCATCAAGCCCGTTTGATGCGGAAGGTGTGCGCACGCTTGAGCGCGATATCATCAAAGGCGGTACGCTGGAAACCTATCTGTTACCGAGTTATGCAGCGAGACGTCTTGGTATGCGCAGTACGGGACATGCCGGTGGGATCCATAACTGGTTAGTACAGGCTACAGAGCCGGATCTGGCGGCGCTACTACGCACTATGGACCGGGGCTTACTGGTTACAGAATTGATGGGGCAGGGTGTGAATACGGTCACTGGTGACTACTCTCGTGGTGCTGCTGGCTTTTGGGTTGAAAACGGCGAGATCCAATATCCGGTTAGTGAGATCACTATTGCCGGTAATCTCAAAGATATGTTCAAGTCAATCAAGGCTATCGGCGGAGATATCGAAACCCGTGGTGCCGTGCAAACTGGTTCGGTACTGATTGAAAGTATGCAAATTGCCGGTCAGTGATGGATTGCACTAAGTGTCTGGCTGCTTAAACAAGCAGCCAGGTTGCGGTGCCCAGGAAGGCAAAAATACCGACAATGTCGGTGACTGTGGTCAGAACAACACTGCCTGCCAGTGCCGGATCTATGTTCATTTTTTTCAGCATCAGCGGAATACTGGCTCCGGCAATACCCGCAGCGACCAGGTTCATAAACATTGCGAAGGCAATCACGCCACCCAGTACAAAATCCCACTGCCATAAAGCAATCACACCGGCGATCAGCAAGGACCATAACAGGCCGTTCAGCGCGCCTATGGCGAGCTCTTTGCCCAGCAAGAAGCGCTGGTTGGTGGCGTTAACATGGCCCAGGGCAATACCACGGATCACCAGTGTCAGTGTCTGACTGCCCGCCACGCCGCCCATGCTGGGCACTATGCCATTTAATACTGCCAGAATAGGTAGAATATCTAAAGTACCTTCGAAAAAGCTGGCAACAAACGCGGCCATCAGGGCTGTAAGCAGGTTGATCCCCAGCCAGATTGAGCGACGGCGGCTACTTTTCCACACCGGTGCGAAGGTATCCTCTTCATCATCAAGACCGGCCATACTCATCAGGCTGTGCTCGGCATCTTCACGAATAACATCAACGATGTCATCGATGGTGATACGGCCCAATAAGTGTGCGTTATCGTCGACTACCGGGGCTGAGATCCAGTTGTGGCGCTCAAACAGCTGAGCAACGTCGCTTTCATCCATTGAAATGGGAATGGTTTCACGCTCTTCATTCATCAGCTCCTTGACCAGCTTGTCTGGCTGACTGGTCAGCAGCACGCTGATGGGCAGTGCACCTAAAAAACAATTGTCTTTATCCACCACATAGAGATCATCGGTGCCATCCGGCAGCTCACCTTTAAGGCGTAAGTAGCGCAATACCACATCCAGTGACACATCCGGGCGAATGGTCACTGTGTCTGTGTTCATCAGGGCGCCGGCGGAGTGCTCGACATAAGACAGCGCTTGTGTGGCCCGGGCTCGGTCCTGAGAGTCCATAGCACCAATAACGTCCTGATAGACGGGGTCTGGCAGGCTCCTGAGGACCTCACCGAGGTCATCGTCGTCCATGTCCTCGGTTGCTGCCGCAATGAGCTCAGGCTCCATTTTGGCAATGATACTGAGTCTGACGTCTTCTGACAGCTCTTCGAGTACGTCACCCTGAATATCCGGATCAACCAGTTGCCACAACTGGGTTCTGACTTTATGTGGGGAGGACTCAAGCAGTAATGCCGTATCGCACGGCGGGATTTCGGCTAATGTGCGCCTGACTTGAACAAACTGACCACTGTTGAGGGCATTCGTAACTTGCTGTAAAAGCTCCAGTGTGTAGTCTTGTTCAAAAACTTCAGGCATAGGCGTCCCAGATTGGATAGTTGGCAGTTAAGCGTGTCATGAGTGTATTGCGCACTGATTATAGGCGTATGATAATTATAGCTGTTTTAATATCAATTGGTATAACTAAAAAAGGGGAGAAAGCAGCGAGAATGCGGCAGTTTGACGCTGCCGGAATACGGATAAGTAGCGTGGTTGCTATTCGGATTCGTTGAATTTATCGGCTATCAGGTTGCCGATGGCATGCAAAGCACGTTTGGCATCAGGTCCCTCGCAAACTACTTTCACTTCTTTACCCTGGCTGCTTTCAAGCAGCAATAACGCCAGCACGCTGTCTCCCTCGGCCTCTTTACTGCCCTGAAATAAAGTGATATTGGCGTCAAACTGGGCTGACAGCTCGGCCAGCACGCTGGCAGCACGGGCATGCAGCCCCAGTTTATTTTGGATCAGAAAAGTATCTTCAAAGCGTTGTGTCATTTTTCTTGTTCGCGGTGATGGATTTTCACATTGCTATGAGTACGGGCAAAGCGTTCACCCAAAGTCTGGGCAAGATAGACGGAGCGGTGTTGCCCGCCGGTACAGCCTATCGAAATCGTCAGATAGCTGCGGTTATTGCGTTCCAGGTGTGGTAACCAGGTTTGTACAAAGGTTTGGATCTGCCAGGTAAATTTTTGCACCAGACTGTGACTGGCCAAGTAATCAATGACGGGCTTATCCAAGCCTGTCAAAGGTTTAAGCTCTGGTTCCCAGTGTGGGTTGGGTAAAAAACGGGCGTCGAAGACGTAGTCTGCTTCTTTCGGAATACCATGTTTGAAACCAAAGGATTCGAACGTAATAATTAACTGTTTGTCTTTTTTACCGAGAATTTTTTCCCTGATCCGCTCTGCCAGCTGATGGATGCTCATATCTGTGGTGTCTATGGTGATATTGGCGCGGCGAATAAGCGGATCAAGCAGCTCTTTTTCTTTCTTGATGGCTTTATCCAGCGAAAAGTCGGCCAGCGATAGCGGATGCAGACGGCGCGTTTCGGAAAAGCGACGGATCAGGATTTGATCTTCACTATCAAGGTAGAAAATATTGGGTTCGGCAAATCCAGGCAAGTATTCCAGAATATCGTCGAGCTCTTGTTGATCTTTTGGCAGGTTACGTACGTCGACGCTTACAGCAATTTTATCATAACTGTCTGATACGCTGCGCACCAATGCTGGCAGCAGGTTAACTGGGATGTTATCTGCGCAGTAGTACCCCAGGTCTTCCAGTACGCGAAGGGCGACTGATTTTCCTGAGCCGGACCGACCACTGACAATAATTAGCTGCACTGAAACTCTCCGTTAGTTGTCAAACTCTTCAATTATCGCAAATAATTCCTGATCATTGTGAGCTTGTCTGATACGTTTACAAAACACCTTGTTTTTAAGTTTATCAGCGATTGTTGCCAAGGTCTGCAAATGTTGTTGATTTTCTCCCTCGGGTACGATGAGTGCCACAAAAATGTCGACGGGTTGATTATCTATGGCGTCAAAGGCAATGCCTTGCTGGTTAACCAGGAGCATGGCAACCACTTTATCTATGCCTGGCAGGCGGCCATGTGGCAGTGCGATCCCTTTACCAATACCGGTACTACCGAGTTTTTCGCGGCTGAGCAAAGCATCCAGGATGTCGTGGGTATTACTGTCAGGAAGCTGGCTCTGAGCCAGTTCACTGATGTATTCTAGAATGCGCTTTTTGCTATTAAAAAGGACCGCAGCTTTGCTGCAGTCCTGTGAAATCAATGAGCTTAGTTTCATGATTAGTGTCGAGTTAGCTTCTCTTTGTGCTTGATCACCTGACGATCAAGCTTGTCGATAAGTCCGTCTATTGCGGCATACATATCCCGGTGTTCGGTTGAGGCAAAGATCTCTCCCCCGTTCACATGTAATGTGGCTTCTGCTTTTTGGATCAGCTTTTCGACATCTAGGATAACATGCACATTATTGATGTGATCAAAGTGCCTTTCTAGCTTCGCAAACTTGTTTGTTACATAGTCTCTTAACGAATCGGTGATTTCTACATGTCGACCAGTTAAATTTAGTTGCATAAGCATTTTCCTTCTGTAGTTACGTCTAAATCAGGCTTTTACGCTGATTCGACGGTGGGATAGCCAAAGACTCTCGGTATTTGGCAATTGTACGTCTAGCCACTTTGATCCCTTGATCTGCCAATACATCCGCTATTTTGCTGTCGCTCAATGGTTTAGCTGTGTTTTCTGCGGCAATTAGCTTTTTGATCAATGCTCTGATTGCAGTCGAAGAGCATTCTCCTCCGTTTTCAGTGCTGACATGGCTTGAGAAGAAATACTTCAACTCATAGATACCGCGCGGCGTGTGCATATACTTTTGCGTAGTAACACGTGAAATCGTGGACTCATGCATGTCGACCATTTCGGCCACATCATTGAGTACCATCGGCTTCATCGCCTCGGGGCCATGCTCAAAGAATGCCTGTTGTTGCTGCACAATGCAATTAGTAACTTTTAATAAAGTTTCGTTTCGACTTTCCAGGCTCTTGATGAACCATTTTGCCTCTTGCAGGTGCGAGCGAATAAACTGACTATCGGTGCTCGACTTGACGGAACGAGACATAGCGGCGTAGTGATCGTTCACTCTGATCTTTGGCATGGAGTCCGGGTTGAGCTCAACAACCCAGCGGCCTTTTACCTTTTTGACCGACACGTCCGGGATCACATAGTCCGCTTCTTCTTGCACTATGCTGGCGGCAGGTTTCGGATTCAGACTGTGGATCAGGGTCATTACTTCTTTCAGATCCGCTTCTTTGAGTTTGGTCTTTTTCATCAAAGTGCGATAATCCCGGCTGGCCAGCAAATCAATGTGCTCGGTCAGGATCTCTTTGGTTTGAGTGAGCCAGGGGGTATTGCGATCAAACTGGTTGAGCTGGATACACAAACACTCCTGCAAGCTGCGCGCTGCAATACCAACGGGATCGAATAATTGCACCCGTTTCAGTACGGCTTCAACTTCGTCCAGCTCTATGTGTTCGTCATCATTGTTCTGGTTCATGCTCTCGACAATGTCTTCACAGCTGATTGTCAGCAAACCTGCATCATCAACGGCTTCCACTATTGCCAAAGCGATGGCTCTGTCGGTTGGACTAAAAGGAGTGAGCTCCAACTGCCACATCAGGTATTCTTGCAGCGTCTCAGTGGTTTTGCCCTGATAGATGGTTTCATCCTCTGGCATCGGGCCAGAGTTGCTTGCCGGGGCGGCACTGATGTACTCATCCCAGGTGACATCCATTGCCAGATCGTCACTGACTGTGTCTTTGTTTAATGCAGCATCGCTGTCTTGTTCGTAGTCACTGACAGCCGAGTCCTCAAAGCTGTCATTATCATTGGTCGTGTGTTGTTCTAACTCCGTATCCGATTTGGATTGAGTTTCATTGTCATGTGATTCAGACTCACCTTCTTCCACTTCCAACAAAGGGTTGCTATCAAGCGCTTCTTGGATTTCTTGTTGGAGATCTAGCGTACTCAACTGTAACAGGCGAATGGCCTGTTGCAGCTGTGGTGTCATTGTCAGTTGCTGCCCCATGCGCAGCTGTAGCGATTGCCTCATGTATCTCTAACAATCCTTTTTGTTATTTACTTCTAATCTTATAATTATAGCCTGAATTGCTCACCTAGGTAGACATCCCGCACGGTTTGATCGGCAAGAACATGCTCCGGGGTGCCTGCTGCTATGAGTTCACCATGTGACACTATATAAGCTTTCTCACAGACGTCCAGCGTTTCACGTACATTGTGGTCAGTGATCAGCACGCCTATGCCGCGGTTTTTTAAGTGTTCGATAATTTTCTTTATATCTAACACCGAAATGGGATCAACGCCAGCGAAAGGCTCATCCAATAAGATAAATTTTGGATCTGCCGCAAGGGCACGTGCAATTTCTACCCGGCGACGTTCACCACCCGACAAAGCCATGCCCTGGCTATCCCGAATATGTTGGATATTAAATTCATCTAACAACTCGTTGAGGATGACTTCTCGTTGCTCTTTATTGAGCTCTTTACGGGTTTCCAAAATGGCCATCAGATTCTGATAGACGGTTAGTTTGCGAAAAATAGAGGATTCTTGAGGCAGGTAACCAATGCCTAACCTTGCCCGACTGTGCATAGGCAGCAAGGTAATGTCTTGATCATCAATGTGAATGCTACCCTTATCACTGGGCACCAGGCCGACAATCATGTAAAAAGTGGTGGTTTTACCCGCGCCATTAGGGCCGAGCAGACCAACAATACTGCCAGCCTCAACGCTCAATTCAACGTTCTTAACAACTTGCCTGCCCTTGTAGCTTTTGGCCAGTGCCGTGGCGGTTAACTTACTCACGGATTACCCTTCTTTTGTGGTTGCTTGGTATTGTCTTTTTCGGGCAACAGAATGGTTCTAACACGGTTTTGTTCCTGTTCTCCACGTTGTGCGCTGATCAGCTTTTTTTCCATGTCGTACACAATGGTTTGGGCACTGATTTTTTGTCCCGCCTGGCTGATTTCGGCACCGCCTTTAATCGTCAACATGCGGTTTGCAACGTCATAACGCACTTCTTTGGCAGTGGCTTTCAGTAGCGTGCCATCGGCCTGACGCTCCTGAAACACGGCTGGGCTGCCTGTGGCGACCAACAGCTGTTTATTCTTTCCAAGCTCTTCGCGGCGATGCACTTCGAGGCGGTCGGCCAGTATTTTACGCTCGCCATGAATGATTTCGACGTTCTCTTCGAACACGCCAATATTGGTTTGCAACTGGGCCAGCTGGGTGCCCGAACTGATAATGACCTGATCAGCGGGTGAGTTTTCTGCATAGGCCGCAGGATGAAACGCACTTAAGGTGCATAGTAAGATCAGGGAACAGGTTAATTTATTGCTCATAATAAATTGTTTCAGTGTGGTTGATGAGTTCAATGATTTCAGTGTTGAGATCGGCTATCAGGCCTTTCCCTGAAATCGTTAAGTTGGGTCCGGTAATTTCCACCGGATGTTCAGAGCGCATATGCTTTTCATTTATGTCGACCTGCACGTGGTCGGCATTGATGTGCTTAATCATGGCATCGGCAGTTAGGTTGGTGGCCTGCACCTGACCTTCCAGGATCAACGTATTATTGCCATACAGAGTGGCCTCATTGGCTTTAAGCTGCCAGTTTTGCTGATCGTTATGCAGCGTAAAGATGGGCGCGGTAAAATGGCTGAAACCAAGCTCCTGGTAAAGCTCCATTCTGTCAGCTGTGATTTGGTAGCTGAGCTGACCATTTTCTGCGTAATTGGTTTGTTTCAGGTCGATGGCAACGTAATCGGGTTTAGCCAGCACCTCTTCGGAGCGTGGGGTAACCTGACCTGATTGCGATAAATAAGGGTACCACAGCCACAGCATAGTGAGGCTGAATACTATCAGTAATAAGACGCGAAGCACGGTCATACGCTGCTGCCTTCATAACCCAGCGACTTGCCCTGACACAGTAGCAGTAAATCAGTGAGTTCACGTACCGCACCATAGCCACCCGGCAACAGGGTTCTGTAATCGGCGGCACGGATCACCATCGGGTGTGCGTCTTGCACAGCAACAGACAGGCCCACTTTGAGCATGACTGGCAGGTCAGGTGCATCGTCACCGATATAGGCAATTTCGTGATCTTCGAGTTGCAATGTGTCTTTCAACTCAGCGTAACCTTGCAACTTATCTTCCATCCCCTGATAGATATGTTTGACGTTGAGGCTAGTCATACGCTGCTGAACAATCTGTGAATGACGGCCTGTGATCACGGCAACTTCAACGCCGCCATTGATCAGCGCTTTGATGCCAAAACCGTCTTTGGTATTAAATGCCTTTAGCTCTTCCCCTTGATTACCCAAATAGATGCGGCCATCGGAAAACACCCCATCGATGTCGCAGATCAGCAGTTTGATCGCTTGTGCTTTACGGACAATGGCGTCGTCTATGGGCTGGTAAAGATCGGAAAACAGCATTTATAAAACTCCTGCTCGCAGTAAATCCTGCATATTTAACGCGCCGATTGGGCAACTTTGTGCATCAACCACAATCAGGCCATTGATGCGTTTTTTCTCCATGATATGCAATGCTTCAGCGGCCAACATATCTTGTGCCACTGTGGTGCAGCGCTTTGTCATTACAGATTCAATCGGGGTACTGTGTAAGTCAAGTCGTTGTTCAATAATACGGCGTAAATCCCCATCTGTGAACAAACCCTTGAGTTTCCCCTGGGCATCGACAATCGTGGTCATACCCAAGCCTTTGCCTGACATCTCAACCAGTGCGTCGGTAATGGTGCAGCCTTGTGTTACAACAGGAACGGCTTCTCCTGAATGCATCACGTCCGCCAGGGTTAGCAGCAGGCGTTTACCTAAGCTGCCACCTGGGTGTGACAGGGCAAAATCGTCCGCCGTAAAACCTCGGGCTTCGAGTAAAGCGACGGCCAGCGCGTCACCCATGACCAGCGTCGCTGTGGTGCTCGCTGTGGGCGCAAGGCCTAAAGGACAGGCTTCTTTGGACACTTTGATACACAGGTGGATATCTGCCAGCTTTGCCATATTCGACTCGGGATTACCCGTCATACTGATGATTTGTGCGCCAATGCGTTTAATCACCGGTACGATAGCCAATACTTCGTGGGTTTCACCTGAGTTGGAGATGAGCAGTACCACGTCATCGGCGGTGATCATGCCCAAATCGCCATGGCTTGCTTCACCAGGGTGAACAAAAAACGCCGGTGTGCCGGTACTGGCCAGTGTGGCTGCTATTTTGTTGCCAATGTGGCCGGACTTGCCCATCCCGATAACTATGATACGACCACGGCACTGCAACATGAGTTCACAGGCCGCGGCAAATTTTGCATCCACATACTGAGTAATGTCGGCAATGGCTTGTTGTTCGATTTCTAATACCTGCCTGGCAGAGCCGATAAAGTTGTGCGTGCTCATGCTGAATCCTTAAATAATGAAGTACATATAACCACAGAATGCGCCAAGGAGCAGTCCGCCTTCAACACGGTTGATTTGGCGACGGCCTTTCAGGCTGACACTCATCAGTACCAGCGCTGCGGTTGCGCCCAGCATGACATAGATGTCGCGGCTGGCGATGTTGCTGTCCAGCGTGGCAGGATTGAGGATCCCGGCAATAGACAACACCGCCAGAATATTAAAGATGTTCGAACCAATAATATTGCCCAGCACCAGATCGTCTTCATTTTTAAGTACACCTGCCACACACGCAGCAAGCTCAGGCAAGCTGGTGCCGATAGCGATGATGGTCAGGCCGATGAGCAGGTCGCTCATGCCAAAATACTTTGCAATGTCCACTGCGGAATCGACCAGATAGTCAGCACTGACTGGCAGCAGAACCATACCGACGACCAGCCAGAATAGGGCCTTGCTCATCGGAACATCACTCGGTACTTCGTCGCAGGCTTCTGAAATCAGTGGATCGTCCTGGTCGGTTTTACCGGTTTTAGAAATGTAGATAAGGCCGCCGATAAACACCATAAAGCCAATCAGCAATAGCCAGCCTTCAAGTGCGCTAAAATGGTTGTCGCTGATGATCAACCAGGCCGCCAGCGACACAACAACCAGCAGTGGCATTTCGCGCTTCAAAATGCCCGAGCCGACGCCAAGTGGCCGCAATAGCGCGGTGATGCCAAGTACCATCAAAATGTTAGCAATGTTTGAGCCTACGGCATTGCCAACGGCAGTGTCTGTTTTGTCAACCAGCGCGGCTTGTGCGGCGACCATCATTTCAGGTGCTGAGGAGCCCATTGCAACAATAGTCAAACCCACAATTAACGTTGGTACCCCAAGGTTTTTAGCCAGTGCCGCCGCACCATACACGAAGCGATCGGCACTCCAAACCAGGGCAATGAATCCAAGAATGAGTATGACAAACGATAAAACCATGAAGTCTAAGCCAAGTTACTAAATTCAATGGCGCAGATAGTATCAAATAGCGCATCAAATGTATAAATAAAGTCATCGTTTTTGGAGGGGGTATTGAGGATAAGCAGGCGTGCATTTCGCACAACAAATATGGCGAATGAATTACAAAATTTTACCATTAAGGGTTTTCCATATCACGGCAAAACAACGTATTATTCCACAATTGCAAAAGTATGATGTGGAGAGCGACTTGACGCAGTCAATAGTTGAAGTCAGGGATTTGACCTTTTCTCGTGGTGAAAGGACAATCTACAAAAATATGAGTTTCTCCGTTCCCAAAGGGAAAATTACAGCCATCATGGGGCCCAGTGGTATTGGTAAAACCACCATGCTTCGACTGATCGGTGGTCAGCTCAAGCCGGATAGCGGTGAGATTCTCTTCTCTGGTGACAGCATTCCAGCTATGTCACGCCAGGCCTTATATCAGGCACGCAAGCGAATGAGCATGCTATTCCAAAGTGGGGCTTTATTTACGGATATGTCGGTATTCGACAACATTGCGTTCCCGCTACGCGAGCACACTAAGCTGAGTGAAGAATTAATCCGCCTGGTGGTGCTGATGAAGCTGCAAGCCGTTGGTCTGCGTGGCGCGCGGGATCTCATGCCGTCTGAGTTGTCGGGCGGGATGGCACGTCGTGCCGCATTGGCCAGAGCCATAGCACTTGACCCGGAACTGATCATGTACGACGAGCCGTTTGCTGGGCAAGATCCCATTTCAATGGGGGTTTTAGTGCGTCTGATTAAGTCACTCAATGAAGTGCTGGGATTGTCCTCCTTAATCGTGACGCACGATGTCACCGAAGTGCTCAGTATCGCCGATCATGTGGTGATCATCGCCGAACAAGGCGTTATCGGTAGCGGTACACCCGAGCAGATGCTCGCTCATGAATCCCCCCTGGTGCAGCAGTTTTTACAAGGCCACTCAGATGGGCCGGTGCCGTTCCATTTTGATGCCGCACCTTATGAGGATGAGTTATTGGCAGGAGGAAGCCTGTGATGGATTTTTTACAGCAGTTAGGCCATAAGACGCTGAGCCGTTTTGCGTCGCTGGGCCGGGCAACCAGGATGTTACTGGGAGCGCTGTGCAGTATGCCCAATTTCAGAAAAGGCGGTCCTTTGTTGGTTCGTCAACTGTATATGGTGGGTCATCAGTCTTTGCTCATTATTATGGTATCTGGCTTGTTTATTGGCATGGTACTGGCGCTGCAGGGCTATACGGTGCTGGTCGATTATGGCGCAGAGGACAGTCTCGGGCCGCTGGTCGCACTGAGCTTGTTACGTGAGCTTGGGCCTGTGGTAACTGCCTTGCTGTTTGCCGGTCGGGCGGGCAGTGCGCTGACCGCGGAAATTGGTTTGATGAAGGCGACAGAGCAGCTGTCAAGCCTTGAAATGATGGCGATTGACCCATTAAAACGCGTTATTTCACCGCGCTTTTGGGCTGGTTTTATCAGTATGCCGTTGCTGGCGCTGATTTTCTCCGCCATTGCTATTCTCGGTGCACACCTGGTCGGTGTTGACTGGCTGGGTGTCGATTCAGGCAGTTTCTGGTCCATTATGCAATCTCAGGTGTCGTTTGAGCAGGATATTGTCAATGGCCTGATTAAAAGTTTTGTATTTGCGCTGATCGTGACCTGGATTGCGCTATATAAAGGGTATGACTGTATCCCAACGTCCGAGGGGATCAGTAAAGCCACCACAGAAACGGTGGTTCATTCTTCTCTTGCTGTTCTGGGCTTCGACTTTGTTCTGACAGCAGTGATGTTTTCAAGTTAAGGGTTTGTAGAAACATGAATACACGGAAAATAGAAATACTTGTCGGCCTGTTCGTTGCTTTAGGCGTGGCCGCCTTTGTAATGCTGGCACTGAAAGTGGCCAATGCAGGGATAAGCGGAAATGGCGAAACCTACACCCTGGAGGCTAAGTTCGACAATATCGGTTCACTTAAGACCCGAGCGCCCATCAAAGTCGGTGGTGTTGTGATCGGTCGCGTAGAAGGGATCCGTATTCACCCTCAAGAGTTCGTGCCGGTTGTCAGCATGAGCATTGACAGACACTACGAGTGTCAGTTCTCAGATACCACCTCGGTCTCTATCCTGACGTCAGGTATTCTGGGTGAGCAATATCTGGGTATTTCTCCGGTGATTGCGTCCAAATCCGCCAAGCAGAGCTGTCTGGGGCAAGAAGTGGTCAGTAATGATGAGCTGGATCTGGGTGAGTTATTTGGCGTTGAAAGCGCGGCACTCAAAGATGGCGACATGATCACAGATACTAAGTCGGCTCTGGTTCTGGAAGAACTGATTGGCCAATTCCTGTTTAATCAAAGTAGTGAGTAATAACCATGATGGCGAAAGTTTTGGGTTTCTTCGCAAGTGTTTTTCTGATTGTACTTGCCAGCACTGCGTCTGCCAGTGAAGTGGACATGACCAACCCTTACACTATGGTGCAACAAGTTGCCGATAACACCTTTAAACGTGTGACCAAAGATCAGAAAATGATCGCACAGGACAAAGAGCATCTGCGAGTGATCGTTGAAGAAGAGCTGCTGCCGTATATTGATTATAAATATGCCGCCTATCGTGTGCTGGGCAGTCACATTCAGAAAGTTCGTAATATTGAAGACAAAGAAGAAAAGCGTCAGGCCATTGAGCATATTCGCACATTCATTGATGTCTTTAAGTCTTACCTGGTTGCGACCTATGCAGGTGTGTTCACCCAGTACACCGATCAGACCGTTGAGTTTGAACCGGCGCGCGACGCTGATGATGATAAAATCGCGATAGTCAAAACCAAGATCGTCGAAGCGGGTAAGCCGGATATTAAGATCGATTTTAAAGTACGTCGTGACAGTAATGGCGAGTGGCGGGCCTTTGACATGATGGCAGAAGGGATCAGCCTGCTCGATGCCAAACAATCTGAGCTGCACGGTATTTTACGTCAGCAGGGGATTGAGCGTGTGATTGAGTTACTGGACAAGAAAAGCAAACTGCCAGTGCAGTTTCGAGGTGACGACGGCAATGCCTAATTTGCAACTTACCAAGCCTTCGGCCGACACAGTCGCGGTCGTCGGCGAGCTCACACGAGATAGCCTGACAAATGAATCGCTTCTTAACCAGTTGCTAGAAAATGCGCAGTCAGTCCTGTATTTTGACCTTTCTGAGGTATCCAGGGTTGACACCGCGGGCTTAGCTTGGTTAATTCACTCTTTAGGCAAATTAAAGCAGCAAGACGTGCGTCTTGAGTTAAAAAATGTGCCTGACCAGCTACAAAATCTAATGGCACTGGGTCAGGTCAGCAACCTATTTGAGTGAGTCCAATGGAAACAAACCAAGTCGAAGCTTTACTACAAGAAGCGCTGAAACTTGACGAAGTCAAAGTTAAATCAGAAGGCAGTCATTACGAAGTCATCGCAGTGGGCGGCTGCTTTGAAGATTTGCGCCGGGTTAAGCGTGAGCAAATGGTCTATGCTCCGCTGATGGAAGTCATTAAAGATGGCACTATCCACGCCGTCAGCATTAAAGCCTTTACGCCAACTGAGTGGCAACGCGAGCGCAAATTTATCTTACCTCAATAATCTGGAGCCACAATGGATCAGTTTGTTATCCAAGGTGGCACCACTTTAAACGGTGAAGTCACTATTTCCGGGGCTAAAAATGCAGCCCTGCCAATTCTGTTTGCGGCGATTCTAGCCGATGGAAAAAGCACATTCAGTAATGTACCCAGACTCAGGGATATAGGGACTACAGAAGCCTTATTACGCACTTTAGGTGCAGAGGTGAACTGGCGCGGTCAGTTGTTAGAGATCGATGGGGCCAAGGTCGATAAAGTACTGGCGCCTTATGAGCTGGTTAAGCAGATGCGTGCATCAGTGCTGGCGTTAGGGCCGCTGGTTGCGCGATTTGGTAAAGCGCAGGTGTCGTTGCCGGGTGGCTGTGCCATTGGTGCGCGACCGGTTGACTTGCATATTGCCGGACTTGAGAAAATGGGTGCAACCATCCGCGTTGAAAACGGCTACATTAACGCCCATGTTGAGCAGGGTAAGCGTTTGCATGGCGCCGAAATCTTCATGGAAACCGTATCCGTTGGCGCAACCGAAAACCTCTTGATGGCGGCCACTTTGGCAGAAGGTAAAACTGTGCTGGAAAACGCAGCGCGCGAGCCTGAAATCGTCAATCTGGCAGAGTGTCTGGTTGCCATGGGGGCAAAGATCTCTGGTGCCGGGTCAAGTCGCATAGAGATCGAAGGGGTTGAAGTTCTGCGCGGGTGTGAGCACAAGATCCTCCCGGACAGAATAGAAACCGGTACCTTTTTAGTCGCAGCCGCCATGAGCCAGGGTGAAGTCTTGTGTAAAAATACAGACTATCACAGCCTTGAACCGGTATTAGACAAGCTACGCGATGCTAATGCCTTGGTTGAGGTCGCGCAGGACAGCATTTTTGTCAGTATGCGTGGCCGCGAACTGCGGGGCGTGAACATTAAAACCATGCCGCATCCTGGTTTTCCGACCGATATGCAGGCGCAGTTTACGGCACTGAATGTGGTGGCCAATGGTAGCGCGACCATTACCGAAACGATTTTTGAAAATCGCTTTATGCACGTGCCTGAGTTGCAGCGTATGGGGGCCAATATTCGTCTTGAGGGCAACACGGCCTACTGTGGCGAAACTGAGTTTCTGTCTGGAGCCCAGGTGATGGCAACCGACTTACGGGCATCAGCCAGTCTGATCTTAACCGGTATTGTTGCCAGTGGTGAGACGGTGGTTGATCGCATTTACCATGTTGACCGGGGTTATCAGCGTATTGAGGATAAGCTCAGTAAGCTGGGCGC
Source organism: Pseudoalteromonas rubra (assembly GCF_004212645.1). Classification (GTDB taxonomy): domain Bacteria; phylum Pseudomonadota; class Gammaproteobacteria; order Enterobacterales; family Alteromonadaceae; genus Pseudoalteromonas; species Pseudoalteromonas rubra_G. The sequence goes on along the minus strand of NZ_PPUZ01000003.1, from coordinate 27,591 downwards.
GAAGATTAAGCGCCGCCACAATTAAAATATGATAACGAACAAAAAAGCGAGCAATGCTCGCTTTTTTGTTGTCTTGAATTCGCCTAAGGCGTTAATAAATCGGCGTTTCCAGTTCAGCCACTTCCACCATAAAGGTCAGGTGGCGATCGCCCCGGTAGACTTCAAATTCCAGTTGGGTGCCCGGTGCTGTGTTGCCTATCTTACGCAGGGTCTGCTGGGGGTTTTTCACGGGTTCACCGGCGACTTTGGTGACGATGTCATTTTCCTTCATGCCAGCTTGCCAGGCCGGACCCAGTGGGTCGAGGTCGCTGATCCGCAAGCCGACTATGGTGGTGTAAACATTGGTGACTTCCTGCCCTGTATTGTCGACCGGTGTGCCTCTGAAACCCAGATAGCCGCGGATCACCCGGCCATCTTTGATCAGTTTAGCCATTACGTCTTTGGCCAGGGAGTAGGGCACAGCAAACGAAATACCCTGGATATCAATGTTGTATCGGGCTCTGAATTGGGCCGATGTAATTCCCACCAGATCGCCATTGGAGTTCACCAATGCGCCGCCTGAGTTACCCATGTTTACGGCAGCATCCATTTGCAGCAGGCTATTATACTGGCTGTCTGTCAGGGTTTGCTTACCGGTGGCACTGATGATCCCCTGCGTGATGGTTTGTCCCAGGTTTAGCGGGTTGCCGATGGCCAACACCACATCGCCCACCTGCGGGTTAAAGGCATCGTCAACCGGGATCACGGGGAGGTGCTCTGCCTTGATTTTTAACAGCGCGAGATCGGTGATGGTGTCGTATCCCACCAACTGCACTTCGTTAAATAAACGGCCATCCGGCAGCAGCACAATGATCTGATCGGCATTATTGACGACATGATAGTTCGTCAGGATATAGCCTTCACGGCTCATGATCACACCGGAGCCCAGCTCCTGAACCGTATTTTGTCGTTTGAATCTTGGCTGATTGCTAAAGCTTTCTGAAAAAATCGACACCACAGCCGGGGCTGCGCGGTTAACACCAGAAGCAAAGCTCATATGCTGAGCGGTGTAATGGCTTTTCAATTCGAGGCGCAGGGCATTCTGCCGCAACTCGGGTGTGAACCAGATAATAATCAATGCCAGACCTAAGCCAATAAAGACTGGCGGGATAATGAGCTTGAGTAATTTAAACACGGTTATTTTTGTCTAGTTATCAGTGTAGAGCGTAATGATGGCATAATTGATACCAATCTGCATTAATGTGTTACTCAATGGTGTGTTTAGATATAAAAACACAGCGACCATGGCCGCTGTGTTTTGGATTGCTCAAATTAAATCAGATGCGTGTTGTGGGTTACTGGATGAGGTAGAACACCGAATCACGTCCGCGTTTGATACCCAGTACAATGTTGCCCTGAATGTCGTCAATCAGGCGCTTCATATCCCGCACCGAGGCAACTCGCTGACGGTTGACCTGCATAATGACATCCCCTTCTTGCAAACCGACTCGGGCAGCGGGCGAGCGCTCTTCAACAGAGACAACCACAATGCCCTGATTACCATTACGTTCGCCACTCTCAAGTACCGCGCCTTGCAGACTGGGGTGAATGCGATCGGCTTCGGCGCGCTGCTCACTCTGGCCTTTTAATTCGACATTTAGCGTACGCGTGTCTCCGTCGCGATAAATCTCGATTTTGACTTTTTTGCCTTCGCCCAGCGTTGCTATCTTGCCGCGTAATTCCTCAAAGCTCTCTATCTTATCGCCATTGAGCGCGATGATCACATCATTCGCTTTAATGCCGGCTTCATCTGCTGCTGAGTCTTTAACCACTTCCTGCACAAAGGCACCTTGCTTAACATCAAAACCCTGTGCTTTGGCCAGGCCGGCATCCAGTGTACGACCCCGGATCCCCAGTGAGCCACGACGTACCTGGCCATATTCAATGATTTGGTCGACCAGGTTTTTCATCATGTTTGAAGGAATGGCAAATCCGATCCCAACGTTGCCGCCCGAGGCGCCGAGGATAGCGGTATTGATCCCGATAAGTTCACCACGCAGGTTTACCAGTGCACCACCTGAGTTACCCTGGTTAATGGCGGCGTCGGTCTGGATAAAGTCTTCATATCCTTCGATGTTGAGGCCACTACGGCCCAGTGCACTAACAATCCCTGAGGTCACGGTGTGGCTCAGACCAAACGGGTTACCGATGGCAACCGAGAAGTCACCCACTCTGAGCTGATCAGAGTCTGCCAATTTCACGGCAGTGAGATCTTCGCCTTCGATTTGCAGCAGTGCGATGTCGGATTCTTTGTCTGCGCCAACCAGCTCTGCTTTAAACTCCCGGCCATCTTTGAGTGTGACCACGATATTGTCTGCTTCGTCGATAACGTGGTTGTTAGTCACCACGTACCCTTCGTCTGCATCAATGATGACACCAGAGCCTAGGCCACTGAAAGGGCGCTTCTGAGAGCGTGGGGCAGGGTTACCAAAAAAGAAATCAAATGGATCAACGCGTCGGCGCACTTCTTTTGCCCCCGAAACCTGAATACTGACCACCCCGGGGGTGACCTTTTCCAGCATCGGAGCCAGGGTGGGCAGCTGCTGGCCATCCACGGCGACAGGCAAGCGTGCATGACTGGTTTCGGGTAATAAGAATAAGCTTGAAGAAAGTAGCGCTGCGGTAAGTAATGATAATTTCAGTTTCATAGTCGTGGAATTCTCCTGGAAACAGCGTTAGTCCGTGGGGCGACGCGCATTCGCGCATCACCCATTATTCAATTGCTATTTCTACAGACTATGGGGTCAAAAAAAAGTTCATCAAGAGGCTTTTAATTGCTCACTTTGTGACCCTTCTCCTTTGAACAAGCCGCTTTCTCCCTCAACGTAATCACTCGGTGGCGCGTCGTGGGTATGTTCACTGGCACGGCGTTTTTCATCACGCATGTGCAGTGACGCATGCAGCTGCTCGGTGGTTTCTTTAGAGAAGAAAGGTTCACTTGGCAGCGATTTTTCCTGGCTGAGGAGCTGTTTGCCTTCTTCAAAGTGGCGGTTCAGCAGAGTGTAGTTTTCCTCCAGCTTGGCCATCAGTTTTTTGCTGTCTGCCAGATGATCACTGACATCCTGGCGATATTGTTCTAATGCATGCTGCGCTTCTTGCGCTTGTTGTTCCAGTTCATCATGCTTGAAGCGTTTTTTAGTCAGCAATGTGCCCGCAAAGAAAGCAGCGATTGCGACTATTACAAGGATCCCGAACCAGGCGATTGTTGTCATAAAGTACTCCTGTTGATGGTGTCACCTGATGGCACACCGAATGCAAAAAAAATAATCGACTTCGATAGCTTAAATATACGCTGAGTTTCGATGCGTGTTAATATAGCGGGTAAATAAAACTGCTCTTCGACAATAAAAAAGATGATGACGCCCTGGGAAAAGTACCAACAAGACTTACAGCGTGATGATTTTCACTATGACAGCGCACAGGAAAATGCCGTCAGGCACCTGCAAAGATTGTATGACGACCTGGTCAACCAAGTGCCGGTCAAAAAAAGCCTGCTGGGTAGCCTGTTTGGCCTGAAGAAAACACCTCAGCCCAAAGTCAAAGGGCTCTATTTCTGGGGCGGGGTCGGGCGTGGTAAAACCTATCTGGTTGATACGTTTTACGAGGCTTTGCCCACGGAGCGTAAAATGCGAGTGCATTTCCACCGCTTTATGCACCGTGTGCACGATGAGCTAAAAAAACTCAAAGAAGTGAAAAACCCGCTGGAAGTTGTTGCGGATATTTTTAAGGCTGAGACGGATATCATCTGTTTCGATGAGTTTTTTGTCCAGGACATTACCGACGCCATGTTGCTGGGCGGTTTGATGGAAGCCCTGTTTGAACGAGGCATTGTGCTGGTCGCCACGTCCAATATCATTCCCGACGAGCTCTATCGCAATGGTTTGCAGCGCGCGCGCTTTTTACCGGCCATTGCACTGGTGAATGAAAATACCGAGGTGGTCAATGTGGATTCGGGGATCGACTATCGTCTGCGTACCTTAGAGCAGGCCGAAATATTCCACAGCCCGCTGGGCAAAGAAGCCGATGACAATCTGTTTGAGTACTTCGATAAGCTCTCGCCTGAACCCGGTAAACTGGACGAGCCAATTGAGATTGAAGGGCGCCTGATCCAGACCCGTAAAGTATCTGACTGCATCGTGATGTTTGACTTTAGTGCCTTGTGCGAAACCGCACGCTCTCAGGTCGATTACATGGAGATCAGCCGGTTGTATAACACGGTGATCTTGTCGGATGTAAAACAGATGGGGCAGAACAACGATGACGCCGCAAGGCGCTTTATTGCGCTGGTCGATGAATTCTATGAGCGTAACGTGACTTTGATCATTTCCGCCGAGGCACCGATCACAGAGCTGTATACCGACGGTACACTGAACTTTGAGTTTAAGCGTTGCATCAGTCGCTTACAGGAAATGCAGTCGCTTGAGTATCTCGCCCGTGAGCACCTTGCATAATGCGTACATAATGTATGCATGACGCATGCATGACGCCTTAAAACTGGCAATTCACACCTATTTCAGAGAATGGCATGTTTTTTGTGGAAAAAACAGCCATCCCCTAGCATCGTGGCAAAACCCTTGCTATAATCCGCGGCCTGCCACGTTGCGTTACTATTGCCCTCGTCGGCTTAGCCACTGACTTGAGCGGCAAAAAAGTCTTAAACTCGAAGGGGTTAAAGCACCAAAAAGTAGAGCGGTAGTCATTCGGACTACCTGTGGTTTTAACTGAAAACTTTGGATTTTTATAATGAAAACGTTTGTTGCTAAACCAGAAACTGTAAAACGTGACTGGTACGTAGTTGACGCTGAAGGTAAAACTTTAGGTCGCATTGCTACTGAAATCGCTTCTCGCCTACGCGGTAAGCATAAAGCTGAGTACACTCCACATGTTGACACTGGTGATTACATCATCGTTATCAACGCTGAGAAAGTTACTGTAACTGGTAACAAAGCTCAGGACAAAATGTACTATGCACACTCTGGTTACCCAGGTGGCCTTAAATCTGTAAACTTCGAAAAACTTCAAGCTAAAAAGCCTGAAATGATCATCGAAAAAGCAGTTAAAGGCATGTTACCTCGCGGTCCTCTGGGTCGTGAAATGTTCCGTAAACTGAAAGTTTACGCTGGTAACGAGCATAACCACGCGGCTCAACAGCCTCAGGTTCTAGACATTTAAGGAGCACTACTCATGGCAAATCAATACTACGGTACAGGTCGTCGTAAAAGTTCAAGTGCTCGCGTATTCCTACGCCCAGGCACTGGCAACATCGTAATTAATCAGCGTTCTATCGAAGAGTACTTCGGTCGTGAAACTTCTCGCATGGTTGTTCGTCAGCCGCTTGAGCTAGTTGAAATGACAGAAAAGTTTGACCTATACATCACTGTTGCAGGTGGTGGTTCAACTGGTCAAGCTGGTGCTATCCGTCACGGTATCACTCGTGCACTAATGGAGTTTGACGAGTCACTACGTCCAACTCTGCGTAAAGCTGGCTTTGTTACTCGCGATGCTCGTCAAGTTGAGCGTAAGAAAGTTGGTCTTAAGAAAGCACGTAAGAAGACTCAGTTCTCAAAACGTTAATTTATTACGTTTCAGAATTGCAAAACCCAGCCTCGTGCTGGGTTTTTTGTGTCTGGCAATATGCAAATTAGCACAGTTTTCACTGCCTACTTTCTCCCTCGCTCTTTGATCCAAGCCCTCGACCAGGTTTATGGTCAAAAAAGTTCAATAATTATAATAATTAGTCGAGTTCGGACGATATCTCAGCGCATTTTTTTGCTACAATTGCGGGGCAAGTAATGAGTCGCGAAAACACTGGTTAAATTTTGATAGCTCGCCTGCAGGGCTTGATCTTAGTCAGTGAAAGGTCGCGTATGACGTTTTATCATAGTAAATCGGCTTCATGCTCGAAGTAACCAATCCCCTAATATTCGTGGGTTTATTCGGGCATGGTGCTGGAATAACCTTGTTTTAATCAAGGGATTTATTTATGATCGCGTCTATTTTGTAGTTTCTTAAAATTAACCTGCTGTAACTGATGTTCTCAATATAGCAAGTGTTGAGAATCATAGTGGAGATAAGTGGATGAGCAATGCGCCTGTAGACAACAGCCGACGTCGCTTCTTAACTATCGCTACCTCTGTCGTAGGTGGCGTTGGTGCGGTTGGAGCTGCTGTTCCTTTTATTGCGTCTTGGAATCCGAGTGAGCGAGCTAAATCTGCAGGTGCGCCTGTAGAAGTAGATATCAGCAAGCTTGAGCCTGGACAATTGATTCGTGTTGAGTGGCGAGGCAAACCTGTATGGGTTGTGTATCGTACGCCTGCGATGTTGGATGAAATGAAAAAACACGAAGCTAACCTTCGTGATCCTAACTCAGAAGAGCCACAACAGCTCGACTCTGCCAAAAACCCTCACCGTTCTAAGCGTCCTGAGATTTTTGTCGCAGTCGGTATTTGTACTCACTTAGGTTGTTCTCCGTCATTCCTCAATGGTGGTTTTGGTGAAAAGGTTGAAGGTACTGAACATGGTTTCTTCTGTCCTTGTCACGGTTCTAAGTTCGATATGGCCGGCCGGGTATTCCAGGCTGTACCAGCTCCGTTGAACCTGGAGATCCCGCCGTATACCTTTATTGACGACACTACCATTTTGGTAGGTGAAGAAGAAGGGGTTGCATAATGACTGCGAAGGTTGATAAGCCAGGCGCAATCGGCGCTGTGATAAACTGGATTGACGATCGTATTCCTATGACGCGAGTCTGGAATATGCATATCGCGCAATACCCAGCACCTAAAAACTTTAACTTCTGGTACCTGTTTGGCTCGCTGGCCATTTTGGTACTGGTTAACCAGATCCTGACCGGTATCTGGCTGACAATGAACTATGTTCCTTCAGGCGAAGGCGCATTTGCTTCAATTGAATACATCATGCGTGATGTTGAGTACGGTTGGTTACTTCGTTATTTGCATTCGACCGGAGCGTCGGCATTCTTCATCGTGGTTTATTTGCACATGTTCCGTGGCATGATCTACGGCTCTTATCAGAAGCCGCGTGAATTGCTGTGGGTATTCGGTATGCTGATCTTCCTGGCACTGATGGCTGAAGCTTTCATGGGTTACTTACTGCCTTGGGGTCAGATGTCATTCTGGGGTGCACAGGTAATCATTTCACTGTTTGGTGCAATTCCGGTAATTGGTGATGACCTGACACTGTGGATCCGTGGTGACTACGTAATCTCTGGTGCAACCCTGAACCGTTTCTTTGCATTGCACGTAATCGCATTGCCACTGGTACTGGTTATTCTGGTATTCCTGCACATTGTTGCGCTACACGAAGTGGGTTCTAACAACCCAGACGGTATCGACATCAAGCGTAAAAAAGGCACTGTTGCTGAAGAAGACAAGCCTAAATTCAAATTCCATGAGTACTACACGAGTAAGAAAGACATCGTTGATGCGATCCCTTTCCATCCGTATTACACCGTTAAAGATATTCTGGGTGTTGCTGGCTTCTTAATCCTGTTCTGCTGGGTGGTATTCTTTATGCCTGAAATGAACGGTTTCTTCTTAGAAGCGCCTAACTTTGAAGCGGCTAACCCGCTGAAAACACCAGAGCATATCTTCCCAGTTTGGTACTTCACGCCTTTCTACGCCATTCTGCGTGCGATTCCTGACAAGCTGTTAGGGGTTATCGCCATGGGTGTGTCTATCGTGATGCTGGCATTACTGCCTTGGTTAGACCGTGGTAAGGTTCGTTCAATCCGCTACCGTAGTGGTATCCACAAGCTGAACATTGCTCAGTTCGTTGTTACCTTCTTCATCCTGGGTTGGGCTGGTGCAACACCACAAACTGTGACCTCAACAATCCTGTCACAGATTTGTACGGTAACTTACTTCATGTTCTTCGTACTGCTGTTTGTGTACTCGAAGAATGAAACTACTAAGCCATTGCCAACGAGGTTGACGAAATGATGAAAAAGCTACTAATTGGTTTATTCGCATTGCTGCCTACCTTTGCAATGGCAGCGGGTCCGTCGGTTCCACTACTGGAAGCCAACAACGACCTGACTGACAATGCGTCATTGCAGCGCGGTGCTAAGTTGTTCATGAACTACTGCCTGGGTTGTCACCAGATGCAGTATCAACGTTATGAGCGTACTTTCCGTGATATCGGTATTCCGGTTGAGATTGGTAAAGAAACCCTGATTTTTGATGATTCAAAAGTCGGTGGTCACATTCTTAACGCCATGGATACCGATGATGCTGCAAAATGGTTTGGTGCTGCGCCACCAGATCTGACTTTGGTTTCGCGTGTACGTGGTGCTGACTGGGTATATACTTACCTGAAGTCGTTCTACGTAGACGAAAGCCGTCCGTTTGGTGTAAACAACTCAGTGTTCCCACTGGTTGGTATGCCACACGTACTGCAGGAGCTACAAGGTGTGCCCACTGCTGAATTTGAAGAAGTGGAAGAGCACGGCGTAAAAGTTCAGAAAGTGAAAAGCATTACAACAGACGGCTCGGGTGAGCTAAGTGCGGATGAATATGATCAGGCAGTTCGTGACCTGACTAACTTCCTGGATTATGTTGGTGAACCTTCACGCCTGCAATCAGAAGCTCTGGGTATTAAGGTACTTGGCTTCCTGGTTATCTTCTTCATTCTGGCATTCCTGCTGAAGAAAGAATACTGGAGAGATGTCCATTAATCTGGACACTTACCAGCAATTGATGCAATAGGGGCTTTAGCCCCTATTGCTGTTTTTATCGATTTTATTACATAAAATTGGTATTAAAGTGATGTTATTACTTTGTCATTAATTTATGGAGGTAGGCATGGCCGTTGCTGCCAATAAGCGCCCTGTTATGACTCTTTTCTCCGGTGCAAACTGTATGTACAGCCATCAGGTTCGTATCGTATTGGCCGAGAAAGGGGTAAGTGTCGATATTCATCTGGCTGAAAAGGACAACTTGCCAGAGGCACTGCATGAGATTAACCCTTATGGTACAGTTCCCACTCTGATCGACAGAGAGCTTGGTCTGTATCAGGCAAATATCATAATGGAATACCTAGATGAGCGTTTTCCTCATCCTCCATTAATGCCTGTCTACCCTGTTATGCGTGGTCGCAGCCGTTTGATGATGCACCGTATCGAAACGGACTGGTACAGCCTGGCAGAAAAAATCACTCAAGGCGGTGGTGATGCCGAGCAGGCACGCAAAGAGCTGACAGAAGCGCTGCTTGCGATTGCACCTATTTTCAGTGAAGCACCTTACTTCATGAGTGAAGAGTTCAGCCTGGTTGATTGCTACCTGGCTCCACTATTGTGGCGTTTGCCGCAACTTGGCATTGATTTGTCAGGTGCCGGTGCAAAAGAGCTCAAAGAATACATGCTGCGTTTGTTTGAGCGCGATTCATTCCAGGCTTCACTGACAGAAGCTGAGCGTGAGATCCGCAGCTAATGACTTCGAATCGCCCCTACCTATTACGTGCTTTCTACGACTGGATTGTCGATAACCAGTGCACACCACATATTGTGGTCGATGCTGAGTATCCGGCAGTTGAAGTACCACGTCAGTTTGTTCAGCAGGGGCAGATTGTGCTGAATGTAAGCCCTTCAGCAGCTGCTAACTTTTTAATGGACAATGACGCACTGAGCTTCAATGCGCGTTTTTCTGGTCAGCCCATGCAGGTTTATGTCCCCATTGGTGCTGTACTGGCGATTTATGCGCGTGAAAATGGTGAAGGTACAATCTTCTCTGAGTCGGAGCATCCACAGGATGATGAACACTTAGAAGAACCAGCTCAGACTGAGGTGACAGAGGAGCCTGCTGAAGCCCCTTCAGCAGACAAAGAAACGCCTGAAAAAGCGAAGAAAGCCTCTCACCTGAGAGTGATAAAGTAGCACGTCAGACAACAAAAAAACCTGCCTTCTGGCAGGTTTTTTTATATACATAGATATTAACTATTACAAGATTTCGAAGGCTTTAACGACTTTCAGTACGCCGTGTACATTGCGGGCAATATCAACCGCTCGTTCTGCTTCATCTTGATTGACCAGGCCCATCAGAAAGACCTCGCTGTTCTCTGTCACCACCTTAATATTGCCACCATCAATGTGGTCATCGGCAATCAACTTGGTTTTGACTTTAGTGGTCAGCCAGCTGTCGTTGGTTTGTGTGGTAATACCGATGTTGCTGCCGATCCGCAGCTGGTTATAAATACGTTTAATGCCCTGTACGCCCTTGAGGGTGTTGTGAGCTTGCTGTTTCATTTCGACAGTACTGACCTGGCCAACCATCAGTACGTGGCCATTGACACTGACCAGGCTGATATTAGCGTGATTGGCCAGTGCAGGAATACGCTTGAGTGCCAGTGTGCCTTTGATTTCGATATTGTTATCGTCAATTTGCGAGCCCAAAGTCCGCCTGTCATTGGCCGAGGTAACGGCACCAGCGGTCCCGGCAACCACAGCTGCGGCACAGCCCTGGATCAGTAATACGGAGCAAAGTATCAGTGCAGGTCGTTTTAACATCTTTTATGCGTCCTGTGGAAAGAGAATATTGTCGATGAGCTGGCTCAGGCAGTGTACGGTAAACAGGTGGGTTTCCAGAATGCGGCTGGCCCGTTTGCTGGGCACGCGTATCTCTACGTCATTCGGGCCCAGCAAGCCTGTCAGTTCGCCACCATCATCACCAATCAATGCAATAACATTGAGATCACTGGTCAGCGCGGCTTCAACCGCACTGATCACACTCTTTTCGTGTCCGTCGATGGCCACAACAAAGAGCAAGTCATTTTGGTTGGAGATGGCGCGTACCTGACGGGCGAAGTAATCAGCGCCCTGGCTCTCGTCGCCATTGCTAAGGTTGATCTGTGTTTGACTCAGGGTCAGTGCAGGCAGGCAAGGACGCTCTGTTTCAAAGTAGTTCACCAGCAGGTTACTGAAGTGCTCTGCAATCATGTGGCAGCTGGGCACACCGCAGCAGATCAGTTTATTGCCATTGATCAGACATTGCGCAATGGCATAAGCCGTTGACTCTAAAACCTCAGGCAGTGCTTCACCTGCGGCAATTTGTGCTTGAATACTTTCGGTAAAGATCTCTTTTATTGATTCTTGCATACTAAGTAATATTTTTAATCCATTGGATATCTGGGTTTTTATCGCCTTGAATTGCCACAAAGTCGATCCGTACAGGGACATTGTGCAACGCAGATTGTTGCAGATAATTATATATACTGCGACGCAATTTTTGTAACTTACTTTGACTCAGTGCCTGGATTGCGCCACCAAAGCCGCCACTACGACGAAATTTTACCTCGACAAACACCCAGGTTTCACCTTCTTTCATGATCAGGTCTATTTCACCATAGCGACACAGGTAGTTGCGCGCCATGGCTTTAAGACCCTGTTTCTTGAGATAAGTTTCAGCAACCTCTTCATAGTGCTGACCTTTCTCCCGGCTATGACTGAATAGCTTGCCGAACATCGTCTACTGCTGTGCCTGATAATCTTCATACAGCTGTTTCATAAACAGCGGCGTCGGCGGGCGCTGATCCAAACTGACCAGGCGGATCTGGTTTTTATGATACTGTGCCCAGCTGAGCTGACGATTAATGCGGTTGGCTTCTTTAATGGTGAGCGCGCCGGTCAGGCCATCAAATTCTTTGCCAGGTATTTTGCTTAACTGTTTTATTTCCGGGATCAGATTCAGCGCGTCATAGGCCATGGCAAACAGGCGCTGTTCAATATCCGATTGTTCAGGCCAAAGTTGACTGTGTTGCTCGCGTAAGCTTTGCGATTTAACCGCGCCGGGCAGCATCCAGGGCACTTCGGTGAAAAACAGGCCTTCCAGATCGCCTTTGTCGGTTTTATCTATCTGCTTGCTGTAACTGCGTGAGCTGGCATAGAGCGGGATACGATCGGCAAAGGTACTGACATTGACATCCAAATACGGTTTAAGCAGGCGGGTTTCGATGGCATCTCCAAGGATATAAATGGCGTCTATATCACGGCGAGAGCGGGTTTCGCTTTCCAGCTCTTTATGAAACATGCGCTTGATCGTATTGATCCGTTGTTTGGAGCTGTCGACCTCGAGTAGCTGGCCAACCACTTCGGCCATGTTTTCACTGTCAGAGTAAAAGCCCACTTCAGGACGGGTTTCACTGTAACGTTGCCACTGAGCTTCAAAGTGGCCGATAAGGCGTTTACCGGAAGCCGTATCCGGGGCCAGCAGCATAGGTTTTTGATAGCCCTTCGCGAGGAAATGCACCATTGCCTGCTCCACTTCATGCTCAGGGTCTAACGCAAAGTAATAATGGTTGGGGTTGCCAAGCGCGGCGGGCGTATCCAGCGTATTTAAAAACAGCGCCGGTGTAGTTGCTAAATAGGCACTTTCGGTGAGCTTTTCGACATTGCTTTTAAGTAGTGGGCCAATCACAAACTCGGCCTGACTTTGCCCAAGCTCCCTGTCTATCTGTGCCACATCCAGGGTTTCGTCAATAAAGAAAATTTCCTCAACCCGATTGCTATCCATCGCCGCGAGAAAACCGTTTTTAAGGGCTCTGCCCAGGCGTTCACTGCTGCCCGAAGTGGGCAACAGCACAGCAATGCGGGTGACATCATACGGCGCGAGATCCAGAGTGGTTTTCACTTCCGTCGGGATGATTTCACTGCCCGGATGACTGGTATAGCGGCGTTGCCAGTTATTCAGCGCCTGGTGAAGTTGCACCGTCGAGCCCAGATAAATCTGATGATATTTGGCCAGCTTAACCCAGCCCTGCTGGATCACCGTGCCGCGATCAAAACGCTCCAGCGCATAAGACGACAACTGTTGCAGTGCCTGCCAGATATCCTGGTTCAGACCTGCAATATTTAATTGATGTTTATTGGCCAGATCCGCACTGTTGAAATAGTGTACCAGGGCTTTTTTGGGAAGCTGTTGAGCGGCATATACGCTGCCCATCAGGTATTGATGCCAGGCCTGATGGTCAGGGAGCTTTAATTTGCTTTCTAAGGTTTGCAGTAACGCCAGCGCACTGCTGTATTTTTGCTGTTGCTGGCGGGCCAGTGCGGTATACAGCTTGTTTTGTACATGGTCGACACTGGCCTTGCTTTCGAGCTCACTACAAGCCTGTTCCAGAATGGGCCAGTTTTGCTCTTCAATGGCAGCCTGTCTAGCCAGATACAGCAGCTGAATTTTACTTGCGCCTTGTTTACGACTGGCTTTATCAAACAAACCCTGCGCATCCAGTTGTTCGGCTGGTGCGGTGGTGGTTGTCGCTAATGTCTGTTTGTCTTGTGTTGATGCCGTTTTAGGGGTTGTGCCACAGGCCGATAACCCCGACAATACCGCAATCACTAGACTTATATTTTTCAGTCGCACTCGCAAACCTTTACTCATACCTTTTGTTTGTGGATATCTTACTGACTGACCCTGGAGAGCTCAATGACAAATGCCGAAAACTCAGACAAAATTGGCACCCTGTATATCGTTGCCACACCCATAGGCAATTTAGAAGACATCAGTGAACGTGCGCTGAAAGTGCTGGCAGATGTCGACTTGGTGGCTGCCGAGGACACTCGTCACACAGGTAAATTATTGAGCCACTTCAGCATAAAAGCAAAAACCTTTGCGCTGCACGACCACAATGAAAAACAAAAGGCGCAGCAGATCCTAACCTGGCTGGAGCAGGGCATGGACATCGCGCTGGTATCCGACGCCGGCACACCGCTTATTAGCGACCCTGGCTACGCGGTGGTGAACTTATGTCGTGAAGCTGGCGCTCAGGTTACCCCTGTGCCGGGCGCCTGTGCTGCAATTGCCGCGGTAAGCTGCTCAGGGTTACCAACCGATCGCTTTCAGTTTATCGGCTTTACACCGGCTAAAAGTCAGGCCCGTCAGAGCTTTTTTAAAGAGGCGCACGAATCTGGCATTACCAGTATTATGTACGAAAGCACCCACCGTATTATGGCCAGCCTGGCTGACTTACAAACGGCACTGGGTGAGCAACAGCAGGTGGTGTTCGCCAAAGAGCTGACTAAAACCTATGAAACCTTTTTCAGTGGGCCTGTGTGTGAGCTGATCGCCTTTCTTGAAAACGAACCCGAGCGCCAGCGGGGTGAGCTGGTGCTGATGCTGCCAGGAAAAAACCAGGTGAGCAGCGAAATGACGCCTGAAGCCAAGCAGCTGATCGGCTTGCTGGAAGGGGAAATGCCGCTGAAAAAAGCCTGTGGCATTGCCGCCGAGTACTTCGGATTGAAGAAAAACGCCCTGTATAAAGCCATCATCGCCGAGCGCGAAGGGGAATAATGGTAAGTAACGCAAATTAATGCTGCGTTTTATGGCAAAGGTGCGTATAATCGCCCGCCTGAGTCAGCCGGATAATCGCTGCCTGTGACGAAAATGATCAGGGGGAGGAAAGTCCGGGCTCCATTGGGCAGGGTGCCAGCTAACGGCTGGGGGGCGTGAGCCTACGACAAGTGCAGCAGAGAGAAGACCGCCTAAGTTCTTCGGAACCGGTAAGGGTGAAAGGGTGCGGTAAGAGCGCACCGGGCCACTGGTAACAGTTGGTTGCAAGGTAAACTCCACCCGGAGCAAGACCAAATAGGGTTCCTTATGGTGTGGCCCGCATCGGAACCGGGTAGGTTGCTCGAGCTTGGGAGCGATCCCAAGCCTAGACGAATGATTATCGATCTCCCTCGGGAGAGAACAGAACCCGGCTTACAGGCTGACTCACCCCATTCTACAAACCGCTTGATTTACTTATGTAGATCAAGCGGTCTTCTAAAATCACCCATCACCAAATCATATTTCCATGTACACCTTTAGTTGTTATTACTCCGCCAGCAGCAACTCTACTACCTCTTTTCGGGATGTAAGCTGCTTGATCAACAAGATCTGCTCATCGTTGACCGCTGAAATACGGACAATCTCATTTGCCAATGTGGTTAAGATCTCAAAATCACCGCTGTGTAGATCGTAAGACCATAATTGTGCATTTTCATTAATCCCATAAAGAGTATTGCTAAATGCCGTAAAGCGCCGCTCGCTGCCCTGATCCAGAAGTGGCTCAATCAACTCGTCTTCAACCGGACCGGATCGCCAGAAGCGATCCATATGATCGGTGTAAACCAGGCTGCCGTCAGCGGTTTTGAGCGCCCAGGTGACCTCGCGATCGTTCAGAATACGTATGGCTGAGTTTGTCAGGTTCAGCTCGGCAAATGTGAGCACCCCATTTATTTTGAGCTGGGCAAGTGCCGTCTGAGCGCGGCTGTCCCAGTAAAACAATTGCTCTACCGGGTGCGTCAGGGCAATGGCGTGCGCAGTGCCGTCCAGCGAGAATTTAACCAGCGCTTTGTCGGCATTGGTTAAAAGCTCAGTGCCCTCGGCTGACCAGTGAGTTTCGTATAAAAAAGTATCCATCGGGAAGTTGCTGAGCTGACGGGGTACTTGCCCGTCGCTGAGCCAGATCTGCATTTGTCCGGAGCGCGCTGAGTTAAAGGCGAGCAGGTCACCGCCCGGCTGAAATATCGCATTACTTTCTTCTTTGGTGGAGCGCTCGAGGATTGTCGCTTGTGACGTTTGCAGCGAGGCATCATTGCCAAACGGCATAGTCAAAATATCACTGTCATACTGCCCCTTGATCACCAGCATACGGCTACCATCGGGATGAAACACGGGGGAGCCCATAGGTTCATCAACCGGCAGGGTCACCGGGCTGACTTGTCCCTGATAGGTCAGGGTATATAACTGGCGGCCGGTGCTGAAGGCCAGCTGGTTTTCATAGGGCGAAAAATTGGGATAGATGGGCCTGAACCGGGCAATGGTATTTGGATAGTGAATGCGGTGACTGGATACCAGCTCGCCATCGGGCCTCAGCATATCGAGATAATAATGTTCACTCTCGCCCAGGCGCACGACTGCCAGCAGGCCGTCTTTACGGGAATAATCGTAGCTGATGATGTCGCCATCACTGACCTCATACAGGGGCGCGCTGCTGTTATCTGTCATTGAGTAGCGGATCAGCTTCCAGCGCTCGTCCGTTTTTTGTAGCAGGGCGATATGCTCGCTGTCTAGCCATTGCGGCTCTCTGATCTGTGAGTTTTTGCATTCCAGCACACGAGTTGGGGTTTGCGGTGTTTGCAACGCTTTATCGAAATCCAGCGTCATCAGGTGATAACAGAGCTTCTGGGTGACGGGTTGCACACAGGTTGAGGTTTGCACGAATGCCAGGGTTTTACCATCGGGTGAAAACTGATGCTGCCCGTTGATATCCAGATTGTTCGTCAGGCGAAACTCCTGCTGGGTGTCGATGCGCTTTGCCCAGATGCTGTTACGGCAAAGTTCAGTCGAAAAACGATGGAATACGATATATTCGCCGTCGGGCGAGTACACCCCGGCCACTTCGCGGTTATCGGTGGCCGTCAGAGGGCGAAATTCGCTGATCGTCAGCTGTTCACTTGAACTTGGCTCAAACAATACCGAAGCTGCGAGACCGACAATAAAGAATGCTGCGGCAAACAGGGCAAATCCGAATTGCGAGCGGGAGCGTATTTGCGCGGGCGCGGGTGTGTGGCTTGGTTCGGGTTGCGTGTCTTCTGTGTGCTGTTCAGGCGCTGCGCTTGGCGGCTGGGCCTGCCAGCGTACATCACATTCCAGGCTATAGCCCTGCTTGGCATGGGTTTTGATAAAATGCTGTTCCTTGCCATCATCACCCAGTGCTTTTCTTAACTGAGCAATGCAGCGTTGCAAAGTATTAGGCGAGACTATGGTATCCTGCCAGACGGCATCCAGTATTGCGTCCTGACTGATCACCTGGCCCTGATGTTGAGCCAGCACGGTCAGTACCGACAGTGCTTTGGGTGCTAAGGTTTTGACCTCTTGGTTTACGGTGATTTGGTTACGTGATAAGTCAATAAAAAACTCACCAACCCAGTATTGCTGTGTCATAACATCCCTAGTGCGCTTGGCGCTTTCACTGCCACTCGGCCAGTGTGGCGCTACTTTTGTTATTATTGTTGTTAGTCCGGCCCGTTTAATCACTTAAACCCGCACAAGTGCCCGGGTGGTGGATAAACTAATATCAGCAGAATATAACATCGGCTTTGAATTACCAATGTTATGGTTTCTTATCTGGAGGGATTAGCACCATCTGGGATTAAGCAAGGTCCAATGCACCACTTGCTCCAGGCGATCAAGCAGATCCACCTTAGGTGACCAGCCCAGCCGTTTCATTTTTTCGCCGCAAAGAGCATACCTCAGATCATGCCCCGGCCGAGAGGAGTGAAAGTCTACCAGTTCATAATGCAAGGGTTTGTTTTGCACTTGTGCAATGATCTGGGCCAGCTCTAAGTTATTTAGTTCCCTGGCGCCAACGATATTGAATTTTGGGCAAAGGGTTTGTTCATGGTCGACGTTTTCTGACCAGTTGGTATCAACCAAAAACAGCAGGGCATCGGCAACATCCTGTGCATGAATATAAAAGCGCGATCCTGGGATGGTACAGGTCTTGTCGCTATGGATCGTGACGGTTTCTCCTTGCTGTATTTTTCTGATGCTTTGTGGAATAAATTTCTCCGGGTGCTGTCGCTGTCCAAACACATTCATGGTATGGGTGATCACCACGGGTACTTTATACGTGTTGTGGTAGGCGACGGCGAGTTCTTCGCCCCCGGCTTTGCTTGCTGAGTATGGATTGGTGCTGTTGTAGCGGTCATTTTCTTTGTAGCGTACATCGGCGGGCGCCGGACCAAACACTTCGTCCGTACTAAAGTAAAAAAACCGTTTTAGACTATCCTGAGTACGGGCAAAGTCCAGAATATTGCAGGTGCCCACGACGTTATCCAGCACAAAGCTCATTGGATAGGCAATGCTTCTGTCGACATGAGACCCTGCAGCCAGATGAAAGACATAATCTACCCGGCCAATTTCCTGAGTAATTTGTGGGTTTAATGCTGCTTTTAAGTCGTGAAACACAATTTTTACCCGCCGTGTCACAGGCGGTGGAAGCTCGCTCAACGCATCCTGCAGCCGGTTGAGATTGCCGCTGTAGTCGAGCCTGTCCAGTGTAGTAATGTGCCAGTCTGTTCGCCGCAGGATCTCCAGCACCAGGTGGTGGGCAATAAATCCGGCGCCTCCTGTAATTAAGACACGTGTTTCAGCCATAAATATCGCTCGGTGAATGGGTGATACATTTAACTATAGCTGCTCATAGCGGGTGTACAGAGCAAACCGTTACCGGGAGGCGACTAAGTAAATCGACTATGAAGAAGATTGTTCAGCTTTTTGCATTGAACTTGTCGGATTATTGACCATACTGTATGAGTGCCCAATTACCTTGGAGGTACTCATGAATTCCAACCTAACACGTGTTGCTGTGGCTGTACTTATGGCAACATCGATGCAAGTCGCTGCTAAAAGCGAAAAAATCGATGTGTGTCACCACAGTCGCTACGATGTACACGTGATCTCGGTATCAATGAAAGCGGTAAACAAGCATATTCAAAACCATGGGGATTTTTTACCCTACACGCTGTATCAGGATAGTGATTATGATGGTTTTGGTAATGCTGATGTCAGTATTCAGAGCTGCGTAGATTACGTGGACGGGTATGTTGATAACGATACCGACCTGGATGATACGGATCCAAATGTGACGGATCAGCCTGTGGTGACGCCACCGCCGCCACCTGCACCCACAGGTATGCCGCCACCACCGCCAACCACCTTTAGCAATATACCGCCACCGCCGCCGCCCACAACCTTTGGCGGGGCACCACCTCCACCGTCATAACATGACATAGCAAAGCACTGTTCACTGTAATGGTGCTTTCTTATTATTGCGCTTTAGTAAATGGCTTTTCTCTAAACCAGGCGCTGATAATGTATTTGAATCCCGACTCAACCGGCTGGCCGCAGTGGTAGGTGTATTCGTTGGGTTTACCCAGTGGCGATAAGTTGTTCCAGCATAAGGCCATGCCGGTGCGGGGCGTGACCGTCATATCCAGCTGGGTAAAGTGCGTGTCCCCGCCGCCAAAGTCATCGTTTAAATAGATAACGCATGTCCAGGTGCGCTGGCCGACACTGTCGAGGCATTTTTGGTAACTGGGGGACGACTCGTGAAAGAAATCACAATGCACTTTGTACTCTTGTCCGGCGCCATAGCGCTGGATCTGTAAAGATTCCAGATACGCGCTATCAATGCCCATCAGGGCACTGATCTTATTTTTTATTCTGATGTTTTCCTGGGGGCTGATCTGTTCCAGGCAGGCGGTATAGGAGGTACGGTAACCTTGATTGCTGTCGCCCTGCTGGTCAACGACGGTTGAGGGCTGAAAGTGGCCCTCAAGGCGGGCTATCAAAGACTGACATTCCTGCTCAGAGAAAGCCCCTTCAAAGCGGTAGATTTGTGCGCGTACATCTGCAATACGAATGCTGTTGGGGTTCTGTGTGATGGCGATGTTGGCAAAGGCAAAATAAAGGCTCGGTTTGGTGTGTGTGCTTTCACGCAGGCTGGCATCTTCTATTTGCTCGGTCTTTATTTTAGGTTTGAATCCATACATGGCTTTTTCGGCCATTTCCATGGCGTAGCCAGATTCAATCAGATCTCTGTATACCTGCGCCTTGCTTTCTCCGGCCTCAAGCTTTTGGCTAACCCATTCAATTAAATCAATAGAGGGATTAATGTTAACTTGGGCATATCGCTGTCTGTTTTCTGCTCTTTGGTGATTTGTTGGCAAAACGCCGGGCAAAGTCAGTTGAGTGCGTTGTTTATCAAAGCGCTTAAACTGGGGGATCTGCAAAGGAGACAGCGCAGAGATATCGCTTTGGGCTTTATCCGGGCACAGCGGCAGCGTACTGAACGTCAGAGCATCGGGCGTAATCGCGACGGGATTAGCAGAGGCTAACCAGCTGATCAGGTGCGTTGTCTGAGCCTGACTCAAATAAGGGGTTCGGATCAGCCCTTCGTTCAAAATTACTGATAACGTCTGTGCGGCAGAGCGCTGGCCCGAAGGCAGCTGTTCAGTTGCAATAATCAATTGATCAACCTGATAGCGCACCCGCTCGTCGCAAGGCAAGGGTTCACAGATATGCTGCAACTGGCCATTAAAATAGGCGCTGGTAACGGGCTGAGTGTGCAATGCTTTACGCTGTTGCGCCGGGATTATGTGTGGGGCGCGAACCGCCTGAACATCGCCCTTACTGGTTAACAGAAAGCGGCCATAGCTGAGGACCTCGACTTGCTGTGCGCCTAGGCTCTCAAGGCTGACAGAGTTGTGGCTGAGATCTGAGCTGCAAACCGCAATCACCTGATTGTGTACCCTAACTAGCATGCCGCTGAGATAAGTGGTGTGCTGTGTGGTTGAAGCCTGCAGCGTTTGCAGCAATTCAATTAAGCGGTACAAAGCCTGATCAGCGTAAAGTAACTCCGCATCCTGTTGAGCATCCAGATACACACTATAAAATTCCCGCTCCTCGCGCAGCTCTAGAAGGTGATCCCAGTTGACGGGCCAGTCACATCGGAGCTGGGTAAAGAGACGCTTAAAGTCATTGCGCAGTCTGTCCTGCTCTATGACCACGACAACGGCTTGTCCCGCCACATCGAGCCAGAGTGGTTCGCACCAGTCGCGCAGTAAGCCTTCCTGGCTAAAGTTTGCCATGATAGCTTGGATATCGGTTTTGGCATGGGCGATATCGGTCCCATACTGACGGTGCAACGTGAGTGCGATGTCGGATACCGACTGGCTCGCTTGCAGCCCCTGCCAGATGGTGCTTGCTAATGGGTCGAGTAAAAACCAGGTGTCGTGAAGTGGGCTGTTAATAAGCACCTGTTCGTCAACCTGAAAACCTCGGGTGACGGGGCGCGTATTTGGCTGCGTCTCGGGCACATACTGCGGCGATGGTGAGCGAGTTGGAATACTGGCACATCGGCTGAGTGCCACATAGTCTCTTTGCCAGCGTGGCTTAAGCTGCACGTCTCCCAGTGGTAGTTTTCCCGAGATGGCCAGCTGATTAACAATATAGCCGGCATGATCGCTAATGCTAGCGCAATTTCCGCCTACTTCAGAAGCATGAAACGCACCGGATGACTGCCAGCGATAGACATAAAAAATATCCTCTTGCGGCAATATTTGCGTGTGTTTATCGCCTCCCAGCGCACGAAACAGCGCTAAATCAATCGCACTGACATCATGCTCTAAATAACCGCCAGTTTGCTGCCATACCGTGCGTTCAATCGCCAGGTTACACTGATAGAGGTTTTCGGAATATTCAAGTTCATGGTCGCTGTTTTCCAGCCAGGCCTGGCGGGTATGGAAAACGCCATCTCGGATCTGCGCGGCGCTGACGCTGAGCCGCCAGGGCAGATAAATATCATCGTCCTCCCAGGGCATTAAGATGTCACCTGTGCAGTAACTGGCAGCCAGATTGAACTTTTTACCCAAAGGAACAACGCGGGTCGGCAGGTTGATAACGGTCACTTGCGGGTGTTCGAACAGTAAACGATGCCCGCTGAAGTCATTGAGCACAATCAGCTCTTTCTCACCGGCATAATCCTGGCGCAGAAAGGATTCAATGGCCTCTTCCAGCAAGTGTGGGCGGCCAAAGGTGCAGCAAAAGCAGGAAATCTTAGGTAGTGACATAGTGCTCCTCTAACGCGTCGCCTGCGTATCTTTAGCCAGGGGTAAAAGCTCGCCATCCCGGTATTCGAGTGCCAGCAATGACAAGTATTGCGAGGTTGTTCGGGCCTTTCCCAGCGGGAAGTGTTCGACAGGAAAACTGTCATGGGCTGGGTCAAAGGTGTTTTCAATCAATGCACGCAGGCGGATCTGCGCGCGGGTATTCAGCGCCACCCATTTAGCGTCGTCATTCCAGTGTACATGCTGCTCGAATACGGGTTTCTCTTTGCCGTACTGGTGTAATACCAGGTGCTGAGACGGAATAAAGCAATCGTACCCTAAGGTCCAGAGTTTCAGCGAGTGGGTAAACTCTTCCTGATTAAAGTACATGACAGGGTCTATCGGTAAATCGTGATTGAGCTGGCCCTGTGCGAAGTAAAAACCACAGGCACACAAGTGACTGGCAATGGGGCCTGTGCGCTGTGTCGTATCAGCGTCAAAAAAAGGCTCGAAACGGACACTGCCATCCATGACGGGCCCCACTTTTAATCGGGCAATGGGCGTATCTGCGAGGGATGTTTGCGCCCGAAAAGGGGCTGGATAGGTAGTGAGCACAGGTTTGTCACTCGGGCAGCGTGTTAACTCTTCTATCATGTGCCTGTCCCAGTCGGCGACGAATCGGGTATGGCTGTCTATGGAAAGTACATAATCTTCGTCACGATATAGGTTTTGCGCTACATGGCGTGCCCAGCATACACCTTGCGCTTGCTCAACGGGCACCGCAACCAGTCTGATATCGGCATCAAGTTCAGAGGGAAACAACAAGTATTCATCCAGCCCGGGGATATACTGCCAGCACACACCAAAAACAAGCCGCTGCGGGTCGCTCGCATTATCGACAGCACTCCTTATGGTGGCCAGTAACTCAGGATCCCGGTAGGCCGCAATTTGGACGAAAATAGACGCATTCATAACAGAGTTACCCAATCTACTGTCTGTAAAGCGTAGATTAAAAAACCGCTGATATCACGGTGCTTACTTGCCTTCTGCTGTGGTTTATCTGTCACACAGAAGCCGCTAATCACACCTGAGCTACTCTACTTATGACTCAAGAAATCTCACCCGAAACCTTTTTAACGCTTTGATAAATATATTTTTAATTTATTAGAAGAATAAAGTCAGTGAGAAATCACCCCCCAATCCAGTGTTTGACTCTGGTATTGGTAATGTCAGGGCTGATATCAACTCATTTATCTGGAGAATAAAGAATGACGCCTCAACAATTAAAGTTGCTTGTGCCCGTTATGGGCTTGTTGCTGTGCAGCAACAGCCATGCTCAAGGTGTGTTGCCCGGATTAAACGGCCCTTATCTGGGCCAAAAACCACCTGGACTGACGCCCGAAGTGTTTGCTCCGGGATTAGTATCTACATCTGAGTGGGGAGATGCGGTACATTTTGCGCCGGACAAAGAAGTGCTTTATGTGTCTCGGTGGCGGATGAACAAAGGGCAGCGTGAAACGGCTCATGTGGTATTCAAAAGAGCTGCCGAAGGCTGGCAAAAAGTCGTGACTAAGCAAACCGGTCGTGCGCCATATTACAGCCCGGATGGTCAAAGGGTGTTTTACGGCAAGCAATATAAAACGCGCACCTCAGACGGGTGGTCTGAAATGAAAAAGCTCGGCCCCGCATTTGATGAAATCCCTATAATGGGCCTTAAAATGTCGCGCAAGGGCACCCTGGTGTTCGACGAGTTTACCCGCGACGGCAATGGCATATTAAGGTATGCAAACTGGGATAAGGGTGAATGGCAGACGCCAAAAGCATTCAGTAAGGCAATCAATACCGGCAAGTGGAATGCCCACCCGTTTATCGCGCCCGACGAGTCTTATGTTATGTGGGATGGTGAGCGGGAGCAGGGGTTTGGTAGCTCCGACCTTTATATCAGTTTCCGCCAGCCTGATGGCGCCTGGGGTGAGGCGATTAACCTGGGTGAGCGGGTTAATACGGCCGCCGAAGAAGGGGGACCTCAGGTGACGCCAGATGGTAAATACTTATTTTTCAACAGAATGGTTAAGCCTAAAGGAGAAGCAGGCGAAGCCCAGTCCGACTTGTTCTGGGTCGATGCAAAAATCATCGACGACCTCAGGCCCGTTTATTGAGGCTTTGAGCATCCAACTCTGCATAAGCGATGATGCCAATCTGGGGTTGTGATGTCATGCATTTATAACCAGAAGTAAAAGATATTTGACATTGGTTGGGATTTTGACCAGTATAAAGTCAAATATTTTTTACTTTGAGTTAAGGATGGTAGTCATGACAAGCAATGAAAAATTGAAAGTGCTCAAGGCGCTGCTCGACTCGCTGAGCTTTCGGGATCTGACTTTGAGCTTAGACCTTTTGGTAACCGGTGCTGTGGTCTATTTCTACGCCTCCAGTCTGATGATGGCAACAGCAGAACAGCTCGCCAGTGGGGTTTGGATATCCCAACTGCTCGTTAAGGTTGTGGGTGTTTCGGTTGCTTTGTCTATTGTCAGTCAGCTACTGCTGGAGCTGGTCAGTGATGGCGAAGTCGATCAACCTATGGATGAACGAGAAAAACAGGTGTCGCTGGTGGGCAATAAATATGCGTTATGGACGCTTCAGGCCGGGGTCTGTTTTGCGATTGGACAATATGCTTTTGAGCAAAACTGCATGGGCTTTGCTGAGCATGCGCCGTTGCCGTTTTTCACGTTACACATTATGGTTGGCGCCTTTTTGCTGGCGGAACTAGTCAATTATGCAACTCAGCTGATCAGAAACCGCATGGTGACACCTTATGGCTGAATGCACGATTAAAAATCAAATCAGAACACTGAGATTTATGGCCGGTGAGATGACCCAAAAGGAACTGGCAGAGCGCGTTGGCGTTACCCGGCAAACCATTATGGCAATTGAGGCGGCAAAATACTCTCCGTCACTGGAAGTGGCATTTAAGATTGCCAAGGTATTTGGCGAACCCCTGGAAGCGGTCTTTCAGTATACGGGAAATGAGCTCGGCTAGTGAGGCTGGCACTTTAATTGCCTTTAATTGTGAAATAGAAAGACCAAAAGCGGGCCTGCTGGGTTTGTCGCAGAGCTAACCCGCGCTGATCTCAGTGAAATGGAAGGACATCTAAATGAACGCAATTAATGCAAATACAGGCGCCAGTGCCGCCAGTCAGGTCTACACAACACGTACGGGTTACGCGACCAACGCGCAAACAGCTGCTGATACAGCAAAAAGCGATACCGTCACGCTCAGTGATAAAGCCAGGCAAGCGGAAAATAAGTGGCAAGCACTTGCAGCCAAGTACGATGTGCACAATATATCGGCAGGTGACATGCGCAGTTTATCAAGAGAACTATTCGATGGCGGTTTTATCGGCACAGGTGAAATGATGGCGATAGGCGCTCCAACCTCGATGAATGAAGATCCGTTCAAGAAACACGAACTCCTGAATGATATGCGCCATACCTACCAGCTGTCCTCAGCCATGGGAGGGCATAGTAAAGAATCCAGTGAGTTGTATCTCAAAGCAATCGATGTCCTTGAGCAGCTGAGTAAGACACGCAGTGCGCAAATGGTTTAACTCTTGTTTTTTCCTTTGATTTAATTGCTTTTTAATTGTTTCAGCGAAACATCAGGCAAACTTCATGTTTTACCCGGTGAACTCCTTAAACTGAGTGACCTCAGTGATCGCGGCTTAGCCAAAGGAGTTTTACTATGAAGCCAATCATGTTACTGATGGTGCTGGTGTCAGCATCATTAATGAGTACAGAGAACCAGGCCAAATCGACTTTAGACGCACCTACCGGACCCTATCTGGGGCAAAAAAAACCGGGGAGTGTACCGCAAGTGTTTGCCCCGGGATTGGTCTCTACCATACACCGGGATTATAATGCCTTCTTCTCGCCCGATATGACGGAGTTCTACTTCACGCGCAGGAATAACGATACCGGTAAATGGACCTTAATGTCTTACATTCAGCGCAACAATCAATGGCATGAGCAGGTGATTGGCCCGCGAGTGGGACGGCCTTTTCTGGCACCGGACGGGAAAACCATGCATTTAGGAAAATACTATATGGAACGTACTGCCTGTGGCTGGGGGTCGTTGCAGGTGTTAGGTCCGATGTTTGACCGGGATGACTGGGGGATCATGCGCCTGACTTCGTCCGGCAAAGGCACTTATATTCTGGACGATTATAAAAATGGGGATGTCATTCGTATTTCTGAGGTGCTCAACGGCCAGCGGCAGGCGCCTGTGGCGCTTGGCCCTGAGGTTAATACCGGCAAGTACAATGCGCATCCGTTTATTGCGCCTGATGACTCTTATATTATCTGGGATGGTCAGCGGGAAGAGGGGTATGGCGACAGTGATCTGTATATCAGCTTTCGGCAAACAGACGGCAGCTGGGGAGAGGCCATCAACTTAGGTCCTCAAGTGAATACGTCTGGCCGGGAAGCTTCAGCCACTGTAACGCCCGATGGTAAATATCTCTTCTTTAACCGTGATGCCGGCTTGGCAGAAGGGGATATTTATTGGGTGGATGCTCAGGTGATCGAGTCGCTTCGCCCTGAAAAAAGATGACCGCGCCAGAGCGCCCGCAGTGTGCGGGCACTTTATGCCCCCTATATGCTGATGCTGCTCATAAAATGCAATTCAGCGGGCTTTTCCAGTGCCTTTTCATAAAGTTGATAGACCGCCTGGGTGTATGGCTGGCGATGATGAAAATCAAACGCACTTTGCTCGGCAAACCGTTCTATTAAAGTCAGCTGAGACTGCGCGGCGTTTTCATAGAGTTCAAAGCGCAGGCACCCAGGCTCCTGTCGTGTTATCTCAATGATATCCTCAATCGCAGACTTACAGCTTTGGTAGTAAGCGGCTTTTGGATTAATATAGGCGACCAGGTTGATTGCACCATCTCTTGGGGTGTGTTCAGTATGTAATGTGTCATTTGACATGGTTTCGCTCCAGAATAAAGTGAGTAAGAGAGTGGATTGGCCCGCTGAGCAGGTAAGCCGTGATTAAAGCAACGGGCCAGGCATGGATAAACGCTTTGAACCAGTGCTGCAAAAATCCAGGCGCCACACCCAAATTGACATAGGTGACCCAGCCTGACACCAGTGTCGACAGGCAAAATGAAAATAAAGTCGTGAATATCAGTTTTCGCATTGCGCTTCTCCGTTTTATACCCATCATAGCGAGCGCGAGCAGAAGCGGAATATCAGAATAGGCAAGCTAAGATTAAGGAAAACCACATGCTCGATGATCTGCTGCTTTTTGTGGAGGTGGCTCGCCGGGGCAGCTTTGCGAAAGCGGCTGATGCGCTAGGCCTCAGTGCGCCCACCATTTCTAAACGAATTGCCACGCTGGAAGCACGGCTTGGTTATAGTCTGTTGAATCGCTCAGCACGCGGTGTGTTAGCCACATCTCACGGCCAGGCCGTCTATGAAAAAATGGCCCCGTCGCTGCTGGCCCTGCAAGCTGACTGCACCGCGTTGTTAAGCCCGCAAGTCAGTGCATTTCACTTATTGTGTCCGCAGAATTTGATCAATGGTCCTTTATATCCCGTGGTTGAGTCTTTTCAGCGTGCCCATCCGGACCTGGTACTACACATTGAACCGGATAATACCAATGTGTTGCTGAGCCAGAAGCGTTTCGATGTGATTATTCGGGTGGGCACATTGCAAGATTCCAACTGCTATCACACGCGTATCGGCGAGATTGCACTAAAGTGTGTGGTGCCTGAGCAGGCAAAAGAAACGAACACCTTGTTCATGCCATTTAAAAAGGAACAAATTCCGGATTCTGCACTGTGGCGCGATCTAGTGTCCCGTTTTGACCATCACTCTTACGTGGGAGATATCACGTTAGCCAGGCAAATGGTTGCATCCGGCCTGGGGCTATCTCTTAGTCACATTTT
>NZ_PPUZ01000029.1:0-69449 GCF_004212645.1 Pseudoalteromonas rubra | reverse complement strand
GCCTCAAAATAGAACACTTAACTAATCAAATTGGTATAAAAACCGAAATCATGACTTTGAAACCTGATTAGCGGGGAGCTGCGCCTTGCATTATATTACCGCAAAAGTGACATGCTCAAGGCCTGGCAGTAACTACCTAGCAGTCCGGCCTTACGAGCTTGGCAGAGTGAGTGACCGCGATAGTAGCGACACAGCAACTTTATGCTGGCCACAAAAAAAGCGCTGATTCCAGCGCTTTTTTGCTTGCTTACGCCTCAGAGGCGAGTGGCTGCGAGCTAACCCGCTGTGCCTTGGTTTCTTGCGCATAGACGCGTTTCGTTGCGGCAATACAAATGGCAGCCAGCAGCAGCAACATAGTATCAACCAGCAAAACATCACGCAGTGCAGCGCCGCTGAGCAGGCTCGACGTGCTGTAAAACAAGGTCCAGTCGCTGATGGCGGTCAGGGCAAACAGTGCCGCACTGGCGCTCAGCAACGCCTTGCAAAACAGCTTTTGATTACGCATCAGCTGCGAGACCACAATACTTACAATCCAGATCAGATAGAAGCTGCGCTCTATAAACTCAGCGCGGCCCAGATACTCAACCGGGAGCGCACGCGCCAGTGCAAACCCGGCCGCTGTCGCCGCCACTACACCAATAAAGCTGCCTGAGGTCAGACGCCTGACAAAGTTCAGACTGCGCTGGCTTTGGTTGCGTTGTTTAGCGCGCTTCGCTATCCACATCAGGTTACCTGTGATGATCACATAAGCAGTTGCCAGACCAAACAAGAAAAACGCCAGGCGCATTCCATATCCTGCAAAGTCACCGAAGTGCAGACTGGCAATGGTCGACAGACCGCCTCGCACGGCGTTATCGTAATTGTCCATGGTCAGATAGATCTGCTCCTGCGTGCTCATCAGGTAACGCACTTCACGCCACAATGAAAAGTCGTCATTGCTGGTCGCTGCGAACACCAAAATTGCGTTCTCATCACCAAAATGCTCGATGCTGATGCGCTGTATGGTGACATCGCCCAGAGTCGCCATAGCGCGGCGATACATATCATCCACACCCGTCATGGCCATTCGTTTGTCGGCTTCTTCGAGATGCGGTTGGTCAAACCCGGCGGCATCCAGCAGCGCTTCCTGATTGCCCTGATACAAAATCACCGCATAGGAGATCTGGTAAATGATCACCAGGTTGAAAACCAGGCCGGTGAAGGCATACATCAGATGCATGGGCAGGCCCATGGTGCCTATCAGGTTGTGCGCATCAAGCCATTTATCTTTATTGCCGTCTTTTCGATACTGAAAGAACTTACTGAACAGCTTACGCCAGTGGATCACTATGCCGCTCAGGATTGCCACAAAAAAGAACAAGGTTACGAGACCAACAAAATACAGGCCCGCACGCCCAAGACCGAGGTCATAATGCATCTTGTACAAAAAGTGCGCGTAGTTATGCGTATCGCTGCTGGCGACGATTTCACCTGTGATGGCATCCAGTAACAAAGCCTGGTGCAGGTGGTCTTCGCCAGTGATCGGGTCGGGCTGTGCCAGCTCACTTTCAAAACGGGCTTCAATAAACGGATTGTGTTGATCCGGCGCGTAAATAAACATGCCGCCATGCATATCTACCTGATAGTTTTTTTCAATGGTGGCCAGCGCTTTATCAAATGCGGGCTGCTGCGTATTGTGCGCGGCATCGACCAGCAAAGGCGTACGCTCCCAGCTGGTGATATTGTCTTTGAACAAAGTGATGGCACCAGCAAAAAACACCACAAACAGAACAGTAGAGATGATCAAACCAATCCAGGCGTGGGCATTGGTCAATGATTTAAGGGTTTGATTGTTCATTGTCTGAATTACCTCAGCACCATCAGGGCGGTATTAAGTAAAACGGATGGCACCAGTGCCAGCATCAGTGCCCGAAAAGACTTCCAGGCCGATGGAAACGAGTAAGCCCATACCAGCGCTGCGGCCCAAATGGGGAACGCCAGGATCAGTCCTATCAACAAACGCGTGCCCTCTGAAAAAGGCAATAGCAGATTCAGGTTAAGCACCACAGAAACAGATAAAAGCAGGCCAATAAATAAGCCAGATAGGGTTTTAGGCCACATAGCTTGCCCCTCCAAAAATCAGGCTAAGCAGGCACACACCGCCCGTGATAGACAAGGTGCGCTGTCTGGAATAACCCGAGCTAATGGTCACCGTAAACAAACTCAGCATAAACACGACCAGCGCCGCCAGCATCGACGACACCCAGGGGTAATCAAAACTGAAAGTAACAATACCAAGAAAAAATAAAGACATAGCACTGAACCCAGCTAAAGGCCTGGGTACTGCGCGAGTGATGATGATTTGCCGGTGACTACCAAGGTATAAACTCAGTGCAGCCAGCCAAAGCGGGATAATTGCAATAAAACTCATATTTATACTAATCGTTATCATTTGCAATTATGGTACGGTTTTAAACCCAGACATTCAACTACAAAGCACAAAATATAGTCGCTCAATACAGGGATAATGCCGCTAATTGCGCTCTTTACCCTCACCTGCGTTGCACCCTGGCAACTCCATTAAAGTTTTGTTTCTCTGAATAATTTACACTTGCAACCGGGGCTGCTATGAGATTAGATAAAGCAAAAACCTGCGTACATCATCAGGTGGCATGTCCACACTGCATAAGCCAAATCAAGGAAACGACGATGAACATTGAGCTAAAGCAAGCCTGCAATACCGACAAGCCCTATTTGCTGAACCTGCGTCTGCAAACCATGGTGGAGCACCTCGAGCGCGAAGGGATTTTTCTCAGTGACGAGGCACATCTATGCCGGCTTGAGGAAGACTATGCCAGTTCACATTTGCTGCTCATCGATAAAGTTACGGTTGGCACACTCAAGTTTCGGCTGTTAAACAGGGAGGTGGAGATTATGCAGTTACAAATAGCTCCGCAATACCAAAAGCAAGGACTTGGCCGCTACACGCTCAGGCATATGTTTGAGCAGTATCCAGACCTCCCGTTTTCCCTGACTGTACTTAAGCACAACCCGGCCCGTCATTTGTATTTTGCATTAGGTTTCAGAACCTATGATGAAGACGAGTTTGAATACCATATGCGCAGGCCTGCACAGCACACGCTTATGGCTTAACTTGCAAAGATCCGGATAGCAGGCGCTGAAAATGTTGATCGATCAACGCATCAATGGCGGCCTGATTGCGTATGATGGCCAGATTAAACTGCTGCAAACGCTTTTCACTCAACAGGCCGGGCCTGATCATGTAATGAACGGGGTTTTTGTGCACAGTTAAGCGGCTTGCTCTGATATGCGCCTTATAAGGGTCGCGGTTAATCAGGTAAATGCCGGTGAATAAATCTTCTACCGCATAGTCAACGCGCTTTTTGACCAGCAAATCAAAGCGCTCTGTGGCCAGGTTAATGTCAACCACACAGTCGGGACACTGCTGCATAATCCGAGAAAATGCCTCGCCATACACACTGCCCCGATTCACAGCCACGATAGATTTACTCAGAAAGCTCAGAGTGGGCGTTAAAGCACGCAGAGGGTTCAACGGGTTGCTCTCGTGGCGGAATAACTGCATCACTTCATCGCGATACGGCACACTAAACTCAGAAAAACGCCGCCGCTCCTGAGTAAAGCTGGCAGCAAAAATAATATCGACTTTACCTTTTTTAAATTCTTCGAAGGTCCGGCTTGATGAAGGAAATGATACGTAACGCCAACATAAATCGGCATTTTTCAGCACCAATTCAAGGATCTCAATATCCAGCCCATGATATTGCTCACCAGAACGGAACGAATAGGGTGGCCAGTTATCGTTGGCACTGACCGTGACGGTTTGTGTACAGGTCTGTGCCACCGCGCTGCCTGAGACGATAAACAGCAGGCTGGCAAACATGAACGTTAAGCAGTTTCGAACAAATTGCACTTTTAGCCAACATGATGGAAAACGTGTCTTAGCTTATAACATAACTGGCGCTTTTTCCGCCAGTTACCAGTCAATAAATTGCCTGCTAATCAGCGCAAATATGATTAAAGGTCGTCGCTATCTGCGCGGATAAGTTATTAAGCCAAGACGCACTGACGATACCAAGGTCACTACTAAGCTCAACCACCAGGCCAGCTTCTTGAGAGCGAACAAAGCGGATCTGCAACCAGTGATAGCGCTGTTCAAAAGCAAATACCTGCTCGTCTGTCAACCAGTTTTGTCCGCTCAAGCCAAACCTTGGCTGAGCAAAAACTTGCTGCTCGGGTACTTCGCCCAGATCCGCAAAAGCGACGGATATTCTGGGCGCCTGTGTTTGAGCAAGCGTTTTAAACGCCTGATCTTTACTAAACATACTGAGCCAGCCATAGCTATGTCCACCCACAGGATATCTGGCTAAATCCGCTTGTGTTTGCGCAAGCTGTGCGCCGGACTGCGCACCACTGTGCAACAGCAGCGGCGCACTGTGAGCAAACCAGCCTACCGCCTGACCAACCTCCACCGAGATCTCACACTCGCTGTTTGTGAAAGGTTGTCTGCCATTATTTTCCAGCGCAACCGTCACAGCACTGTCACCGCTGCACTGAGCGTAACTACTTGCCAGAGCAGCCAACAGTAAAGCTTGCAGTGATGAACCCTGGCACGCCAGGCGAGGCAATAACGTGGCGAGTTGCGCAGCGCTGGCTAACTGCACCTGACTGTGGACCGGCTTGCTAGTATTCAGCGCCGCCAGTTTACGCTCCGCCTCCTGACAAAATTCCCCACGAGTGTTCAGCGCATCCCGCCAGTAGTTCAGGTCGGCATCAAAGTGGCCTGCCATGACCGCGTTATGGCATTGTCGTTGCCAGTGCAGCAGAGCCCAGTCTCTATGCCTGTCGAACTGCTGAGGAGCGCTGAGCAAGCTTTCCAGGTCACTACTGAGCACCTGCAAGCTGATATCATCAACTAGCAAATGGCTTATCCCTATCGCGACTATATGACCGTAGCGGCTGCGATAACTGGCGATGGTTACTAATTGCTCTGACAATGAAGCCCCATCAAGACAAGATTTAAATGCGTCCCGGGCTTGATGTTTAAAATCTGCAAAGCTGGTTACGCTCAGCTCAGCACTCAGGTGTAAAGCCCCTTTACTGATCTGCTGCGTCATCTGCCTGGGATTAAAACGCAGCCGCAAAGCGGGATATTTCAGCAGCAAAATACGCGCAGCCTGATGAACTTTCTCGCAGCTCAGCTGTTGTTGAGTGAACAACATAGTGCACACTTGCCAGCGCGCTATCCCCTGGATATGGATCATCGCCAGCTTGTTTGGTAATGCATAATTCAGTAATTCTTGCTCGAAGCCTAACGTCGCAGCATTAGCGCAAGATGGGGCTAACTGAGAAAGCGGCACATCACTGAGCAACTGACTTAACGACACCGCCCAGCCGTGTTGCCTGGCACGGGTTTGCAGCATCAATGCCTTTAAAGAATCCCCGCCTTGCGATTTATACCCTTGGTCACTGTCCAGCTCGCCCAGCGGCACATTCAGGCTCTGTGCAATTAGCTCAGGCAATGTCGCCACCTGCTGGCATTGCGCCAGCCTCAGCTCGGCAACGCGCTTTAGTGCTGGTTTATCAATTTTACCTATGGCCGTGGTTGGCAGCTGAGTGTAGTAAAAAAACTGCGCCGGTACCATATAAGCGGGTAGCGCTTCACTGAGCATTTTGCGCAGCGCACTGGTATCTGCATCATTCAGATCACCGGCAATAAAAGCTATCAACTGAGTGCCAATACACAATACCGCCGAGCTGCGAATGCCCGGGTACTGATCTAATACCGCTTCAATCCCCTCCAGTTCAATCCGATGGCCCAGCAGGTTAACCTGGTTGTCCAGCCGTCCGAGATAGGTGATCAGCCCCTGTTCATCACGGCGCACCAAATCGCCACTGCGATAAAAGCGCTGCACTTTGCCAAGGCGTTCCATGGCAATAAACTGCCGGGCCGTTTTTTGTGGCTCAGCCAAATATTCTAATGCCAGGCCCTCGCCGCCGATCAGCAGCTCCCCCTGCCTAGCCGGTCTGCCCTGCTCGTCCACAATCAGTAAAATGCTGCCTGC
The DNA here is from genome assembly GCF_004212645.1 of Pseudoalteromonas rubra. GTDB lineage: Bacteria > Pseudomonadota > Gammaproteobacteria > Enterobacterales > Alteromonadaceae > Pseudoalteromonas > Pseudoalteromonas rubra_G. Next base: position 63,366 of record NZ_PPUZ01000029.1, on the reverse strand, counting down.
CGAGGGTCTGCCAATGGGCACCCGGCTGCGTTTTAAATCGGCCCGGGTCACTTGGTGCAAGCACGATGTTACTGTGGCCTCGGATGGACCATATTCGTTATATAGCGCAATGTGTTCAAACAAGTTTAGCCTGTCCCAGTGACGCACTATGTTGTGACTGAACTCCTCTCCTCCGAGAATAACAGTATTCAAATGCATGTTCGCAAGCCAGTCAGCGGCGTGTGAGTCTGCCAGAAAATTGGCCAGCAAACTGGGCGGGACATCAATATGAGTAATGGTTTTAGAGATACAAACCTTGGCAAACTCGGCCGGATCCAGCACAGCGCGCTGCGTAAAACACACGCATGCCCCGGCAGACAGAAACATCAATACTTGCTGCAAAAAGGCGTCTGTTGAGCTGGATAAAATGCATAAGGCACGATTGCCCGGTAGCAGCTGATACTGTTGTCGTGCAGCCTGGACTTGCACAGCCAGACTATGACGAGCGATCGCAATGCCCTTTGGCTGGCCTGTGCTGCCAGAGGTATATACATGATAAGCAGCGCGCTGCTGCTCTGCCTCCAGGCTGGTTGACGATAGCCCGCTCAATGACACAACCGCAGGATGCGAAGCACACGCCAAATCGACTTGGCAGCCAGTCTCTGTCAGTTGTGGGTCGACCTTGCTGTACAACACCACACGTGCCTGACTGCGTGCCAGCATATGTTGCATGCGTGCCACCGGAAAGTGCACATCGAGGCAAACAAAGGGGCAGCCAAGTAACAACGCCGTTAATACCCCCACCACACTCAAGCGCGGATCATCGCCGTATATAGCAATGCAGTCGCCCGGCTCAAGGCCTGAATTGCGCAACTGCGCCACACAACAGGCAACCAGAGCGCTCAGTTCGCCATAGGTGAATGTCCAGTCATCGCCTTCGAGTGCCGCGGCCTGAGCGGGCTGATTCAGAATATTGGCGACCATATTGGCCACCGTAGCTTGCGTCATGCCGACTCCTTGTGTGCTGCCAGCCCGGTAAACCCATTCACGCCCACCAGCATATTGCACCAATGGGTAAGCTCCTGGCCTTGCATCCAGGGCTCGTCATTATCAAAGGTGTACTTGCGGGTAAATGCGAGGCCTGGGCGACTGTGTTCAACCAGCTCGTCATGAAAGGTGGCCACCAGCAGGCCAACCCTGGCGTTGGGACACAGCTGCTCAAGCGTAGTTTTTAATGTCAGCGTGTTTGCCAAAATCTCATCCGGTGTTTCAAACTGCCAGTCTTCATTTTCTTCCAGGGCCACACTCAAAAAGAACAACACACTGTCGAGTTCTGCCAGTTCAGAAAAGAAACGTGTGCAAATACCGTCAAACTTTTCTCGAAATGCCGGATACTCACGCACCAGATCATGGTTTTCAACCGCAAAGTCGTGGGCAGACAGGTAACCCGCAGCACGATCGGCGTACTTGCGGTACTCCTTGCAATCAGGCTCATACGGTTCCAGGTTTTTAAGCAGCAGCACCTCTTTACACCGCGTTTGCAGCGCCTGGTTAAGGTCGGCCACCGAACGGCCGCCGATCCAGTCAAATGGCCCACGCCGACAGCCCAGCTCCAGCTGCCGAGTCAAATGACGAGGCCGACAATCCATGCCCAGGCTGTAAACCCGGCGATAGTTTCCCGCGATAAACGGGTTGCCGGTTTGAGCTGTGAATTGCTTGCTCATGCGCACGCTCCTTTGCCTTGTAATTTGTTCAAACAGACTCGGCCAATCACCCGCCACCAGGTTGGCACTTCCAGCAGCACTCGGGCAAACGGGATCAGGCATAACTTGAGTTTGTGGTTGGGAATGGTACGAAATTCATCGCGGGCTTTGCTGTACAGCCAAAAGGTTTCAACAAAACCCAGCGCCGTCCACACCAGCACCAGCGCCACGCCGACAGTACTACTAATCAAAAACGCCATCAGCAACAGCAGCGGCATTAACAAAAAGATGCTCACAGAGATCATGTCTATGCGGTGGCGCAATCCTAGTACGGTTTTCTCGGCCATCTGATTGCGATAAAACGCCGCTTTGTGCAGCGCCACTTCTATAAACCCCTGCGACCAGCGGCGGCGCTGCTGCAACAGGGCACGGAAGGTTTGTGGCGGCTGGGTCAGCGCTTGTATTTGCGGTGCGTAAAACACGGTGTAACCCAGCTCCAGACCCAGCAAACAGGTTTCTCTGTCTTCACCACTGCGCAGCCCGCTGTGGCGAGACAGTAGCTCCTCTATAATTGGCCGTTTATACAAGCAGCCCGCACCGGGCATAATGGGCACACTGCCCTCATTCTTGCTGAACTGATAACTGGCTCGCTCCAGCGCATATTCCAGCATCTGAAACTGCACTGCGGGTGTATTACCTTCTGTGGGACGCATGCTGAAATAACATCCCATAGAGGCCGAGTCTGCCGCCAACTTATCATGTACCTCAGGCAGGTTATCCAGACCCTGAAGCTCAGTATCAAAGTCGGTGAAAATAATATATTGATGCGGCAAAGCTTTGATTTGGGTATAAAGCGCCCCTATCTTTTGGCCATTGGGCGTTACTGTGCTGAGGCTAAGATGGGTCAGTTTTTCAGTATCCGCCGCAAAAGGCTGATCGGTAGAGCCATCGTCAATCAGGATAATATCCAGCTCAGGATGGCGCGCTGCCAGTCCATCAAAGTAAGCCAGTCGCTCGGCAAAGTGGGTTTTATCACCCGCTTCGTTATAAAAGGGCACTAAGACTGCCGTCGTTTGAGTGGTTACCCGCTGTGCCAGCCAGGTTAACTGATAATCTTTCATTGCACGCTCCTTAGTGGGATTTAACCAGCGACAACGGCTGTGCCGGATAAGGGTGAAGCTGACCATCACGCATCAGGTAATGGCTGTCACAACAATCAAAGTAAGCCTCGTCATGGGTGATCACGAACAGGGTTTTACCCATTTCTTTGAGTGTGGGTAACCACTGGCGATAAAACACCTGACGGCTTTGCGGGTCGATATTGGCGGCAAACTCATCCAGCACCAGAATGGGCCGCTCTTCCATCAGCGCCTGCACCATGGCCAGGCGTTTTAGCTGGCCCGTCGACAGGCGGGTATTGGTAAAGCGACCGTCGCGAAACTGCACTTTGTCGCTCAGTTCAAGCCTTTCCAGCCATTGATTAATTTGCGCCTCGCCCATCGGCTGACCATAACGGTTAGCAAAGACCACACTGTCGGCCGAAATACCGGCAAAAAGCTGGCGATAAGCGAGTAGCTGAGCCGCCTCAAGCGGACGATTATCAAGCCAGACTTGACCGCTTTGCGGTGCATATAATCCACTCAGCAACCGCATAAAGGTGGTTTTACCAGAGCCATTGCCGCCGGAGATAAACACGATATCGCCAGGGTTCACTTCAAGATTAATGGGCCCGACCGTGAACCCTTGGTCATATTCAAATATCAACTTTTGCAGCGTCAGTTGCTGTGAAAACGACACCGCTGATGACGCTACGCCCTGCTCCCCGGCCTCGCTGGCCAGTTGTTTGATTTCGGTCAGTTTTTGTTGCGACACCTGAAGCTGGCTGAGCACCCGAAATAACTCCATGCTGCTGTGAAACGGGCTCACCATAAACAAAGTGATGATCACAAAGCTGATACTCTGCTGAGGCGACAAGGCAAACCACAACGGCGCGACAAAGACTGCCACAGCGGCAAGTAAATAAAGTGCGGCCATCAGCATCAGCTGATTATGGGCAAAGCGACATTCGGCCATAATTTTGTTGTGCTGAACGGCGGTGGCATCGCGGCTCAGGTGCTGTGCATACAGGCTGTCATTGCGCAGCGCGTTTTGTTTTACTTCGCGGATCCCCATCAGCAGGTCGTGCAGATGGGTAAAAAAGCTGTCTTCGGCTTCCCTTGCACGCTCATACCCCTGATGAATGCGCCCGAAGCGCAAACAATAGGCCGTCACCGCCAGCGTTATCAGCCCCAGCGCCAGCAATGCGCCCAAAGGGGCAATCACAAACATGTAAATCAGTGCCGCAATCACAGTGAATAAATGGCCCACACTTAACGCGACGAACTGATTGAGCTGGCTGAGTGTGTTGGCATCGTAAGCGATTGCCGAGAGGATCCGCTCCTGGCCAAATTGCTCTATCATCTGTAATCGGGCATGGCGCACTGCATCGAGAATATCCAGCCGCACAGTCTTAATGGTGGTTTCGGTCAGCCGGATCACGCTGCGCTGAAAAACCAGCTGCACCACCACAAAGCCCACAAATGCCGCTGAGAACCATACAGCCCCCTGAACCAGATTGGCCGGATTGCTGCTATCCAGTTGCAGCGCCATAGTGAAAGTGTGCAAGATCAAAATGGTGGTGCAGGCGCTTAAGCTGCTCAATAAAACCAGTTTGAGCGACAGCACCTGCCACAGGGCTCGACATTTTTCTATCATGCCTGTCCTCCCAGACTACGAGCATACAGGCGCGGCGAAAGCTGCCACAGTACGCCCCCAAGCAACAAGGAGCCGTAGTACCGCAAATAACCATGGGTGCGGAATTTGCGCTCATTGTGGACAAAATAACAGCGCCCAAGCCATTGATAATGACCACCGTGACGCTGACAGCGCACACCCAAGTCGGTATCTTCACCACGCAATAAATCCGTGTTAAAGCCCCCCACCGCTTTAAACAAATTGGCCGACACAAAACAATTGCCGCCCATACTCAAATGGCGCCGATTAAAGCGGTTGATATCGGCCGCAACAAACCGACCGAGCCAGTGGCCGCTGTCGCTTTTCAGTGGCGCCGTGCCATACACAGCTCTGTGACTGCCTTTGCCAAACTGAGCAACCTGCGCTGGTAGCTGTGCACTGCACACAGTATCAGCATCGAGAAACAACAGCATGTTGCCACTTGCCTGTGCAGCGCCATAATTACGCGCCGCAGCGGCAATACCTGCTGAGATAGTGAATACTTGCTCAGTGTAGGCCCTCGCTACCTGCACAGTTGCATCCGAGCAGGAATCACAGACCACGATCAGCTCAGCATCCAAAGGCAACTGTTCAACCAATCGCGGCAAGGTAATTGCTAATGTTTTTGCTTCATTGTGAGCCGGCAAAATCACGGACAACATACCCACCTCTACAGCAAAAAGTTATGTGCATCAGGGCAGGCGTTGAGCACTTTAAGGCTTTTCTGACGCATGGTCTCTGCGGCACGCTGATAGGGCTCAGACGCAATGAGTTCCTCAATAGGTGTTTCCAACACATTACCAAAAACCAGATCAGGGAACTGCTTGGTCATCACCAGTTTGCCGCCGATATCGACATCCAGTTTCACGCCCATTTTGAGATAATGTGGTCGCGCCGGCATTTTGCCGCGATAGTACTGACGGATTTCATCCGCATCATAATCCGGCCCGAACAACACCGGGATCTGGGCCGGGTAAGCACGCAGTTTTTCGATGGTGTCTATCACCTGCTCAATATAATCCGGGCGAAAATCGCCCATATCGAAGCCAGTATAAGAATTGGGCACTGTGTCATAGTCTTCACAAAAGCGGTGGTATTCGCTGCGCGCCATCATATCCACGACCCACAGATGGTTGTAAATCATCCAGTCTACGCCCGCTTGCTCACACTCATTGAGCAGCTCAGTGGCCCGATCGAGGTTTTTGGCCATCATGGTATTTTCTACCCCGATCAACCACTGCTTGCCCGCTTTTTTGCCATCTGCCAGCAGCTTAATACCGGCCATGGTTTTGTTGTAGGTACCTTTGCCCCGGATCGAGTCATGGATGTCTTTTGGTCCGTCGATGGAAATTAAAAAGGCCAGCTGATCGTGATACTTACTCAATACCTCAAAGTGGCGCTTAATCATCAAGCCATTGGTGCAGATATAAATAAAGCATCCGGCTTCAGCCAGGCGGCTGAGAAACTTTGGAAAATCAGGGTGTAAAGTGGGCTCACCGCCGGTCAATATGATGTCGCATCGCTGACGCTCAACAAAATCAAACAAATGACCACTCTGCTCATACGGAATGGCCGTGGGATCCAGGCCATGGTGAAAACCGGTTTCACGCCACTGGAAACACTGCTCGCAACGCAAGTTGCAGCTGCTGGTCATTTTAATTACCAGTTTGCAGATGTTCTCGGCTTCAATTTTTCCGCTCGCGGCATAGCGTCTGAGGGCGTTCGCCACGCGCTCGGTGCTGGCCTGATGGTGGGCAGTAAACCCTGGATTTCTGGCCATAAAGTTCTGATGTGCCTGCGGTAATTCGCTGACTGCCAGTTGCGTGGCTTTCTTAGTCCACATAGTCGACTCCTACAATATTATTTGCTACTTGCGAGTAAATGATGACAAATCTGTTGTGATGCATTGGCATTAACCAATGTGGCCGCTCTCATGCTGGTTTGGCTGCGCAATGTGCTTGATCCCTGAATGCGGCTGAGCAAGTCTCTGAGCTGCTCGTCATTGTGGGCATTGAGCGCGGCCCCCTGCGCCACAAACACGGCGCGATTGTGCTGCTCTTGCCCGGGCAAAGCGCCATGAATGATCAGGCAGGTATTGGCCAGCGCCGCCTCGGTTAAAGTAAGGCCGCCCGCTTTCGTGATGATGATGTCGGCCTGGGCATAATAAGGCTGCATATCCGACACAAACCCGGCCAGCCGCAGTTGTTGCTGAGCAATCTGTTGTTCAAAACATGCCTGCAACTGCTGCTGTAACGCCTCGTTCTGACCGCAAATAACGGTCACCGTGCCTGATGGGTTTTGCGCCAGCAGTAAAGCCACCGTTGCAGGTGAGATCCCCAGCCCCCAGCCACCGCCACAGAGCAGTATGTTCAGGTTCGCGTTGTTTTGCTCATTTGTTGCTATTAAATCGGGCGTTACCTCAGTGGGGATCCCGAGCGGCAATATCTCGGTCCCTCTGGCGCGATGCCAGTCCAGTACGGGGTGACTGTACTGATGAGAAACAAACAACTGAGTGAGCGCAGTCCGCCAGCCGTTGGATATTTGATAGTCTCCCAGCACACCACTGACTTCGACCTTGTGCCCGGCCAGTTTCGCATAATAACGGGCAAAAAAAGCGCCATAATAGCTACACGCCACCACCTGTTTGTGACGGCGGATCACCGCTTTGGCCTCATCCAGCTTGTCATTGCCTTTAAGTGCCAGCCACAGTGGTAACAACCGGTAAAGAAACGGATAAAACCAGCGGCTGGCATACAATTTACTGTGATGTTGCTTGCCCGACATGCACCACTGGTAATACTGGCCAAACAGCAAGTCAGACAGCCACTGTGGCAATAACTCGGACACTGACATCAGTTCAACCGCTTTGCCTTGTTTGCGAAAACGGCTTGCCAAAGCCTCAGCCAGTGCCCGTGAGCCAGCGCCGGATTCCACATATAGCAGTAACATACTACTGAACCCGCTCAAGTGGTCGCGTGGTGTTCAGCCATAACGCTCTTACTTCAGCCAGCTCCAGTTTCATCACCACCATGTCCTGCTGGGGGCCATAAAAATTTTCAAAACGACCGAGCGCGGTAAACTGTAAAGAGTGATAAATATTCAGTATGTTCGACTGCTTGGTGTCGGCAAATACCTCAATGTACAGCTCTTCATAACTGGTTTCTTCCAGCAAGACCTTCAGGGTATCGAGCAGCATGGCCATTTTTACCAGAGGCGAGACAGCCTGATCGGCAACAAACCAGCCACCCCAGACGATGCTTTTTGGGTCCCACAGGCGATAGTGATAACCAGACATGCCAATCAGCTGCTCGCCCTGTTTAAAGCACCAGTAGTGACGGCCATTGTCTATCCCTGCCGCCAGACAACGGCGATGAAATTCAATGGTGCGAATGGTGTCTTCGTTCAGTCCGTCCACCATTGCATGCTCGATAAATTCCAGTTGCTCATCGCCAAATGACACCGCTGTCTTTTCAAGCCGCTGATGATGCATAAAGCGCTCGGTACGGCGCATTTTTTGTACCAAAAGTTCTGCTCTGCGATCTTTAAATTGCTGTTCCATATCCGGCCACCCATTGTGTTGCTTTGCTTTGATGGCCTGCAAGTTATTATAAGTATTGGATAAAATCGCTTATGGAAAAGTGATGAATGGTTATGAGAGCACTATGAAGGCTGAGCAATGGTTATTCTAACTGATGATAAAACAGCCCGTTTCAAAGCCATTAACATGGTGCTTTTTGCTTAACATTGGGCTGTAAACCCCGCCTTATTTCTGAGCGGGAAAAGCACGGATTCCTGTATTGTATTAACTGCCACTCGCGCTAAAAAAGATGCCTTTCAGAACGACAAACAAGCTACACATTTGCTGGCTGATAACAGGCATATTGCAGTTATGCCAGCACCCCTGTGTTATACCGGCCTTGCGCCGGTATCTATTCGCAAACGACTGTTATACTGGACAAATACTTTATCAATCAAGCAGTCTAAAGCCAGATCCCGTGTCGAGCACGGGATGACGGGTGAACAGGGTCAGGTTTGCGGTGCGTTGTGAGTCATTCCAAGCGTCTGCGCTTTTTAATCAAACACCCGCCAAAGCTGAGAGTAAACACATTGCGTTTATGCCAGCTCCGGCGTCATACCGGCCTTGCGCCGGTATCTATTCGCAAACGACTGTTATGCTGGACAAATACTTTATCAATCAAGCAGTCTAAAGCCAGATCCCGTGTCGAGCACGGGATGACGGATGAAAAGGTCTGGTTTATGGTGCGTTGTGAAATTTTAAAAGCGTCTGCGCTTCGCAACTAAACACCCGCCAAAGCTGAGAGTAAACACATTGCGTTCATGCCAGCTCTCAGCGTCATACCGGCCTTGCGCCGGTATCTGCTTACAGTCTACTGTTATGATTGGATAAATACCTTATCAACCAAGTCGTCTGAAACCAGATCCCGTGTCGAGCACGGGATGACGGATGAAAAGGGTACGGTTTGCGGTGCGTTGTGAAACATACTAAGCGTCTGCGCTTCGCAACTAAACACCCGCCAAAGCTGAGACTAGACACATTGCGTTCATGTCAGCTCTCAGCGCCATAACGGTCCTGAGCCCGCGAGCAAAACAAGTGCAAAACGCTAAACAGGTCACATCACCGCTTTGGACACACCACTTTCTCGGCTTTTAGATGATACATTTCAATATCCGGGTGACTAAAGAACCCCACTTCCCAGGGGTTTTTAGAGATAAACAACTCTCTCACTTCATTAAACAAAGCACTGCTCGTGGCTATCTGATGCACCCGTCCGGTGATAATGGAGTAGTTCCACTCCACATAGTTTTCAAAGGTAAAGCTGGCACGATTGTCGATGGCAAAGTAGCACTGATTGTCGCGCTTCATCAGGCTGGATTTAAAGGTCTGAGGCAGGGTAATAAAAAAGATATCGTCATCAGTACTGGATAAAAACGCCATCACGGTAGTGTGTGGTTGCGACTGTGCTTTGGTGATCAGCACGCCGACTTTGTTGTCGTGCTCTTCTTCGTCCATCACGGGCGTTGCAGTTAAAGGTGTGCATGGTAAGGGGTTTTGTACACGCGGATCTTCCGGGAATTCATACCCCGGTGCACGATATTCCAGCGCAACCGAAATCCCGTAATACACCTGATACTCCACAGCCGACAGGGTGACGTCGGTCTCGTTCAGGGCGGTTACCCGGCCTTTGTACGATAAACGATAAACACTCAGCTCGGCGTCATATTCGCTGACCCCGGTGCGGTTATCCAGATGCACAGTGACCAGATCGCCAACACGCAATGCGTGACTTTCTCTGAGCTGGAGCAAAAGCTGGTTGTCATCATCTATTTGCGCAAAACAGATAAAGACATCAATGCCGCCAAGGTGAATCTGGTAAGCCGACGCAACGGCAATCACAGGTGATGGAATAAACTGATTTAAAGACGACATAATACTCCCTTGAAGCTGGGTTAGCAAGCAAAATCGAACACTTTAACTCTAGCATATCCACGTCGCAGGGTACGCGATACATCACGCACAACCATTCTTATTTACAGAATGGTAGTGACGATATTCGCACATTTTATTCTTTTTAGCGAAGCGGTAGAGTAGCACTATCACAGTTTAGGAGCATTATCATTATGCTATCAATTCGTCGCGGCTCACAGCGGGGCCAGGCTAATCTGGGCTGGTTACAAAGCCTGCATACTTTTTCATTTGGTCATTATTACGACCCAGAGCATATGGGGTTTTCCGTATTACGTGTTATCAATGACGATACGGTGGCACCCGGTATGGGGTTTGATACCCACGGGCATCGCGACATGGAAATTATTTCATACGTGCTGCAAGGTGCGCTGGAGCACAAAGACAGTAAAGGCAATCATCACATTATTCCGGCCGGTGAAGTGCAGCTGATGAGTGCAGGGACCGGGATCGCGCATTCCGAGTACAATTACTTTGCCATAGAGCCAACCCGCTTTTTACAGATCTGGATCCGGCCTGACGCAAAAGGGCTCAGCCCCGGTTATGCACAAGCCAGCATCAAACAAAATGGGGCACTGACACCTCTGGTCACGCCCGATGGTAATGGCGATTCACTAATGATCCATCAGGATGCCAGCCTGTATCGCTTGCAGTTATCTGCCGGTGACACCATTACCCTGAGTACCCAAAATCGCTGGGGTTATCTGCACCTGATTGAGGGCGCAGCTCAAACCACTCAAACGCAGCTAGCTAGCGGGGATGCGATGGGCCTGACTGCGCAGGAGTCAGTAACGCTGACGGCGAAGTCACCACTCGAAGCACTGTGGTTTGAATTACCGCCAGGCTGAGTTGCGCTATCCGCAACGATCCCTTAGGGTAGAGGCTGCACCTGAAGTGAAAACAAGTATAATGTAAGTGCTTACAAACCTTGTGTAAAAGGAATAACATGCCAATATCTCTGCCAAGCTTGCCGCCACATCAACTTTTACGTTTGAGTGGTTTATTCCAAGACTATACGGGTCCCGCGTGTTTATTCAAAAGCCAACACAGTGAAAGCACGACCTTTGACGCACTCGGCGGGCATGTCATCACCAATGGCGCACTGACTGTGACACTGTTAGATCGACCGGTTCACATGCAAGCACAGGCAGAGCAGCCAGCAACGCCCTGGCTCAGTTACCAAATGTCGGCGTTACTTGCAGGCGCCGCAGCACTTCCCTTTCAACAGGTGCCCAATATATCGGGCCAGGCTGATACACAGATACAGTTGGCGGCTTGCCTGAGCACCCGCCCCGATGCCGTCATCGCAGATACGCTCATCGCGCATGGCGCCGCTCTGCCTTGCATTTTTTCCTGCGAGGATGTGAAAGCGCTTGAGCCCGGCGAATCGCTGAGTCTGGATACGCAGGGTACCTTATTGCTCAACACCTCTGTCAAATGGAGTGAGCTATTGTGCCAGAACTTTCATCTATTTAGTCGCTGGCTTGGACAAGGTGAGTTACTGGATCTGTCGTTTGATGCCAACCTGACGGCCAGCCTAGAGGTCACTGTCCGTGGCAGCCATCAGGTTATATTTTCAAGGCCCGTCGACGCGCCACATACCCTGCGCCTGAGCTACACCAAGTCGGGTGTCCACGGCACTCAGAGCACGACGGGGGCCAAGATCACCGCACAATTTCGCGATTCAGCAGCGTTTCAGGCGACCTACACGGCCATGGTACAGGCAATTTTTCAGCGCTCTGCGCAAGACATAGAGGCACTGACAGAAAAACTGTCTATCACTCCCCTGCCCGCGAACCTGGCGCCTACTGTAAAAGCCTTGCTGAAACGACTGGGACTGGACAGGCTCGAACAGCTAAGGCCACGTATCACACAAATACAGCGGGACCTCAAAACCACGATCCGCAAGGCTGCGCAATCAGGTTTAGAGCTAAGCTTTTACTATCAGTACAATCGAATACAAACAGATCAGGCACTCGTACAATTAACTGTGAGTGACCAAGCGCTCACGCTGGCCCTGCACAAAGCTGCGCTCAGCGGCAAGCTGCTGAGCCAATTACATCAGCACCAGGCACAGATTAATGTTGAGCAGTTTTTCAATCAACGTGCCACACAGCTCAATCAGAGCTGGGGCTTTCAACTAAACCTGTTTTCATGGCAGGCGATGAGCCGCGAAGACGCTGAGTTTAGCGTTACCACCACGGAAAATGCGCATGGCGAGGTCACTCTGTCCGGACAGGGCCTGCGAAGCTACCAGGATCAGGTAGGCGACGTGAAGCGTCGGTTTTATCTGGACTTTGCAGCTTGCATGCCGACCTTCAGGCCCCCGCAATTGATTTCAATGCGAGACTTTGAGCTCACCCTGACGCTGGCAAGCACTACACAACATGCCAGTCTGGATGAGAAAACCGCCTGTCAGCTGGCTGATGAGCTGGCTATCTGGAGGCTCATAGCGCCCGGAGAAGTCGATAACGTTGCCAAACGGCTCTATCAGACGCTCAAAAATCAGCAGGACGTAAAGCTCACACAAACACTGACACTGCCCGGTCATGTGTTCCGCGACTTGCTGCCAACACTGGCAGACGCCAGCGCCTCCCGACTGGCCCAAGCGCTGGCTGCAGCTTTACCTCGCCACACTCAGCTCCCCGAGTGTCGGGCTAACCCACTGGTAAGATGCGCTTTTTATGCACCCGCGTTTGAGCACTACCTGAGCGCTGACCAGCCAAAGCCGGACCACGTGGTAGAATCTGCTATCACCCGCCTTGCGCAACTCAGGCAATATGAGAGTGCACATAAAGAGCGAGACTGGCGCAACAAACCGGGCCCGACGCTTGGCAGGATGATGCAGATGCACCCCACATTAAAGACGGATCTGGATAGTCTTATTAAGGGCATGCAACAACTGAACGAAGACGCAAGCCTTAATGGCGACCCGGCTGTACTCAAAGAGATTTATCAGCAATTCGACAATATGGGCGCACAGCACTTCTATATGCGCTTTTTTGCTTACTACTTACAACTGAGCTTTGCAGAGCTGGGCGATGAACACAGCGTATTGCACACCACAGGAGTGATTGAATTTGGCCCGCAAACCACGAGGCAAGCCCTGTTGCTTACATGCACTGCGCCAACACGCCATGCGCTGTAACCGTCACGTTGGCAAGCAGTGATACGCTTATTTTGCAGGCAGTGAATAATAACCCGGTAACTGCTCAAAGCGCGCCAGCCAGTCAAGCACGCGTGGAAAATCGCGCAAGCTGGGCTCAAGTTGAACAATCAACGCCGTGTAACTGTATAAGGCAATGTCGGCCAAAGTCGGGCTGGCTCCGGCAAGCCAGGGCTGATGTTCAAGCTGCGTACTTAAAAGCGAAAATAACCTCAGCGTCTGCTGCATCGCCTGCGCCTCATCGCCAGGTTTACCCAGCACCCGGATCCCACGCAGCGCCACTGGGCCGGTGCACAACTCTCCGGCCGATATGGCCAGCCAACGTTGGATCTCAACCTGAGTCGGCAGTTCCGCTGGATACCAGGTATGCGCCGGGTCATAGAGCCTTGCCAGATAAAACAAAATAGCGTGGGAGTCTGTGATGACGGTGTCCCCGTCAACCAGCACAGGTACCTTGGCTGCCGGATTAAGGCTGACAAACGGTTCTGTTTTGTGTTCACCAGATTTCAAATCTACGCTCACGGTGTCGATGCTCAGACCCAGCATTGACGCCAGGGTGAGCACTTTGTGACTGTGCCCGGACATAGAATAATAGAAAAGTTTAATATTGCTCATAGCAACCCAATGCTCCTTATCATGGTAGTGACTAACCATTAAACATTAAATTTTCTGCAGAAGAAAATGAAGAATTTTGCTAACCGTGCTCAAGCTGATTGGTTAGCCCTGCGCTGAAAAAGCCTGTTTACAATGCTTGCTCATAAGGTCAATAAAACAGCGGATTTTGGCCGGGACATAGCCACCGGGCCGGTACAAGGCGTGGATAGGAAAACCTTCCAGCCGATAGTCAGGTAGCAGAGCCACCAGCTCACCTGTTCTCAACGCATCTTCAAAGGCCCAACGCGGGCCAAGGTGCACCCCTTTACCCGCCAAAACCAGCTGTCGAACAGCGGACACGCTGTTAACTGTAAAGCCCCCTGACACTTTGACTCGTGATGTTGTTTTACCTTTTTTTATACTTACCTGACTGTTTGCCTGAGCACGTGAATAGAATATAAACTGGCACCGACTCAGCCCGGATGGATCCCTTACCCCATCAATCTGCTCCAGATAATCGGGGCTAGCAACCAGTACACGCTCAGCAATGCCCAACCCTCTGCAGATCAACCCTGAATCCGGCAGCATGCCAACACGTACAGCCACATCAATGCCATTGGCTGTCAGATCTTCAAAATGACTGCCCAGTAACAACTCGACGTTCAGATCAGCATAAGTGGCCCGCATCTTGTTCAGTACAGGTACAACAAATTGAGTACCAAAATCAACTGGCGCAGCTACCGTCAGGGTTCCGCTGGGTTGATCCTGCAATCCCCGCAGGCGATTTTCCAATTCTGCCTGCTGCTCAGCAATGTGCTTTAAGCCCTGAAAATAGACCAAACCAGCTTCAGTTGGCTGAGAGCGGATCGTCGAGCGATGGATCAGCTTAACGCCCAGATGCTGCTCTAATGCAGCCACTTTACGACTTACCGATGAGGGGTCGGTGTTAAGTTGTTCGGCAGCGCCTTTCAGGCTACCCGCTTCAATCACCTTTAAAAAGGTCAGTTCATTTGCGTTCATTGCTTTTTGCACATTTTGCAATTAATGAATGAAAATTTATGGGATACCTGAATTAAACGCAAGCGGCTAAGCTTACTCTCGTCGACTAATCCAACAGGAGTAAATATTATGCCTACCTCAACCACACAATTAGACTTAACTAATAAAGTGGCCATTGTGACTGGCGCTGCCCGAAATATGGGCCGTGCTTTTGCTATTTCACTGGCCAAACGCGGCGCAAATATTGTTGTGCATTATCACAGTGATGCGTCGCTTAACGATGCTGAGCAAACCGCCGCTGAGATTGCTCAGATTGGCAGACAAGTACTATTAGTTCAGGGCGATCTGAGTCAGGAAAGTCAGGTTCAGTCGCTGTATAGTCAAACTCTGGAAGCCTTTGGCCGGGTTGATATAGTCATAAACAACGCCGGAAAAGTGCTGAAAAAAGCCATCGCGGATATCTCGGAGCAAGAGTATGACCAGCTTTTTGCCATCAATACCAAAGCACCATTTTTAATGATGAAGCATGCAGCCCAGCATATTCAGGAGCAGGGCCGCATTATCAATATGGGTACCTCTTTGCTGGGGGCATTTACCGGCCTTTACGGTGCCTATGCCGGTGCCAAAGCGCCGCTGGAACACCTTACCCGGGCGCTGGCAAAAGAAATTGGTAGCCGTGGCGTCACGGTTAATGTCGTTGCACCAGGTCCGATAGATACGGCCTTTTTCCACGGCGAAGAAAATGCCCAGTCGGTGGCTTATTTGAGTTCAGCCAGCGTGCTGAATCGCCTCGGCCATATTGATGACGTGGTGCCTATGGTCGACTTTCTGGTTAGTGAAGAGGCACGCTGGATCACGGGTCAGACGCTGTTCGTCAATGGCGGTTTCGTGACCCGTTAAAATCGATATGACCAGCTCAGGCGCAGATTCCGTGGCGCCTGAATGTACTTAACGGGAGACACGCCCCGGGCGTTACCATGGTAGTATGTCTTATCAAACAGATTTTCGATATACACCCCCAGGGTGCTGTTACCGCGTGTGTAAGTCAGGTTGGCATTGAACGTCGTCCAGGCAGGTATGGTGACGACCTCAGTGCCGCTTTGCTCAAACCGGTTGGCCTCAGTCAGAGACTCATCCCAACGATCCACAAAAGCAGCTATCTGCCAGTGCTTACCCAGCGTGTAGCCCAGCCCCAGTTTGACCTTATATCTTGGTACATCCAGCACTACAGACTGACCGGCAACCTGGGTTTTATCCGGCGATATATATCGCAGCGCCAGCTGCCCGTGCCAGCGCTGAGCGTGCCAGCGTAACTGGTTTTCCCAACCAGACACCCGGTGCTCGCCCGCCACCACGGTGCGCCAGATCTGAGTATTGGGGTCCTGTACTTTTTGATAGAAATTCTTCGCCTGCATGCTATATAAAGCTGAGATATTGGCAAATTCAACCCCGCGCCAGCGAAACTTACTGCTCCAGTTGAATTCGTACATCTGCATAGTTTGCGATTCAATTTCGTCGTCAACGACCAGGTCGAATTCAAAAATTGTGGGCGGGCGAAACGCCTCGCCGTAGGTCAGTTTAAACGCCTGATCGGCACTTGGCTGATAAACCATGCTAACGCGGGGAAGCCAGCTGGCATTAGTATAATCCTGACGGTGGTACCTGAGCCCGGCATTGACCTTGAGGGTACGCTCTCCAAAGCGCCACAGCTTTGAATACTGACCAAACACGGCGTGTTTATCAGAGCGCTCTTTATCTGTCGGCCACGAATCGGGTGTTACCAGCTTTACCCCCTCAGCAGTTTGCCGATATTTGACTTTGCGACCGATTTCGGTGCGCCAGCCATCGTAACCCAAGATCCAATCCTGATCAGAGCTTGCCAGGTATTGCCACTGGGTATTGAGCCGTATTCTGTCCGACGGCCCGATATCTTCCCGCTCGGTATATAGTGCCAGGTCTTCATAGCGGGTAGCCTGCTCGGGGTTATCCACACTGAGACGGTATTTTTCTTTATATTCTCTGAAGTAGCTCAATTCGATATTGCCCGACCAATTTGCTGAGAGTTGCATATCTTTGCCGAGATAATAGCTACTGTAACCGCGATAGGCGTCGTCCCCGGTCATGTAATCAAATGCCACGGCCTCGATGCCACTGACGTTTGTGGTGCGGGTAAGATTGTTGCCCAAGTAAAACCAGGGGGTGCTCAGGCGACTGTCCAGGGTTACGTTTTTCTCGCGGTTACGAAAATCATCGGGGTTGTGGTTTCTTAGTGCATCTTTGCTGTTACGACTGAATGCTTGGTCATCTACCAAAAATTCACGTATTTCACGATAGTCCTGATCGCTTGCAAAGTAACTGGCCGACACCGCCAGCTCTACTTCCCCCTGTTGATAGTGAAACAGACCATGGCCGTGGTGCGTTCCCACCTCTCCGCCCAATACCGTTACTTCATTCACTCCCGTATCCAGACGGGTGATCACATTGATCACCCCTTGGGTTGCATTACCGCCATAAAGGGTAGAATTTGGCCCCTGTAATATCTCTACACGCTCAATTCTGGCGCTCGGAAAGTTATTCATAATAAAGGCTTCATTGGCCAGCAAGTTTTGCACCTCACGGCCGTCTATCAGCATCAGAGTACCCGACATGTTCCCGGTAAAGCCCCTCTGACCGCCCGGCAGCCAGGACCATTGATAGAAATAGTCCATGTTGGGAACAGAGGCGAGGATCTCTTTTAAGTCGCGCCAGCCATAACGCTCAATATCCGAGCGACTGACCACATATACCGTGCCGGATGAAGCCAGCCAACTTTCACTCTTACGCGCCGCAACGGTCACATCCTGAGCGAGTAACTCCTCAAATGACATCGCAAAAAGCGCATCCCCCTCTTCTGCCTGTGCCAATGAAGTGTGCGATATCACGCAGATAAATAAAGAGGTAACTAATCGGGCCATATACTGCTTACTTAACAAGAGATCTCTGGCAAGTATAGCTAAGCATTTTGACTTTTGAGTGAAACAGCACATTTGCACATCCAATCCAGATAAAGAGACTTGTGCGTCATAACTTTTGCGGCCAGCGCAACACAAAACTATCGATAGTTGAAAACTGACACACAATTCGCGCCATAGATGGGGGTTTTTCAGCCAAAATAGAAGCAATTACAGGATAAATTCAGCTTTTGTTTAATTTTAAATAATCATATAAATATCATAAAGATAGAAACAACAGAATGAACTGGCATCCACCGTTCACAAAATGTCAACCTTGAATTTCCCCTCCATTCACCTTAGAATTTATTTTTATTGAACGGTCAATTAATAAAAATATGCCTAAAGTCGGAATGGAACCTGTGCGTCGCCAACAACTGATTGAGGCGACCTTACAGTCAGTGGCAGAGCTTGGATTACAGGCCACCACGATTAATAGCATCAGTAAAAAAGCCGGGATGTCGTCGGGGATCATCAGCCACTACTTTGGTGGTAAACAGGGTCTCATCGAAGCCACGGTGCGCTACCTGCTGAGCAGCCTGCAACGCAGTTTGCTGCATAAAACAGCACAAGGGTGCTCCCCCGAGCAGCGCCTGATGTTTATTGTCGAAGCCAACTTTGCCGTGGTGCAGCAACAACGCGACACCACCCGCACCTGGTTGAGCTTTTGGGCACATTCCATGCACGATGCGCAGTTACATCGTTTACAGCGCGTCAATGCGCGCCGACTTTACAGCAATTTATTGTATTCGTTTAAACAGTTAATGGCCCCAGGCGAAGCACGTGAAGCTGCTGAGCTAAGCGCCGCGATGATCGACGGCCTGTGGCTCAGAGCCGTTCTCAGTAAAGCCGATGATGCGCAGTTTGACAGCGCGCAGGATCTGGCCAAACGTTATATCCAGTCCCTCATCCAACAATTTGGAGTCTAATATGTCCACACCTGTCTACCAGAACTTTATTCATGGCCGCTACCTTGCCAATCAGACCGGCGAGCAGTTTGCGGTAAAAAACCCCGCGACCGACGAAGTTATTTATCACGTTGAAGTGGCCGATGCGCACATTCAAAAAGCGGCCATCGACAGTGCCAAAGCCGGGTTTGCGCAGTGGTCATCCATGACCCCGATTGAGCGCAGCAGAATTCTGAATAAAGCGGTAGCGCTGTTGCGTGAGCGTAATGATGAGCTGGCTAAAATTGAGGTGCTGGACACCGGCAAACCCTGGCAGGAAGCCGAGTGCGTTGACATTCAAACTGGTGCCGACGTAATCGAATACTTTGCCGGACTGGCACCTGCACAAGTTGGCCAGCAACAAATGGTCGGCGATGATTTTTACTACACTCGTAAAGAGCCGCTGGGCATTTGCGCAGGTATTGGTGCCTGGAACTATCCACTGCAAATTGCCTGCTGGAAGTCTGGCCCGGCACTGGCTGCGGGCAATGCTTTGATCTTTAAGCCATCTGAAGAAACGCCGCTGGGCGCAATGAAACTGGCTGAGATCTTTATTGAAGCTGGTATGCCAGCAGGTGTCTTTAATGTAGTGCAAGGTGCCGCCGAAGTCGGACAATGGCTGACACTGCACCCTGAAATTGAAAAAGTCTCGTTCACGGGTGAAGTGGGCACAGGCAAAAAAGTCATGCAAAGTGCGGCGTCTAACCTTAAAGACGTCACCATGGAGCTGGGCGGTAAATCGCCGCTACTGGTGTTTGACGATGCCGATATCGAACAGGCTGTGAGTGCCGCCATGCTGGGTAACTTCTACACCCAGGGTGAGATCTGCACCAACTGTACACGCGTTTATGTGCAGCGCGGCGTGTATGAGCAGTTCCTTGAGCAGCTTAAAACCCGCACAGAACAAAATATTATCGCCGGCGATCCCCTTAATCCTGAAGTAAACCTGGGTGCCTTGATCTCGAAAAAACATCAGCAGCTGGTGCTGGATTACATTGAACAGGGCAAGCAGGAAGGCGCAACAGTGCTGACCGGCGGCCATGCCCTGAGCCCGGCTTCGGCACCTAACGGCTACTTTGTTGCCCCTACTATATTTACCGACTGTCACGAAGACATGACCATAGTCCGCGAAGAGATCTTTGGTCCGGTGATGTGCGTCATGGTGTTCGATGACGAACAAGAAGCGATTAACCGTGCCAATAATACCCACCTGGGCCTGGCGGCCGGGGTATTCAGCCGCGATATTCAGCGTGCGCACCGCGTGATCCATCAGCTACAGGCTGGCATTACCTGGATCAATGCCTATGGCAACTCACCCGCCGAAATGCCGGTTGGTGGCTACAAGCAATCCGGTATTGGCCGTGAAAATGGCATTGAAACACTGGATCACTACACCCAGACCAAGTCTGTTTACGTAGGTATGAGCCAAATCGAAAGCCCATTTTAAGCAAAGGAGCCAGACTATGAAAAAAGTATTCGACTACATTATTGTCGGTGCTGGCTCAGCAGGCTGTGTACTGGCAAATCGATTGTCCGCCAATCCACAACATCGGGTGTTACTGTTAGAAACGGGTGGCAGTGATAAGAGCATCTTTATTCAGATGCCTACGGCGCTGTCTATTCCCATGAACACCGACAAATACGCCTGGCAATTTCATACCGAGCCGGAGCCGTATCTGGACAACCGGGTGATGCATTGCCCACGCGGCAAGGTACTGGGCGGCTCGTCCTCTATCAATGGCATGGTGTATGTGCGTGGCCATGCCAAAGATTTTGATGAATGGCAGCAACACGGTGCGCAGGGGTGGGATTATCAGGCTTGTCTGCCTTACTTTAAGCGCGCCGAAAGCTGGTATCTGGGCGAAGACTCATACCGGGGCAGTGAAGGTCCGCTTGGCACTAACAATGGTAATGAAATGGCCAACCCGCTGTATCGCGCATTTATCGAAGCCGGTGCACAGGCAGGATATGCCAAGACTGACGATTACAATGGCGAGCAGCAAGAAGGCTTTGGCCCGATGCACATGACGGTAAAAGATGGCCGTCGCTGCTCTGCCAGCCGCGCCTACCTCGACCCTGTAAAGGGGCGTGACAATCTGACCATAGTCACCGGTGCGCTGGCGCACAAGGTGCTGCTCGATGGTAAACGCGCTGTGGGCGTGGAATATCAGTGTAAGGGCAAAACCCATCGCGCCACTGCCGAGCGCCGCGTGATCTTAAGCGCCGGACCAATCGGCTCGCCACATCTGCTGCAGCTGTCGGGGATTGGCGATCAGGATGCACTCAAAGCCGCAGGCGTTGAGGTACAACACCATCTGCCCGGCGTCGGTAAAAACTTACAAGACCATCTGGAGTTTTATTTCCAGTACAGATGTAAGCAGCCCATTACCCTCAATGGCAAGCTGGACTGGTTTTCTAAGGGGTTGATCGGTGCGCGCTGGATCCTCAATAAAACTGGCCTGGGAGCAACCAACCATTTTGAGTCTTGCGCCTTTATCCGCTCTAAAGAAGGGGTTGAGTGGCCAGATCTTCAGTATCATTTTTTACCCGCAGCCATTCGCTACGATGGTAAAAGTGCGTTTGACGGACACGGTTTCCAGGTCCATATTGGTCATAACAAACCGAAAAGTCGCGGTGAAGTTACCATTAAATCGGCCGACCCGACTCAGGCACCCAAGATCCAATTTAACTACCTGGCGCATCAGGACGACATCGAAGGCTTCCGCGCCTGTGTTCGCCTGACCCGCGAGATCATCGAGCAACCGGCCTTTGATGCCTACCGCGATGGTGAAATCCAGCCAGGCAAAGACGTACAGAGCGACGAAGAAATAGACGCCTTTGTACGCCAGGCAGTCGAAAGCGCCTATCATCCGTCCTGCTCATGCAAAATGGGCGAAGACGACATGGCCGTGGTGGACTCAAACACCCAGGTGCATGGTATTGATGGCCTGAACGTAGTGGATTCGTCTATCTTCCCGACGATCCCGAACGGCAATCTCAACGCACCAACCATTATGGTCGCGGAGAAAGCCGCAGACATTATTCTGGGCCAGCCGGCCCTTAAAGCAAACAATGCTCAGGTTGCCATTCACAGTCAGTGGCAAGCAGTACAACGTAGCACGGAGATTTAACAAAGCCACCTGCGGCCCAATCGGGCCGTGGGGTCTGCAGTGGTGCGCGATACAAATTGGTTGTATCGGGTTAATGCGGAGACAATAAAAAACGGAGAGACAATGAGTTATTTCTACTTATTTTGGGAGGGTGACAATGACAGTATGGCTTAGTGCAGGCATTGTGTTTACCCTAATTTCAATCGCTTTTATTTTATTAAAATGGGGGAACCTACGCTGTGTCGGTGTGACACCGGTTAAAACCTTTACCTTTATTGCTATTTTATTTACGTCCGGTCTGGATGTCGGACTTATCATGTTTCCGCTGACGGAGTTTGCGGGTTACGCAGACATAAAAGCAAGCCCAGAGTATGCGTTTGCCAATCCACTTGCCATTGAATTTGGCTTTTGGGGCTTCCTGATCTGGGGATTTTATTTTCTGACGTGTTTTTATTTCTGCGTAATAGAACCTAAGGTGAAATTTTTCGAAATTCCCTGGGTTAAATTTATCAATAATGTAGTCATTATTGGTACATGCGCCTTTACGGCCTATCTGCTGCTGTCCAACCTGCCCTGGTATATGCCAAGCGTGGGCGATGGCGAGTCCATTATTCCGACCTTTTATCTCATCGTGTTCGCCGCCATCTGTTTTGCGGTCTACTCGAGCACCAGCCTGAAGTATGTGCGCATTCTGAGTATTTCTACGACCTGGATGTTCATTGCCCTGATCGCCTTTATGTGGGCCTCTGCATTTGTCTTTGGCGACAGTGAAATGAGTGCCTTTACCAACAATATTGCGCTACTGGGCGACTACTTTAGCAATATCAATGAGTTTGTGTTGCCACTTAATGATTACCACGAATTCTACCTGTTCTGGTGGTTTGCCTGGAGCATCATGATAGGTCAGTTCACCTCGCGTTTTGTCGGTGGCCTGAAAACCTATCAGGTACTGGCGGCTATGCTGGTATTCCCGTCAATTCCCATCGCCGTGTGGTTTAGTGTGTTGTATCACTACCATGAAGCCGGGATCGACACCGCGGGTATCAAGAACCTGGCGATGGTAGTAGTGGGCGTGATCTTTGTGATCAACTCGCTGGACTCTTTGATTCGACTGTACACCGACAACCTCGGGTTAACGGTTAAGAAACTCGGAAAACGCAATTACATTTTGTTTAATATTGCCGCTCTGTCATTGCTGACGCTGCTATTTAAACTAAACTTTTTGCAGATCCAATGGGTGGGTGCGCTGGTCATTGCACTATTCTTTGGTTGCTTTGGCTATATTTGCTACAGCAAGTTCAAAACAGTGGCCAATATTACCCGTTCACCGAAAGAGAACACCATCGACTTCAGCCGTATCGAGACCGTAAACTAAGGTTCAAAAGAAATGAAAATAAATTTAAAAACAACACTCTGCGCACTTCCTCTGGCCCTTTTGTCAAATCTGGCTGTGGCTGGCTGGTCAACCACCATTACTGGCACCTCTGACTACACCTTTAACGGTGTGTCACAAACCCAGAGCGACCCAACCATTCAGGGCAGCCTGGACTACGCAGCCGATGCAGGCTGGTATGCGGGCACCTGGGCCTCAGGTGTAGACTTTGGCGATGACACAGGCCACGAGTGGGACTTTTACGTTGGCCGCTCGTCGGAGCTCTCAAGCGCCTGGTCAGTAGACTATGGTATTGCCTACTACACCTATCACGGCGATGATGCGTCGAGCGACTATAACTATCCGGAAGTGTACTCTAAGTTTGCTTACGCAAGTAGCCTGGGTACCACCAATGTGAGCTTCTGGTACAGCTGGGACTACTTTGGAGTAGATGTCGGTCATAGCATTGTGATGCTGTCGCATACCTTTGATATCGCAGATAATCACTCAATCACCCTCACTGGTGATGTGTCGAACTCGTTCGATGCCGACAAGTATGCCTGGGACGGGCTGGACAGCTCTTACACCCACTATGCCGTATCTTACACCACCACACAGTTCGATTTCGACCTGACCTTTACCGTGGAAGACACCACCATAGATGGCGAGCATACCGACGAGCGCTTTGTGTTCGCGATTGCACGCACATTTAACTTGTAATCCAAGTAACCACAGTGAGGGCGCGGCGGTGCCCTCACTCTCTCATTTATTCGCCACGCAAAGCTATTTATCTCACGAGAGTATTGCTTGAAGCAGCACGGTTTCCACTCCTATTCAGCATGATCTCAACGTCGTACCCGCTCTGGTTGTCTGCACTTTCATACGCTTCGCTATCATCGCAATATACAACTCTTACCCAATGGGTTTTATTAGGGGATCTCCGCGTAATTTTTTGCTCTGTAAAAAACATAAATATTACATGGAAACAAAATATTGACATTTTGAGAAAAAAGAATAAATCTAGCACTTCCACAACAAAAAGGATGTTAACTATGAAAGTGACTTTGAATAAAAAATCTATTAAATCTCTATCTGCTAATCCAGCCACGGTTATTCGCGCGCAGGAGACACCTCAGATAGGCGGTGGCCGTGTTATCGATGAATCATTCTGGGTTTGTATTAACACGCGTTCGAACTGCGAAGGGACAAAACGCTGTCCATTTGATTGATTAAGTTTGATAACAAGCGCACTGTGCGCTTGTTATTTCAGAGAGTTTGCACTTTTATCCTCACAACAATACCTGCTCTGAGCAGCTCCTTCAAAAAAGCCTGCACCTTGTTATACCGCAATTAAGATCCACATCGAAATGCACTGGGCACAGCCCCGGTCCAGCGCTTAAATGCCCGCCGAAAGCTGTGTACATCGGCAAACGCCATGGTGCTGGCGAGCTGGCTGTTATTCCATTGATTGAGATCCATCAGGTGCAGCGCTTCTTGTCCCCTGACCTCATCAACCAAGAGCTTGAAATGCGTGCCGTCTTGCTTGAGTCGACGCTTCAGGGTTGCCGGGCTCATACCGAGATAGCAGGCGGTGTCTTCCAGCGACCAGGTCTGACTTAGATTCTTACGAAACACACGGCGCAGGTGTGCCTGAAGTAACTGTGGCGAGTGAAGCGCGTGACGGGCACTGCGTTTTGCCTGAGCAAACCGCAGTGCACTGGCCTCTTTAAAAGGCTGGTAGAGCGCCTCTTCTTGCAAGATAATGGCGCAACGCGGCGCGTTAAAACGCACATGCTCACCCAGGTAGACCGGATAATGCAAATCCTGCCCCGGTTGTGACCAGGGCAGCTCGACCTGTACCCAGGTCTGCACGCCGAGTTGCTCCTTAAGCAGCAAACGGCAGGCCGACAGTACGATTTCAAATACGGTTCGCTGCTGAATGCTCAGTGATGCAGATTCAGTCAGCCTGATATACAACTCACCCTGATGCCGCTGCACGTTAAACTGAACCAGCGTCTCAATGCCCTTTTGCACGCGCGCCCAGGCTGTCAGTGCCCCACGCAAATCAGGCGCGTACCGCCACAAGTCAAACAAAACATGACCATGTCCGGTCGCAATTCTCTGCCCCAGCTCCATCGCCAAATGCGGATGCTCCGCCAGCTCTCGTTTAAGCTTTTTGAGTATAAGCAGCACGTTGACAGGCGCTACCTGAGCTCCCGGGTAGGTCAGATCCTCAACAAACAGCGACGACCCCCGGATCAGTTGATGTGGCTTTATCTGATAGTGCTCGGCCAGTTCCAGTATGGTAATGAGAAAATGCGCAGGCATTCGCTTATCTTGCAGATAGCTAAAATTAGCGGGTGTCATAGTGCCACCTCCGCCACAGCAGACGAGGTGCGTTTCGCGCCCGCCAGCTGTTGATTGAGCCGCTCAAACAAGGCCTGCTCTGACTCTCCTGCCATTCTCGTTGCCTGGACAGTGGTTACGGTCAGCGCGCCCTTTAACGCGCTGTTACAACAGTCACGGATCAGCTCGCAGAAAACACCGGCTTCATGAGGAGGTGTATCAGGTAGCAATACCGCAAATCGGTCACTGGTATAACGACAAGCCAGATCCGTTTCCCTGAGGGCAAGTTCCAGTACTGAGGCCACCTCATTGAGTGCCTGATCACCTTGCTGTGGACCATGCGCCCGGTTGTATTGGGCAAACCCTTTTATATCGACCATGACCAACGAAAGTGGCTGCTCACGCTTATCATGCAGCACAGCCTCACGGTTTAGCTGGATCAACAAATAACGCAGGCTATAAAGCTGAGTCACTGGATCAATCAGGCTATGTTCGCGGTGAAAGTGCTCTCTTTGCTTGAGCTGGCGATTGACCGCCTGCTGCTCGCGATACCAGGTGATCAGCCCCCAGGTCAGCAAGGTCATACTGACAGGGGCTGGCAGTGACTCCAGCCAGGTAAATAAGTGACTGTGTGGCGGATAAGCAATGAACTCATCCAATACATCAAGCCAGGTCGTAAGCCAATAAGTTGCCGAGCCGAATAGCAGTATTGTGGTAACCCGCCCTCGTGGCCGACACAATGCCAGCAGTATAAGCCAGATAGCGGCCATCATAGACGAGGTGGCTTCACCGGTTAAATCGACCCAGTCAACCTCATGCATGGATTTGGGCTCGCCGACAAATAACGCCAATATGGTCAAGCCGATACTTGCGATCAGAGCAAGACATAAACTGCTGACATTCTTCATCTTTTAAGCCAAATATTGAATCTTGCGGGTATCCTAGCGGTACGATATGACACTTTTAAGACGCCCCCGGCTTAAAGCCTGAGCTATTTGGACCCGGCCCGAAGAGCTCATTCAACCTCGTATCAAGCGCATCCCTATCACCAAACAACAACCTAACATCAAGATTCTATTTGTCTTTTTTACTGTTCAGGCGGATTTGTTAAGACAAAGCAGCTCATATTGAGGATCACAAAACGCATTATTAGCCATTCAGGGCGCACGGCCGCGCCAACGCTTGAAAGAGTGAAACAAAATTGTCATATCCACTTTTTAAGGTAGCCACTCATTTACATCCCATGGCGGTTTGCGAATCAGCTTAGTGCACATTCAGTTGGCACGCCTCCGCCAGTACTCTGTGACGTCGGAACTTAAAAATGAAAATACAGAAGTTATGCAAAACAACGCTTATCCTGGGGCTGCTGGGCGCGCTGAGCGCCTGTCAAAATCAGGCACACCAGCAAACTGCGGCTCAGCAGTCACTCCAACTCCAAACACAGGGCTCAGTCACAGGGATTGTGGATAGAATTCAGGTGCCGGGTAACAATCAAATTCTGGTCGCCTCTGAACACGACGGATTGACGTTGCGTCAGGATAACACGCTCAAAGCACGCCTTCGTGGCGCGTTTAAGCAAGTCCGCCTGAGCGCGCTGGGAGAGGGGCAGTGGCTGTATGCCGCGCTTGAAGGCAGCAACGACAGAGTGTTCGTCGGTACGCTGGATCCCAGTGCAGCGCAACTACAGCCACGTTTTGAACTGTCTCAAACTGCCCTTTTGGTCGATAACCTGTGCTTGTTCGCTGATGAGGCCAATCAGACTCTCTCCTTATTTGTCTCAGATGGCCGCGGTAAAGCAGAGCAATGGCTGCTGCGCCAACAACACCAATGGCTTAGTGCACCACGGCTGTTACGCTCGCTGTCTTTGCCTTACGATGCCGATTCCTGTGCCGTCGACTCGGGCAATGGTTACCTCTATATCAGTGAACCGCTGGGGATCTGGCGCTATCCGGCACGCATTGAAGACAACCCATCGTATTATCCGGTCTCCCTGGTTGCCCCCTACGGCAATCAGTCAGTCCCGGCTGTTAGCCTGACAACCAGCCCCTCTGGAGCGCTGTTTGCTTTGCTGGAAAACGGCCGGGAAGTGCTTTACTGGGATGCGCCAGACGCTGCAGATAGCTGGATACCGGCCCAGACCTTAGCACTTGAAAACGGCAAAGCGACCATGATGAACCTGAGTCAGTCTTTGAACACAGACACGGCCACACTGAGCTTTACCGATGAACAGCAAGGCCAGTATGCAACAGCTCACATTACCCTCAACTCAGAAGTCACAGCAAAAAGCTTAGTGGTTGTCAGGCCCAAAGCACAGAGCCAACCTGCGACGCAATTTGGTGATGCGATGGACGACTCGGCTATCTGGGTTCATCCTGAAAACCCCGAGGCATCACGGGTGCTGGGCACCCATAAGAAACAAGGCCTGGAAGTTTACGATCTGCAGGGCAAGCTGCTGCAAACCTTCAAAGATGGCCGACTGAATAACGTCGACCTGCGCGACGGTTTTAGCTGGCAGGGTCGCACTATCAGCATCGCTGCCGCCAGCAAGCGCGACGATGACAGCCTGGCCTTTTACGGCATTGAAGCTGACGGTAACGTCTTTCGCTTAGGCCATGCGCCATCGGGCCTGGAGGAGATTTATGGATTGTGTATGGCCATCTTTGAGGGCAGTCACTACGTATTTGCAAATAACAAAGCCGGCCTCACCTATCAATACAGAGTGACAGCCAGCCTGGGTAAGTTGCATGCAGAAAAAGTACGAGCCATACCACTGAGCTCGCAACCAGAAGGCTGTGTCGCAGATGATGCTCGCGGGCGGTTATTTATTGGCGAAGAAGATGTGGGGATTTGGGCCACCAGCCTGAACCCGGCGGATAACAGCCAGCCGGTTGCAGTAGCAAAGGTAGGTGAACACCTGGTCGATGATGTCGAAGGCCTGGCACTGTCCTTTGGTGATTCGCCTGTTCTGGTGGTATCGAGCCAGGGCAACAACAGCTACCAGCTTTACGAAGCAACGCCGCCCTATCGCCACTTGGCAGGATTTCGCGTTGGTCTGGATGGCTTTAAAGGCCTTGATGGCGCGTCTGAAACCGATGGTCTGGCCCTCTCTACCCGTTTGCGGACCCGAGATTATCCCGAAGGGTTACTGGTACTCCAGGACGGTCGCAACCGCTTTCCCGATCAGCCGCAAAACTTTAAATTTGTTAGCTGGCAGGATGTGCTGGAGCGTACAGGGCTTGCTAAAGTTTCAAAGTAAGGATTGAAACCCGTGTCGAGGCCAAATGGACAGTTACTGAGTTTGCCCCGACACACACCTTTACTTCAGGCACTTAGTTCTCGCAATTCAGTTTATCATTATTCACATCGTCTAATTGTGAGTCACTCCTTAATGTGTAACACAGTGTCCCCGAATTGAACTCAAGTTTAGTTACGTATGTTTTAATGCTAATTTGCTTAATTCATTGCTCTATTTTTTTGAGGCGAGAAAACAGGGTCGTTAGCACCGCTCCCGCGTCCAGCTGCCGCTGAGGCAACTACCCCCATCCAGGCGAGGAACCATTTTCTAATCAACTGTTTTAAAAGGCAATTCAACGTCACCCGCGTCATATTTGATCCTTCAAATTGCATCCAGCATCAAGTGAAATAGGTACAAGCCCACATACATAATTCCCATTCCATGCACTTCTTCTATACCAATATCATTTACATAACTTAGTGAACATTCAACAGGCAAAGACACCTTTTGCAATAGAAATTATAGCTAATAATGATTGTCACTTACGGGGTAGTTAAAACAATAGTTAACAGATGTTGTACATTTATTACATTTAAACTTAATCTAAATAGAGATCTAAGATTGAGTATAACCCTATTTTACCTACTCAATTTTTTACTTTTTAACACCAAGTAAAAGGACCGTTCATGAGAAAACTCAAAGCCATTACCTCATTGGTTGTTTGTGTACTTATGTGCAGCTGCAGCGCCAACTATAGACTCGCAGACAAAGAAGAAAAATTGAATACAAATGGTACCGATATGACGAAGTTTCATCGGGTTGCCACAAAAGACAAAGGGCTTGCTCTGCGCTTTCCTGGTTATTTAATCGGTATAGAGAAAACGTATAAAAGCAATAATCTGGGTGAATCATGGTTTTGTGAAGACAATATGCTGCCAGATTTTCGGCCAACCACAGATGAGAATCAAGTCGCAATAAAACAAGCAAAGTCCATTTTAGACGACTGTAAACCTACAGTGATTTCGCATATCGTCAAATACCAGCTGTCAGACAAGAAACCTAATTCTATGCCATTCATCTCTGAGCAATTTATCTATGATTTATATTCGAAAGACATAGAGCTACATAAACCACTTAGTAAAGATGATCCGATCCTGACTGGTCAAATTGCATTGTCCAGATTAGAAGCCGAATTATCACAACAACCTTTCCAATATAGCCATATATTTCTCTTTGCAATGGGGTGGAACACAGATCAGCAGGAGGCCATTCGCAACTACAATAGTTTGATAACAAATTTGATTGAATCAGACCAAGCGCCCGACAATTTCAACCCATTGTTCATCGGTATCACTTGGCCGTCAGAATGGTCTTGGGGGGTTTTTCTCGACAAATTGCTAAGTTACCCAATCAAAGCTGATGATGCCGATGAAATAGGTCTCAAGTGGGTATATCCAGTGCTGACCGATATCCTAAAGCCTCTAAAGCGTGAACACAATGTCCCTATTGTGGCACTAGGCCACAGTTTTGGCGCCAGAATGATTACCAGAGCTGTATTCGCACACGAACTACTGAAGCCTAATGAAAATAATACTGAAGGTACAAAAGTCGATCTTGTCGTTGCACTTCAGGGGGCATTTAGTGTTAATCGTTTTTTTAAAGAATCTGGCTTTGAGGGCAATCCATATAAAAACCACAGCACCGCCGCCAACAAGATTGTTATGACCTGGAGTGAGCACGATACAGCCAATCCTATTGCAAAATTTGTGTCGGGGGCGTTACATGTAGGCGGAAAACCTGGATTTGACAAAGCGCATACATACGCATGTGATAATCAATCCGAACCGCTCTTCACTTTCTATGAAATTCAGTCACCAGAGCAAACAGACAAGCACTATCACAAACTCTATCAAGGTGTTGTTCCGACCGGAGGATCTCCAGCCTGGCATCATGACCTCCATAATGAGAGTCGTATTGCGTACGTTAACGCCAGCGAGCTAATCCATTATGACGTGTATCAAAAGGGAGGCGGTGCACACTCAGATATTTATACCCCTGGTGTCGCATCCTTCTTATGGGATGTCATAAACACATCACTTAGCTCAGCTGAAACCGCACTAAACTCATCGGCCAATTTGGAATAGCGATTAGGACAAACCAGAGGGAGATGAGGCTTCACAGATAAAGCTGAAATTGGCCTACATATGTGAGAACTTGCAGACATATATCATTTTAAATAACGCAAGACCGGACCCAAGGGACCGGTCTTTTCAATTATACTCCTGCGCAAAGTGCAGGGGTTAATTGTTGCCCTAGCTTAATTTTTCACAATCGCGTTGTGATAAACGTTTTGTACGTCGTCACAGTCTTCCAGCATGTTGATGAACTTCTCGAAGTTCGCCAGGTCATCTTCACCGGTGATCTCAACGTGCGTTTGCGGCACCCAAGTGATTTCGTCTACGTCGAAGTTGATGCCTTCAAACGCTTCAATCAGCGCCGTTTTCGCTTTGAAGTACTCAGTGTGTGGTGCAAACACGGATACCTGCCCGTCTTCCACTTCCACATCTGTTACGTCTACATCGGCCATCATCAGCGCTTCAAGTACCGCTTCATCGTCATCACCAGCGAAACCAAGGATAGCAAAGTGATCGAACATGTGTGCAACACAGCCCGGACTACCAATTTTTGAGTCTGTCTTTGTGAAAGGCAGGCGAACATCCTTGATAGTACGGTTCGGGTTGTCAGTCAGGCAGTCCACAATCACCATACAGTTACCAGGACCATAGCCTTCGTAGCGTGCCGGAGAATAATCTTCGCCTGCACCGCCCGCAGCTTTTTCAATTGCTTTTTCAATAACGTGGGCTGGAACCTGGTCTTTCTTAGCTTTGTCGATCAAACGGCGAAGGGATAGGTTAGTGTCGGGATCAGCGCCACCGTTTTTAGCAACTACATAGATCTCTTTACCATATTTTGAGTTTACTTTGGTCTTTGCCGCTGCCGTTTTTGCCATGGCGTTTTTGCGGACTTCAAATGCTCTACCCATCTTAATTCTCGTTTGTGCAAATTAAATTGGACAAGATTCTAACAAGACATTGCATTTTGGGCTATACCCAGACGAGAATTGCGCGCCATTGCAGTGGCGCCGCGTGATATTACCCGACCAACTGACCTGTTTGGGCACGGTGATGCAGGCCCAGCGCTGTCGGCAAGTCAGTAAAACGCTCAATAATGATATCGGCCTGCTCGGCATAATCTGGCAGCCCAAGCGGGGCAAACAAGCAGGCGCGCATACTGGCACGGCGGGCAGCTTCAATATCGTACTTATAGTCACCCACATAAACGCATTGCTGATATGGCAAAGACCAGCTGTCGGCGACCATGTGTAACGCCTGAGGATCCGGCTTTGGCAGCGCATCTTCACGCGTTAACATCAAATCCAGCTCAAGGCGGCAGCGTTCCAGTTTTAGTCTGGCTGCTTTAGAGTAGTTACGTGTGACGATCGCCATGGGCATATTTAAGGCTTTTAGAAAAGACAAGGTTTCTGCTACGCCGGGAATGGGCTCGGCATGCTGCGCATCCTGCATTTCATGTTGGTGAATAAGCGCCATTGCCTCCTCGCGCATATAAGGCGAAGGCAGCGACTCCACATACTCAAGTAAATCGGCATCACGGTCGCAGCCGACCTGCGCTTTAATCAAAGCAAAATCAAGCGAGGAGGTCACCAGGGTGCCATCCAGATCAAAAATCACACCTTTTACCATTAAATCAGCCATTCATATTTCCTTATCACCAAGGCTTCAACTAGCCCTAACCATAGGGTAAGCAGACGTGCCTTGCAAAGATATTGAGATAAAATTTTTCAGGCCCTACCTGCTGGTCACATCTCAGCAAAGGGACGGAGTTTTCTACGTATTACCAGGCGGTGCGGATCAATTGCAACCCTGGCTGGAACATGTCATGTTGACACTGAACTGTATACAAGGAGGCGTGATGAATCATCCTATCGAACAATTCCAACACTGGTGGCAACAGGCAAAAGCGGATCCAACCCTGAAGCAACGCAGCGCAGTATGTATTTCTACACTAGACGCGCAGGGTTTTCCTGTCGCACGCTTCGTCGACCTCAAAGCCGCTGATCAAGACGGCTTTACCTTTTGCACACATTTGAACTCGCAAAAAGGCGCGGACCTGCGACGCAATCCAAAAGTGGCTATGACGGTATGGTGGGACTCGTTGGGTTATCAAGTTCGCGCAACCGGGCTGGCTGCAGAGATCAGCCGTACTGATGCAAATCGCTATTGGCAAAGCCGCAACCGCGATGCTCAGCTCACCACCTTAGCCTGCCAGCAAAGCCAACCGCTGGTATCAATGCAGTCCATCGAGGATGCGCTTAAAACGCTTGGCATACAATATCAGGAACAAGCGATCCCATTGCCCGACAACTGGGGCGGCTTTATTATCCACCCACTCAGCATTGAGTTTCTGACCTTTGCACAAAGCAGGCTTCACTTGCGCGAATTCTATCAATACGAACAGGGGGTTTGGCACAAAACCTTGTTGCAACCTTAGCAAGTGTAAAGCCCCTTGCCAGATTGGCGAGTTTGCCCGGCCAGGTTAACTGCTCCATTTGCGCAGTAATGACATCTGTCATGCCATGTTCATGACAGATCACACACGCAATCACCCCACCCTTTTCGTAAAGTTATCCCATCAACACAATAATTCAGCACAGGATAACTAACATGACTAAACATCTGACTCGCACCACCGCACTTGCCTGCATCCTCGCCGCACTGTCGACCAGCGCGATGGCGCAAGACCTGACCATCACGTTTAGCGGCCTTGCACATCAGTCTGGCACCTTAAAGCTGGTTGCCTATGATTCTCCGGCAGGGTTTATTCAACATCAGGCCTGGCGCGTCGCCCAGCAGCAGGTTTCGAACGCCAACCCAGAGCTGACATTGCGCGGCATAGAGCCTGGCCAGTACAGCTTTATGGTCTATCAGGACCTGAATAATGACGGCAGGTTAAACCGCAACCGCTTTGGCATGCCCCTAGAACCCTATGGCTTCAGCAATAATGCACGCCCGACAGGTGCGCCACAGTTTGGACAACTGGCAGTACGGATCACACAGCCAAATCAACAGCTGGAAATAACAATGCGCTAATGATCAACTGTCGCAGTTCATCTTGTGCTGCGACACTCAGTGTGTTCACGTCCTGAAATGGCGCTGAAGTGGCATTGTTAGTATACAAACCAGAAACATCGTAATTTTTTCTGGTTAAATGTTATAAATTCACTAGTTTTTAATCAAAGGGTTATGCAATAGTGTGGTTTAAAAGTGATCTAAACCAGATGCATCGCACTATATTTAGTAAGCTGCTTACGCTTTAACCCCAAAAAGTGAGTCGTGTATGCTGAGAACAATAGCAAAAACCATTTCCAGCCACCTTACCCTGGTCGTACTTCTTCCTTGCCTGTTACTGGGCGGCGTTATTTTTTACGACGTATCGACCGCAGCCAAGCGTATGAACGATGCTTATGACGCAGAATATAATGCCTTCTCAAGCCATGCCGTACTTGCCCTGGTGCATGAAACGCAAAAAGAGCGTGGTGCCTCTGCCGGATTTATCGGCTCCGGTGGCAGTCAGTTTAAAAGCAACCTAACGCAACAACGGCGGTTGACCGACGACCAATTATCTAATCTGAGAAAAAAGGCTAAAAGTTGGACGCTGTCACAACCCATGCAGCGGGAGCTCGAAACATTTTTAAACAAATTTGACCAACTGGAGAGTGTTCGCCAACGCGTAAGCTCGCTCTCCATGAGCCTACCCGACGCACTGAAATATTACACCGACATCAATAATCAGGGCTTGCATATAGTCATCACCGCAGCAAGGCTGAGCAAAGATCATGTTATCTCGACCGAGCTGATGGCCATTTATAATTTTTCCAGCGCCAAAGAGTCTGCTGGTATTGAGCGGGCCGTCTTGTCGAACACTTTTGCAAAAGACCAGTTTACACCTGCACTACGAACCAGATACACCCAATTGCTGACCAAGCAAGAGGTCTATCTTGCGGAAGCACTAGAAGCCTCGCCGCCAATAATGAGAACCATGTTTGAAAGTGCCTTAAATTCAAGTGCCATGCGCGACGTTGCGCGCTTCAGAGCCATTGTCGCTGACAGCGACTCTGGGTTTGGGCAAGATCCAGAAGCCTGGTTTGAAGCGGCCACGCGGCGTATTAACGCCCTGAAAGAGGCCGAGGAAAAAGCCTTAACACTTGTTGATAAAACTGCCATAGACATTCAGGAAACGGCGGTGACCATCTTGGTGGTCGAACTGATTATTCTGGTGATAGGTTTGCTGATCACAGCAGCCCTGTTCATCTCTATTCGCCTGCGCCATCAACAAGCAGCCAGAATAGCCGAGGGCATAGCCATCGCCATTAACAATCGTAATCTGGCCCATGAAATCTCGATCCTGAGTTCAGACGACCTGGGTAACTCAGCCAAAGATATCAACCGGCTAACCCAACAATTTGAAGACGACCTGATTGAGTTTGGCCGAGCCTCACATAAAATTGCTACCTCGACCCACGAAACCGCCTGTGCCATCAGCCAAAGCCAGACAAATCTGGTGGAGCAGCAATCCGGTGTCCAGACTATCGCCTCTGCCGCGGAGCAAATGAGCGCTAATATTCAGGTGATCGCGAATTCAATGCTGGAAAATGCCGCGGTGGCGAAGTCTGTTTCTCAGGAGTCGGTCAATGGTCAGAAGGTGGTCACAGACGCTGTCAAAGTGATCCAGCAGGCCTCCTACGACATGGAAAAATCCGCCGCCTCGGTAGATGCCCTGAACGAGCGCGTTGGCAGCATTTCCAGCATGGTTGATATGATCCAAAGCATCGCAGAGCAAACCAATTTGCTGGCGCTGAATGCCGCCATTGAAGCGGCCCGGGCCGGAGAGCAAGGCCGGGGATTTGCCGTGGTGGCCGATGAAGTGCGCAGCCTTGCCAGTCGTACTCAGCAATCCACCGAAGAAATCTCAGCACTGGTCAGCGAGCTGCAAAGTAGTGCTCAGTCGGCATCAGATGTGATCACTCAAGGCAAAGACAATGCTATGCATGCTGCCGAGCGTGCAGAGCAAATCAAAATAGCACTGGGCAAGATAGTCGATCAGGCCAAGCAAGTGGAATCGGTTACCGACTCCGTATCGGTGAATACGCAGCAACAGAGTAATGCCATTGACGAAGTGAGCAGACACATAGTGGAGATTTTTGCCAAGGCCACCGAAAACGTGACAGGCGCTGAGCAAATAGCGGTTGCCGCGGCCAATATTGCCGAAGCAGCGATGGATATGGACGAATTAATAGACAGGTATAAAGTACAGACGCAGACCAGCTAACAGACGCTGGTCGTAATGCGCATCACTGCCACTGTGGCAATCAAACAGCATAGTAGCTGCTCTCTCGAGCAGCTCAATATGGCTGACTATCCAAGCGCTCTGGCTGCCTGATAAGCCTCGCGGCTTTGTACTTTATTCAGATAGGCCTGGATATTTGGTTTATCATCCAACAGCTTCAGGTTCGCGGCAAATTCCAGCGTGATGGTCATCATGATGTCGGCAGCGCTAAACTGCTCGCCTGCAAAAAATGTCTGTTGTGCCAGCGTTGTTTCAATGTAACTCAGGTCCAGTGCCAGCTCTTTGGCAATATACCCGTCCATCGGGGCGCTGCCGTCACGCTGCTCCATCCCCATCAGCAAAGTTGCTATCACAGGCAAAGCCAGCGATCCTTCTGCAAAATGCAACCATTCGAGATACTGGTAATAGTGCGCATCGCTCTTGTGCGGACGTAAACTGGTTGTGCCGGCTTGATCCAGCAAATATTCCATAACCGCACCGGATTCACACAGTACCACGCCGTTGTGCTCAATGACCGGCGCTTTGTTCAGCGGGTGGACCTGGCCGAGGCTGGCAGGCGCCAATCTGGTGTGGGGATCACGCGCATGATGCACGACTTCATAGGGTAACTTAAGCTCTTCGAGCAGCCATAAAACGCGGGTCGAGCGCGACTGGTTGAGGTGATGTACCTTGATCATAACTTCCTGGGGTCCTTATCTAAGCAATCTGGCCGTATCTTCGAAGAAACGACCAGCGTGTCATTTCAATTAATGTGTTTTAAGGTGCTGAGCAAGAGCTACGCCCACGGCATGTGCGCTGGCTGGGTTCTGCCCGGTGATCAGGCCCGCATCTTCAATCACGAATTCCTGCCACGGCTGAACCTTACGGTACTGCGCCGCTTTGCGGGCAATGGCTTCTTCCAGCAAAAACGGAATGCTACTGATGGTACCAAAGTCAATTTCTTCTTCACGGGTAAAACAGGTCACCGATTTATCGCCAATGAGGGGCTCACCATTACTCAGCGTAATGGGTAACAAGGCAGCCGGGCCATGACACACCGCAGCAATTACTCCACCGGCTTCATAATGCGTTGCCGCCAGCGTGGCAAACTGTTCATCGGTGGCCAGGTCGCTGAGCAGTCCAAAGCCACCGGGATAAAAGATGGCATCATAATCGCTGATATTCAGCTCAGACACACTCAAAGTATTGGCAATTTTTGCCTGTAACTCAGCGTCTTCGAGCATCTGACGGTTCACCTCGTCGCCTTCGGCGTCAGTACCATATAAAGGCACATGACCACCCTGAATAGACGCCAGTTCATAGCCAATGCCCTGCGCTTTTAATACGTGCACAACATGGGTCAGCTCAGGGGCATAGGTACCATTTGCCTGATCTGTGTCACCTAAGGTGGCGTGGTTTGTGACCGGTATGAGTACTTTTTTCATGTTATCCTCCTGAATGATGTGATCGAACGCGCAATGCCGGTACGTTTTATCAGCAACGCGCTGTGAGTACTCACTGTAGATTATTTCTCAAAGAATGATAATAGATAAGACTGATAAACACTTTTGCTGTACAGCAAAAGTATAACATTCCAACGACAGGCCACCCGCCTTTACCCAGGCTTAATTCTTACAGCCAATTACAACTTTCCACACGGCTTTACACCCATCTTGCGAGGCTTTCTATATGGTAGGAGTCTGTTGAACGTTTCGCATTCTAATTAAAGGAGAGATCATTATGTCCAGATGGAGTACTGCTGCATTGATTACCTGCGCCTGTATGGCGCTGGGTTTACTCAGTGGCTGTCATAACAGTAATCAGGAGCAATTGGAGGACCGCGTTATCGCATTCAATGCCAACACCAACACGTTAGAGGCCCGACTGGTCACTCCCAAAAAACACCAGAGCCAGGATGCCATTGTCCTGCTTGTACATGGTGATGGCGCAATGGATCACAGCGCCCAAGGCTACTTCGAGCCTATTATCACAACACTCACAAACAAAGGTTATGCCACTATGTCGTGGAGTAAACCCGGCATTGGTCATTCAAGCGGTGACTGGCTGGCGCAAACAATGCCACAGCGCGCAGAGGAAGTGCGCAGTGCAATTCGCTACCTCAGGCAAAATGGCTACCCGAATAACCCGATAGGCGTGCTTGGCTTTAGCCAGGCAAGCTGGGTGCTGGCCGAGCTGAGCAATGAGCCAGAGATAAAATTTGCCGCCTTGGTGGGAGGCGCCGCCAACTGGCGAGAGCAAAGCCAGTACACGATGTGGCTGCGCCTGATAGAAGAAGAAAAGATCCATGCCAACGACGACGGCATTTGGCAGGAAATTGCTCAGCTGAATGAGCTGGAATACCAGTTGATCAAGGCCGGATTTGACGACTACCAGGGCAGTGACTTACACCAGCATCCGTTTATGGCAAAGCCAATACAGGATGAAGCCAGATTCAATTTTGTGCGTGCCAATATCGACGC
This sequence comes from Pseudoalteromonas rubra, assembly GCF_004212645.1. Taxonomy (GTDB): domain Bacteria; phylum Pseudomonadota; class Gammaproteobacteria; order Enterobacterales; family Alteromonadaceae; genus Pseudoalteromonas; species Pseudoalteromonas rubra_G. Next base: position 24,784 of record NZ_PPUZ01000029.1, on the reverse strand, counting down.
GGACGTCAGTCGAGGGTTTGCGCATATTCAGTTTCCTATGCTGGCGCTGTTTGGCGATTCAGATATCCGGGTAGATGTGCAGCACAGCCAGCAAGTGTTTGCCAGCACAGTGGGCGCAGCAGATACGCTGGAGCAGAAGGTGATCAGTAACGCATCCCACAGCCTGCTCAAGACCGACTTGCCAATGCGGGCCGCACTGTATTTAACTGCCGATGATTTCGCGCCCGGCGCGCTGGACACCCTGGTTCAGTGGCTGGATACACACGCAAATGGCAAGACGGCACAACGACTTTAGATTTGCGAGCAGGGTGAAGCCCTTACCAATCGCCATCCAGGCAAACTTCACCCTCTTTTTGTCATTTGGTTGCACTTCATACACAAAGTCAATATCTTACGCATATAACAACTAAAAATGTCCCATTATGCTGTACATCATTCTAACACTCGTATTGCTGGCTCTCAGCGCCCTATTGTTCACTTCCAGGTTTAAGGCCTTTACCCACCGTTACGAGGTCGCCTGTAATTTTATCCTGACTTTAATTGCAACCTTAGTGGGTGTATTACTGGCAATTGCGATCAGTAATTACGACGCAGATCGAAAAGAAATCAAAGATCTGATTAAGGTGCTCCACGCTGCAGAAGCCGTCGTTGAGGAAAGCCTGGATTATAGTATCCTCCTTCATGAGGCCTACCAGCAAAACATCGAAGAATATGGCGACAAGCAAGCATTTTTTGCCCGCAATCCACTCGTTTACCCCCAGTACCTGGACAATATGCTCACTCAGAATCTGGTCAGCAAAAACCTTTCCCTGGAAGGGTTAAGCGAACTCAATGAACATCTGATCATCTTGCAGCGCTCTAAAAAGGTTGAACCTGAAACTTTTATTGCCAGTATGCGCTATATCAAGCAATTACTGATCCTGGAGCGTCAATATCAAAGCGCTGAGCTGTCGATACATGATTACCAGCAATTGCAGGACGAATATGAAGAGCGACTGACAGGCAAATAACAAAACCAACAACATTAAGGATAGTCATGCGTTCACTACTCGTCGCAACACTTCTGGCAGCCTGTGGCATGAGCAATGCTTCAGCCTCTACTAAAACAGATGATAAGCAAAATCTTCTTACACCCACACAAATACAACAGGATCTTCAGAGCTTTATTGATTATGTCCGGCTCGGTTACGCTTACAGCGATGAAAAGCCGACTGACTTTGCCACCTTTGAGCAATGTGTTCGTCATCAAAGTACTGAGCTTAAAGACAAGATACAGCTATCTGCGCGGCTTAACCACTGCCTGGAGCACTGGTATGATCATCATGCAGATGTAACGCCCAGGCCGTCCGACTATTATCTGCCAATGCCCACAGCCAGTGGTTTATGGGGGGTGTGGCAAAACGAGCAAGCCATCATCACCGCAGTGCCATTTATGGGACCCGCCTATCAACAGGGCTTCCGCGCGGGGATGCAGATCTTACGCCTCAATGGCGTACCCATTGCTAAAGCCATTGCCAGGGCCAACGTCTCAGGCTTAGATACTGCAAGCAGCTGGACACTTAACCGGCTATTGACGGGTAAACGTAATGAAACTCTCTCGCTGGAAGTTCGCTGGCAGGGTAAGACCGAAATAAAGCTGCTGGATATTGAAGCCATTGTAAAAGATGTGATTGCAGAAAAACCCCTGCTGACGCAAAAGCGTATTGGCACAGTGGGCTATATTCGCCCGGAAAACAGCCTGGGCAATAATGCGCTAATCGGCGCTTTTGACGAGGCAATGGAGCAGTTGAAAGATACCCGGGCCATGATCCTCGATTTACGCCACACGCCCAGTGGCGGCAATACCGAAGTGGCAAGAGGCATTATGAGTCGCTTTATTAAAACTCGTCAGGCATATCAGACACATGAGTTAGTCTCTATCGAACGAGAGTTTGGGGTGAAGCGTGCATGGCAGGAATTTGTGTTTCCCCGTGGCGACTTTCAGTACGACAAGCCATTAATTGTACTGTGCGACAAGTGGACCGGCAGCATGGGAGAGGGCCTGACCATAGGGTTGCATGGAATGAATCGGGCAACGGTAGTCGGCACACAAATGTCACAACTACTCGGTGCCATCTATAGTGAAACCCTGCCGCACAGCCAGCTCAGCTATATGTTACCCAGAGAAAAGCTCTATCATATCAATGGCACGCCGAGAGAGGCCTTTATGCCGGATATCATCATCGAACAACAAGATCATGCTCAAAGTAAAGACGTGATCCTGGACATGGCATTGCAGCAACTACACAGTCTGTGATCCCTTTTACATTGGGCCTTGTTATACAAGGCCTTTTAAATCAAAGCCGCGACTGTTGGCAAACCTCGGGAGCCTGATAGTCCAGCTCTAACAAATCAAAGTAGTTTTGTCCAAGGGCAATATGCCGAAAGGCCTCATCACTGAGGTACTGGTTTATGCGACTGTTGATCTCGACTTCACGCTGATAGTCCCGCAGCTTATAGCCTTTTGCCGCGACAAAATCACTGCCGGTCAGAATACGCGTTGGATAACGATTAAAAAACGCCACATAGTGCGCGCGAATCGCCGCATCACGGAAGTAGGCCTCGTATAACACCCGCCACGAGATATCGAGCATCAGGTTAGGGTAAGCATCCAGCAGACGCGACAATATCGCGATATGCTGCTGCGGGTCCATCCGGGTTTGTTCCCGCGATAATCCCATATGCACCCAGACAATCGGATTATCCGGGTAGCGGGCTAGTACATTTTCCATCAGGTGTAAATACTGAGTGGGTTCCTGATCTGAGCCAATATCAGCATGGATAGATAAAGGCATGGGTGCCCTGCCCCCTTCAGGCGCTCTGAGTCTGGCCATAAACGGGGTCCAGTCAGCAATATGTGCAGGCTCCGTTGCCCGGTGAGCGTGCTTGAATAAGGCTTGCTTCACCAGGTTCACCTCTCCCATCCAGGTAAATGCCGGTCCAAATTCATCGTCCAGTAAATCCATCTTTTGCACTACATCCTGCGGCTCACTGAGATCGGCAAAACTCATGGATAACGTCAGATGTAGATCGTTATTTGGGTGCAATAACGCGTTAGACCCATTGATAATATCATTTCTGATGGTTGGCCTGATTTCGCCCGTCGGACACAATGAAAAGCGCTGACAGCCACTTTGTGCACTAAACATTTGCCCTATACCGAACACATTAACAAACAACACACCGGCGGGCTGAAAATAACCGATCAATTCGGAGTAAGGCACCGCCTCGCCACCAAAAGGACGGAAGTGCGCATGCGCGTCGACCACAAATGTATAGGGCTGCGTGGCTCTGTCATAACAGGCTTGCTGGGAACCCGCTTTAAACTGTGCCAGCCGGCGTTCACTGCCCGTACTCTGACAGCCCGACGCCAAAGACACCAGGGCTGACGCCAGAAAAACAGCACGCAACGTCTTTGTGCTCATGGTTATTTCCCTCTTTGCAAGTTTATGGCCTGCCAGCAATACTAACCCACATAAACACCTAATCCATAGGAGTGATTACGTCAGCCGGTTGAAATAATTCCGAACTGGTGATCTGCTTTGATATATTGATATAACTACGCGGAAGAAGTAGCACTGAAAACAGCCCATCAGAAAGCATTTTAAACCGCCTGTGTTAGCGGCGGCTGCTGTAATATGTAAAGGGGGTTGCCACCCCCTTTTTAGCTGCTAACTACTGAGCTGTGATTTAACCGCGACAAATCCCGCCACAACATAGGTGCAACAATCAGAGTCAGTACCAGGTTAGACACAGGTACCGACAGCCAGACCCCGTCTATACCAAACTGTTGCGGCAGCAGGAATAAAAACGGCACCTGAATGGCCATATTACCCAGTGAGATCAGTAAAGATTTTGCCCCCTGATCGAGCGCCACATAGTACATGGCGGCAAGAAAAATAAAGCCATCCAGAAACACCATGGACAAGTGCAGGCGGGCACCGCGTTGCGCCTCATCGAGCAGCGCCTGCTCCTGAGTAAACAAGGCCACCACAGCCTCAGGAAAGACATTCAGAAAAAGCACTATTGCCAGCCCAACCGACAGGCTCACCTGACAGGCCAGTTTCAACGTCGCAGCGATTTTCTCTATTTGCCCTGCCCCATAGTAATAACTTACCGGCGGCTGCATCCCACTGGCTACCCCTTCGGCAAAGAAGTAATAAATCACACCGATGTAGCCAATCAGTGCAAACGCTGCAACATGCAAGGGCTCACCGTAAGTCAGCAACTGCTTGTTGTGAAGCGCCGTAATAAAGGCAAAATACAGGAACATCACAAGCCCTGACGCCCCCTGAACTAAGGTTCGACCGGCAAGCTGCACAGAGAAGGTTAACCCGCTTAATGAGAGCCTGACGCGCGCTTTGTCCGAACAAAAGTAGCTGAGGGCGAGTATACCCACCAGAGATTGTGATACCACACTGGCCCACGCAGCTCCTGCAAGCTGCCACTGAAACAGCACAATAAAAACATAGTCGAGGACAATATTGGACAATGCCCCCAAAATCAATAGGCGCGTTGCCACACCCGGACTGCCGTCGTTGCGGATCAGCATAGGCAACGCTCCTGCCGCCACAGTGGCCAAAGCCCCCCAGCCGAATACAGACAGGTAGCTGTGGCCAAACCTCAGTACCTCGCCACTGGCCCCTTGCAGATCAAGCAACAGGCTGCCACTGGCATAAAGCGCCAGACTGGTTGTGAATGACAGTATCAGCAGCAGCCAGATACTGGTTGCCAGCACCGCCTTGGCCTGTACAGGGTCTTTCGCTCCGCGAAACAGCGACAGTAAACTGCCGGCTCCAATCCCCACCAGCGTACCCAGGCCGGCTATCAGGCCCACCACAGGCCAGGCGATATTCACGGCGGCCAGGCCATCGGCTCCGATAAAATGACCAACAAAAACCCCATCTACAACCTGATATAAGCCATTCACCATCATGGCTGCGATAGCTGGTATGGTATAGCGCCAGAACGTTCGGGCTACCGACTCGCTGCGCTGCTCCGCCGGACCTTTTTGATCCTGGCTGAGCTGTGTAAGCTCCACGTTGTGCGTTTGCATAAAATTCCCCACTCACTGCTAATACCCGCTATTATGCTTAACTACCGGATGAATAAAAGTTAGTTACTATCCGTTTTTCGGATACATTGGAGACCCTCATGCACTGGACACTCGATCAACTGGAAGCCTTTGTATGTGCTGCCAGAACCGGATCTTTTTCTGCCGCCGCTCGCAAACTGGGCAAAGCGCAATCCCGGATAAGCACGGCCGTTGCCAACCTGGAAACCGACCTGGGTTTTGAGCTATTTGATCGCTCCGCCCGCTTGCCCGTGTTAAATGCAGCGGGACATGACCTGTTCGCAGAAGCAGAAGCCGTGCTAATGCAGTGCCAGAGATTACAGTCCAGGGCGCTGTCAATGAGCTGCGGCGAGGAGGTATCGCTGACCGTGGCCATGGATGAGGCCGTGCCAATCAATGCATTTGAGACCCTGTTCGAGCAGCTGTCGCAGCAGTTTCCGTTATTAAAACTGTCTATATTAAACGGCTCACAGGACGATATTGCCGGATGGGTTGATGAACAAAAAGCCGACTTGGGGATCTTGTTTCATCAAAAACCGCTCTCTCAGAGTCTGGATTTTACCCCTCTGGGCAGTTTTGAGCAGCGCCTGATTGTGGCCCCTGAGCATCCGCTGGCGTCCTGTCCACAGCCAACGGTTGAGCAGTTAAATCAGTATCGCCAGCTGGTGATCCGAGACCGTATTGGCAACAGCCAGTCTCAGGCCATTTCCTCCTTTCACTGGCATATCGACAGTTATTACTATATCGCCGGGCTGGTTTTACGCGGCGTAGGCTGGGCGCTGGTGCCAGAGCATGTGGTTAAGTCCCACTGGTTTAATGAGGCCGTTATCACCCTTTCTACTCGGCATATTCCCGGCTCACTGACCGTTGATATGGGCCTGGTCAGGCGCAGGGATAAGGCAAAGGGCCCCGTCATTAACTGGCTTTACGACACCGCGCTATCTATGCCACTTTAGAGCCAGTTATAATCCATTTGCTGTGCAGTTTTGATTGCCAGCGTTTTGCCAAAGTGTACTTTTACCAGTTCAAGGCTCATATCTATGCCTGCGGAGATCCCCGCCGAGCTGGTAAAATTCTGATCCATCACAAACCGTTTATCCTGACACACTTTCAGATGCGGGTAACTGGTTTGCAGCTGCGCCAGGTCGTCCCAGTGCGTGGTCACCGATTTACCGTCAATCAGCCCCGCCTCGGCGAATAAAAACACACCGGTGCAAATAGAGGCGCAGCGGCGGGTATGCGTCGCCGTTTCAGCCAGCCAGGCCAGCACCGAGGTATTGTTAAGGACATGCTGATGCTGACCGCCTGCGACTATCAGTAAGTCAAATCGGGGATGACCATGGATACTGTAATGCGGGTTGACAGACAAGCCACCGCGACAACTCACGGGCGCATGGCTCGGTGCAATCAAACTGATATTTACGGGCTCGTCCACAAAACGAGCTGCCGTGCTGAACACTTCAAATGGGCCGCTAAAGTCTAACACTTCAACGCCATCGTAAATAAAAATACCGATTTCCATTGAATGATCCAGAATAAGAAAGTTGTTGAGCCCCCATAGTGTAGCGCAGATCTTAACCATTCATACCTATTTACACTTTGATTTTGGCGATTAATCGAGATCTGATTGCACTTTCATAAAGTTGTCTTTTAGTATGCTGTAATCAAAATGACAACAAGCGAAAACCAACTATGTTGAAAATTAAACTAACACTACTGAGCGCTGCTGTGATGATCGGTCTGGCGGGATGCAGCAGCACACAGCAAAGCAGCGAAAGCGCGGTAACAGTTGCCGAGAAACAGTATCAAAACCCCATTTTACAGCCATTTTCCGGACCTTATCAGGGCGTACCTCAATTTGATAAAGTCCAGCTTAAAGATCTCGAGCCTGCGATGGACATTGCACTGGCGGATCACCTGAGCGAAATTGACCAGATCGCAAATAACACCGCGCCTGCAACCTTTGACAACACCATAGTTGCCATGGAGCGTTCAGGTCAGGCGCTGGATCGCTTTTTTACCTACTACGGTATCTGGAGCGCCAACAACTCTTCACCTGAGTTTCGTAAAATGCAGGGCGGTTTGATGGCAAAATATGCCAAGTACCGCTCTCAGATCACCCAAAACAAGGCCTTGTTCGAACGTATTAAAACCGTTTATGAAAGCCCTGAATTCAAACAGCTGAGCGCAGAAGAGCAGCGTATCACCTGGTTGCAGTACAACAGCTTTGCCCGTAACGGCGCCACGCTGGAAGGAGAAGCGGCAAAACGCTACGCCGAAATAAACCTTGCACTATCCAAGCTGCACGCAGACTTTGCCAACAATGTACTGGCCGACGAAGAGGGCTACGTCGTTTACCTGAGCAAAGACCAGCTTTCTGGTTTACCAGCGTCTTATATCACGTCTGCCGCCGCAGCAGCTGAAGAGCGCGGTAAACCAGGTATGTATGCGGTCACCAACACTCGCTCTTCTATGGATCCGTTTTTGATGTACTCCACCGAGCGTGAGTTACGCAAACAGGTATGGCAAAACTACTACAGCCGCGGAAACAATGCCGGTGAGCACAATAACAAGGCCATCATTAATGAGATCCTGACCTTACGTCACGAACGCGTGCAACTGCTGGGATACGAGAACTATGCACAATGGCGTCTTGAAGACCGCATGGCAAAAGATCCTAAAAATGCCATGGAGCTGATGAATAAGGTGTGGCCAGCAGCCATTGCCCGCGTCAAAGAAGAAGTTGCCGATATGCAGGCTCTGGCAGACAAAGAAGGTGCAAACATCAAGATTGAGCCATGGGACTATCGTTTCTACTCTGAGAAAGTGCGCAAAGCCAAGTACGACCTTGACTCAAATGAAGTCAAACAATACCTGCAACTGGACAAGCTACGTGAAGCCATGTTCTACGTCGCAGGCCGCCTGTTTAACTTTGAGTTCACTGAGGTGCCAGAAGGCTCAGTACCGGTCTTCCATGAAGATGTACGCGTCTGGGAAGTGACCGATAAAACCAGCGGCGAACACATTGGCCTTTGGTACTTAGACCCGTTTGCACGTCAGGGTAAACGTTCCGGCGCCTGGGCTACTTCATACCGTAGCCACACCACGTTTGATGGTAAAACCAACGTGCTGAGCTCGAACAACTCAAACTTCGTTAAAGCACCAGCGGGTCAGGCGAGCCTGATCTCCTGGAATGACGCGGAAACTTACTTCCACGAGTTTGGTCACGCGCTGCACTCTTTGTCTTCTAAAGTAAAATACCCAGGCTCAAACTCGGGTGTGCGCGACTACACTGAGTTCCAGTCACAGCTGCTAGAGCGCTGGCTGGTCACTGATGAAGTGATCGAACGCTTCCTGGTACACCATGAAACCGGCAAGCCTATGCCAAAATCACTGGTCAACAAAATCAAGCAAGCGGCTAACTTCAACCAGGGCTTTGCCACCACAGAATACCTGGCGTCGGCCATTATGGATATGAAGTTCCACACCACAGATCCAGCTAAGATCGGCGATCCGGTTGAATTCGAAAGAGCTCAACTGGCGGCTATCGGCATGCCATCTGAAATTGTAATGCGTCACCGCACTACCCACTTTGGCCATGTTTTCTCGGGTGAAGGCTACTCGGCAGGCTACTACGGTTACCTGTGGGCAGAAGTACTTACATCTGATGCGGCCCAGGCCTTTGCCAGTGCACCGGGTGGGTTCTATGACGAAGAAGTGGCGGATCGCCTGGTGAACTACCTGTTCTCAGTGCGCAACGCAATGGATCCGGCTGAGGCGTATCGTAAGTTCCGTGGTCGCGACGCAGCGGTCGAAGCCCTGATGTTAGATCGTGGCTTCCCGGTTAACTCTGAGAAGTAATTCGTAGAAGTAATTCGTAGAAGTAATTCGTAGAAGTAATTCGTAGAAATAATTCGTAGAAATAATTTATAACGTCTTAAAAGCCCCATGATTATGGGGCTTTTTCCTGCCCGCTATTCAATAGCGTCTAACAACTTCATTTTTCTTAACTGTTTTTCCAGCGTTGCCAGGCTAAATGGCTTGATAACAAAGCCATCGACTTTTTGTAGCAACACCTGCTGTACCCGGTCCCGACCATTTTCACAGGTGACCATCAGAATTTTGATATCTTTTAGGGGAGGTTTGGCGCGGATTTCATGTAACAGTGCAAGCCCGTCTACGTGCGGCATGTTGAGATCGGATACAACCAGTTCATAGGTTTTTTTGTCGAGTAATTCCAGTGCCCGCTTTCCATCGGTGGCTTCGTCTATGTCTGTAAAGCCCAACCTGCGTAACATGCTTATCATCACATGACGCATGGAAGTCATATCATCGACAACCAAGATTTTCACCCGTTACTCCCTAACTGATCCACTTATTAGCTAAAAATTAGACTATAACCGTGAAAAAGTCGATTGTGAGGAGTACGAGTTTGATTACTCTTTATTTAATGACAAAGACATAAAGACACTGAGCGGGTTATCACGGTACAGACCAAAGCGCTCACAGCGTTCAAAGCCCAGGCTTTCATAAAGGTTGATGGCTTTTTCCTGCTTTACACCAGTTTCCAGGCGGATCAGGGGAATTTGTGCATCGCCCGCGTAGTGCAGCAAAATTTGCATTATGCGTTTGGACAAGCCCTTGCCACGGTACTGAGGTTTGACATACAAACGCTTTATTTCACCGTACAAGGTTTTATCGAATTGTTTAACGATAGCGCCACACGCCACTATGCCCTCTTCGTTACGCAGCCCCACGGCCCGCACATTGGGTTGATTGAGCTCTTCGAGTGCCAAAGACTGATCACTGGCAATGGGATAGAGGGTATTCATCAGGCGGTCAATTTCTGCAAATAGTTCTCTAACACTTGGATCATCGGGTTTTAAATCAACTAGTTGCATAATTTTCCTTTGAACAGAGCAGTTACTTTTTTAAAGGACTGTGGAGCCCTTTTACACGACATGTAATAAAGCTCAGCATATTGGCTGGCGCAATCACATAAAAGGGTATTTTAACGTACTTTGCAGGAAATATAACTAAATATATTCAGGTAGCAGAGGAAGGAAACATGTTGCAGCATGTAATTAACGTAACGGATCAAGTTCGTGTAACGGCTCAAACTTAGGCCAGACAAGCCGTCCGTGGGGGTTTACCTTTCAGGCCAGCCAAAGTGTGATAGCAAATAACAGGATGGTGGCAATCGTGATGAAAAACAGTGAACACTGATTATGACCGGTACGGCCTGACTGTGAAAACAACATGATTAACTCCTCCCGAACTCCCCTGATGACCAAAACCACAAAAGTATTAATTACAGAGAAAGCGCTACAACCAAAAGTAGTAATATTGATAGCAAAAAATTACCCAAAACACCAGTAAATCGTGCAAATATTATCCTAAAAATCAGGTTAATCTCAGCGTTTAACACGTGCATTCATATAATACAAACACTTACGTTTAATCTTTAGACAGTGCAAGAAAAGTCAAAATGCGCTTGGTTTAAGCGACTAAGGACCCATATAAGGAAAAAAGGAGTAGCCATGATCACATTAAAAGCAGCGAACAAAGACAATTACAGTGAAGTATTTGCACTGCAACTACTGCCAGACGACCTGAGTTTTATCGCTTCACCGGCCGAAGCCCTGGCCGAATCCGCGTTTTTTCCATACTACCGAAATTTGCTGATCTACCGCGCGCAAACCCTGATCGGCTTTATTCAATATCATCCCATGGAGCCCGAAGGCACCCAACATGAATACACCATCACTCAGCTGGTAATAGACAAACGCTTTCGGCGCCAGGGCTTTGCCACTCAGGCATTGCACCAATTGCTATTACAGCTTAGAGCCAAGTCGGATTGTCAGGTTATTTCAGCTGTGTATGTCGAAGGCAACGAGCGAATGCGCAACCTGCTCAGCCAGCTGTCATTTGAATATAAGGGGCGCTGGAATGACACCGCCTACCTGATGGAATGGCACAATGATAAGCCCTTGCCTGAAGTGTATCTCAGCACCGTGTGGCAGAAGAATTTCGAACGACTGGGCGACCTTGAACTGCACGAGCAACAAAAGCCCCTGGTCGCGCCCAATGACTGGACCTTACTGGAGGCCGCCTATAACCCGGACTATGAAGTACGTGCTATTAGCCACCAGGGCAAACAAGTCGGATTGCTAATGTGGGTGACGGAGCAACCACATCGGGTTTCAATTTGGCGATTAATGGTGGATAAAGCCCATCAGCAGCAGGGGATAGGCAGACAAGCCCTTCAGGCTGCACTGGACGAGATCCGCAGCCACCGAGAAATCACAGAAATTGCTATCTGCTACGTACCCGATAACCCGGTTGCAAAAGACTTTTATGCCAGCTTTGGCTTTGTCGAAACCGGCTTTGATGAGGAGGAGCAAGAAATGCTGGCCGAGATCAAATTAAGCCCGCCCAGCGAGCCTGCACCTGAGTGTAAAGGGGCTTAACACAGGGAGATAAGCTGCTGGGGTTCGGCATAACGAATACCCGCCTGTTCAAACGCGTGGATATCGTCAGCGCCATGATAATGATATACGCAGAGCCTGGCTAAGACTGCTGGCGGGTACTCTTTTAAAAGCTCATCCAGCCCGGCGTGGCTGGGATTTGCAGATGCCACGCAGTCATGGAAAATAATCTCTCCCTGCGTCACCTGATGGATCAGCAACTCAGGAATGGGCCGGGTATCGCCGCTATAGAAAAAGCGACCGGGAAGATGCAAAGAGAAAGCACTGCCGGGCGCCTGGTGACGAACAGGATAGCAGTTTAGTCTGAGCTGCTGATGGAAAAACTGCTCACCCACGGGATGCAACTCAAAGGTATGCCAGATATCTTCGCGACGCTCTGCCAGGCCGGTATACGCCAGCATAGCAAACAGTGACTGGATCAACTGTACGGGCACATATAAACGCACTGTCTGGCCACTTAAAGCGGCCTTAAAATATAACTGCTCCAACCCACCAATATGATCGTAGTGCAGATGAGTGATAAATACCGCCCGGGGCAACGACTGGCTGCCAAAGGCCCGTTGATAACGTGTCAGCGTATCATGGCCACAGTCGATCAGCAGCCAGGGGTGGGCGTCGCAGCAAATGACACAGGCGGAATTTCCCAGCTCGGTTGCACTGGCCGCACCTGTGCCCAAAAATAACGCACTGTCTGGCACGCCTGTCTGAGGCTGTGTGCGCTTTGGTTGCGCCTGTGCTGGCCGGGTCACTATCGAATCTAACATCAGTCTGCTCGTCAATACTCACCACTCGGTACAAAGACAATGCTAAATGCAATAATTGACATTCCCGTGACATACTCGCCTTAGGCCTGTAAATAGTTACACCACTATTTGGTGAATTTCACCACATTCAATCACTATATGTTCAGCGCTTAATTCTGGATTATTTTAACCCACTGATATTATTAAACTAATTTATTGGCACCCGTTTTGCTTTGTTCCCTGTATATAAAAAAGAACAAATTGGAATTGCATCATGATTAAAAAACTCTCTCCTTTATTCGCTGCACTGGCACTCAGTGGGTGTGTGATCCACATTGACGGTCACAGCAAAACCGTTGCAGACGTGGAACTTCAAAAAACCCTAACCCTCAACGCCACCGAACTGCGCAGCCTGGTCGCAGACACCAGCGCCGGTTCGCTGGATATTGTGGGCGTCGACAACCTTACCCAGATTGAAGTTGATGCCAGGATACGGACTGACAAAGAGCACAGTTATCAGCTTAGCCTTGAACAGGACGGTAACAATGCAAAGCTAATTGCAAAACATAGCGCCCGCGTTGGTATAGTCTGGTACAGCGGCAATAGCCCCAAAATTGACCTGTCCCTGCGCGTGCCCAGCCACCTGATGCTGGATATTGACGATGGTTCGGGTGACATTGCCATCACCGGCATGACCGGCGATATCGAGCTGGAGGATGGCTCAGGTGATATCAGCATTAACGGCGCTGCAAACGTCAAAATTGACGATGGTTCAGGACAGATGCTGATCCGTGGTGTCAGCGGTATGCTGGATATCGAAGACGGCTCTGGCGACATTACCATTGAAGGCGGCAGTCAGCTTAAACTCGATGATGACTCGGGGCAGATCTATATCTCCGATATTAGCGGCGATATGGACATTGAAGACGGCTCTGGCGACCTGCAAATCATTGGCGGACGTTCGCTCACCCTGGACGATGAGTCCGGCAACATTAGCCTGATGGACCTCAGTGGTGACCTGCGCATCGTGGATGGCTCGGGTAATGTCGAGATCCGTGGCGGTAACACCCTGGATTTACGCGATGATTCCGGCTTTGTAAGTGTTAAGGACTTACAGGGCAACGCCAAAGTAGACGACGGCAGTGGCAACCTGGTACTGCAAAATATTAAAGGTCATGTCACCATTGATGATGACTCCGGCGACATAGAGGTGATAGAGGCGGGCGGTCTGACCATCACAGGCGACACCTCGGGCGGACAACGCATCGAAAAGGTCCGCGGCGAAGTAAATATCCGGGATTGATAGTCACTTTTTGCAAGTAAAGTGTCACCTTCTGCCAGTGAATTACTAGGCGTCACCTTCTACAATGACGTCATAACTTCTGGTAACAAGGTGACATCATGACTTATACAAACACAGCCCTGATCACGGGCGCATCGTCGGGAATTGGCTTAGAGCTGGCGCGCTTACATGCGCAGCAGGGCGGTGATGTGGTGCTGGTTGCCCGCTCCGAAAACAAGCTGATTGCCCTTAAAGAAGAGCTGGAACAAAGCTATGGTGTCAATGCCAGTGTCATAACCGCAGACTTGACCGACCCGGCAGCGGCGCTGCAGATCTACACCGCAACCAAACAACAGGGTATTGAGGTTGATATCCTGATCAATAACGCCGGATTCGGCGGCCATGGTTTTTTCCATCAGCGTGAACTGTCTTCAGACCTGGAAATGATCCAGGTAAACATCAGTAGCCTGGTTGCGCTGACCCATCTTTTTGTTCAGGACATGACAGACCGCCAGCGCGGCAAGATCCTCAATGTTTCTTCAACGGCCTCATTTATACCGGGCCCATTACAAGCCACTTACTACGCAACCAAAGCGTTTGTTACCTCGTTTTCGCAAGCGCTGGCTGAAGAGTTCAGAGACAAGGGGATCAGTGTGACCGCTTTGTGCCCGGGAGCCGTAGCGACTGAATTTGCAAAAACAGGCAACCTCGAAGAACTGGCGGTATTTAAGCAAGGTAAAAGTGCCAGCTCTGTGGCCAAATGCGGTTATCAGGCCATGCAAAAAGGCCAGTTACTTGCTTTTAATGAGCCTGTGTTAAGCTTGTTGTTAAACTGGATTGTGCCTTTGCTGCCTCGTCGCCTGGTGCTGTCTATGTCACGTCGTACTATGGAAAAATAATGAAGCGCACAGCAAAATTTACTCTGTCACCGCACTGCCTGATCATGTTTAAAGATCTCGAGCTGGACCCGGCACTGCTGCTAAAACAGGCAAAGCTGCCGGCTGATCTGTGGCACAACTTGCCAACCTCCGTCAATGCGGCTCAGTATTTTGACCTGTGGCATGCAATGGAGGCTCAGCTCGGTGAAACCTTGCCGCTGAAACTGGCGCAGCACCTGAATGTCGAGGCATTCGACCCGGCCATTTTTGCCTGTTTATGTAGTGCAGATCTAAGTAGTGCCATGCATCGTTTGAGCAGCTACAAGCCCCTGATAGGGCCGCTCACGCTGGACGTACATGAAGATGATCAGGGTCTGCTGCTGAGCCTCGACTGCTATGGGTATGACAAACCTTTGCCCAAGTCGCTGGGCTTGTGTGAGCTGGCCTTTTTTACCCAGCTTGCGCGCCTGGCAACGCGCTCAGAGCTGGTGCCCACAGCCCTGTACGTCACACAACTTCCCGACAACCAGAGCGATTTTGACACCTATTTTGGCACCCGCCTGACCCTCAGCAACCAGGTCGCGATACGGTTTAGCAGCGAGGATGCCAACAGGCCCTTTCTGACCGAAAACGCTGCTATGTGGTCGTTTTTTGAAAATGACCTGGCCCGGCGTTTGGCTGAGCTGGATGCCGGTGCCAGTATGAGCCAAAAAGTCAAAGCCCTGCTGATGGAGCTGCTACCATCGGGGCAGGTGAGTGCCGAGCAGGTTGCCGCAAAGCTGGCTATCAGTAAACGAACATTACAACGCAAACTGGATAGCGAGTCTGCCAATTTTCAGTCTGTACTGAGCACACTTCGCTCCGAGCTGGCCCGCCAATACCTGCACCGTTCCAGCATGTCTTTGCAGGAGATCGCGTTTTTGCTGGGGTTCAGCGACGCTAACACTTTTATCCGGGCGTTTAGCAAATGGCATGGTATCTCTCCTGGCCAGTTCCGCAGCCAGCATGACAGCGGTACTAGGCAGGATTATTCAATTTAATAGAAAAGTTGGATAGGCGTTTAAATCCGCAGCACATAAAATTCAGTGTCATACTTTCGGACGCTGATTTTGAAAAATTTACTCGCCTTAACCTTTGCTGCTCACCTTGGTGCACTGTGGCCCACAGCCTCATACAGCGCAGATTTTGCCGCGTATAAGCAGCAATTCCCACTCAAGGGCAAGAAGAGCTTTACAGCAGCGCTCGAAGAAGGCGAGGCATTACTTGCTGATCCATCGCTTACCCCACAACAGCGGACCTTTGTACTGCATCGCACGGCATTACACCTGGTGCGGCTGGACGACTATGAGCGCGCCAGGCTCAGACTAAATGCACTGGCAAATCATCTGAGCGCACACCCCGATGACTCTATGCTAGGAAAGTACCATTGGGTAAGCGGCGACCTGGCACTGCGCTTGGGGGATGGTCAGGGGGCTCAGGCGCACTTTCTCAGCGCCAGCGAATTTTTTTCTCGTACGCAAGACTGGCGCATGCTCAGCCATGCTCATCGTATGGTTGCCAATGCCCTTGCCAAAGACAGCCCGAACCTCAAAGCACTAGAACATGTTGCCCTGGCAAAACATTATGCTGAACAGGACAACAATATTCCGTTGCACAACGCCGCATTTGATACGCAAGCCCGAATATATAAGCTCTTTGGCCAGTTAGACAGAGCACTGGAAAGCCGCCAGGCTCAGCTGACCTGGCTTGGGCAACAAAGTAAGCCAGATCAGGCCATGATGTCCTCAACTTACTATGGTCTGGCTGATATTTTTGTGGATTTCGGCGACCATCAGGCCGCACTCGAAGCATTCACACAATCGTACCGCTACGACGAGCAAGCAAATGACCGCCTGTACATGGGGCAAAATCAGATCCGAATTGCAGAACAACACCTGCACCTGGCCAATTTAGACGCTGCAACCCAGGCTTATGAACAGGCCAAAGCCATCAGCGAGTCCATAGACCACAAGCGTAATCTGGGCTGGGCCATAGCCGGGCTCGGGCGTGTTCAGCTGGCCAAAGCCAACTACCCGCAAGCGGCTAATTTAATTGGCCAGGGTCTGACGTTAATCAATCCGCAGCATAATCAGGCACTGCATCGCCAACACCTGGTCTGGTATGCCAGTGCCTTAAGCCATCAGGATCCGGGCCAGGCGATAGCGCAACTGGCGCCTTATTTCGACCCCAAACCAAATGACACTATGGTGGAGGCCGCAAAAGTGCTGGCCTTTGCCTATCAGCAGCAACAAGACTTTACATCGGCATTGCGCTTTCAGACGCACGCAACTGAGCTGCTACAGCAGCAAACTGAGCAATCGCGACTGACCCGGCTGGAAGCCAAAAAGCGCGACGCTGAATTGCACCTAGAAACACTTAAAGTCAATCAGCTACAAAGCGGACTGGATGAACAAAAGCGTCAGAGCAGGCTGCAAAGCGTGGTCCTGGCGGCGGCTATTATCGTGCTGCTGAACTTTTTCCTGATGTTTTATCTGTATCATCTGAAAAAGCGTAAAGTGATGGAAAAAGAGGCCGCTGTACTCAACCAGGCACTGACCCTCAAACAACAGCTGCTGGCGGATGTCTCACATGAGCTGCGAACGCCACTGACGGTGCTCAAACTGAATATTGAGGCACTACAACACAACCTGATCACAGACCCCGATGCCACCTACACACTGATGCAAAGTCGTTTGTCTATGTTAAACACTTTGATAGCCGATATTTATGAACTGGCACAGGCAGACACACACAGCCTGCAACTGGACCTGCAAATACGACCGGCCAAAGCCCTGTTTGATGAATTACTAAGTGCCATTAAGCCTTTAATCGCACAACACGAGCTGACGCTGAGCACACACAATACTCTGTCCGACACACTGGAAGTTGCCTGTGACATAGACCGGATGCACCAGATCTTCAACAATCTGGCACGCAACAGCTGCCACTACACCAATAAGCCCGGACAAGTCAGTGTGACCATTGCTCAGCAAGCTGAGCATCTGATCTGTCACTTTGAAGATTCCAGCCCGGGTGTCGGTGATGACGATTTACCGCGCCTCACCGAGCGCCTTTATCGCTGCGATAAATCACGCAGCCGCGATCTGGGCGGTTCAGGCCTGGGGTTGTCGATTTGTCAGAAGCTCACTGAGTTGCATCAGGGGCAGTTATCTTTGTCGCACAGCAAGCTGGGCGGCCTGTGCGTGACCCTGACGCTACCACTTGTACAACCCGCACAATCCGATAACTAAGCTCAGTTACCTTTCCTTTGCTTTCACTTAATGCCGTTTTACTTTCATGTAATTACGGCTAATCTAAAAGCATCATCGCCTGAACGCTGGACGCTTCATTCTATTTTTCCAATCGAACCAATTAATTTAACCCATTATACAAATGAATCGATTAGCCTGATAATGGCTTCATCGAAATCAAAGGAGACAAACATTATGCTAAACAATATCGAAGGTCAGACAGTTCCTCAGGTCACTTTCCCGGTACGTGAAAACGACGAGTGGAAAAATATCAGCACAGATGATCTGTTCAAAGGCAAAACCGTTGTGGTGTTCTCACTGCCTGGCGCCTTTACACCGACCTGTTCATCAACGCACCTGCCACGTTACAACGAACTGGCTGGCGTATTTAAACAAAATGGGGTTGATGACATCGTCTGTATCTCTGTCAACGATACCTTTGTGATGAATGCCTGGGCCAAAGATCAGGAAGCAGAAAACGTGACGCTTATCCCGGACGGAAACGGTGAGTTTTCTGAAGGTATGGGCATGTTAGTAGACAAAAAAGAGCTGGGCTTTGGCAAACGCAGCTGGCGTTACTCTATGCTGGTGAAAGACGGCGTGATTGAAAAAATGTTCATTGAGCCGGATCTACCGGGCGACCCGTTTGAAGTATCAGATGCCGATACCATGCTTGAATACATCAACCCGGAGCAGGTAAAACCGCAGCCAGTGTCAATCATCACCAAACCTGGCTGTCCTTTCTGTGCCAAGGCGAAAGCCCTGCTGGACGAACAAGGTCTGGTTTACGAAGAATTGGTGTTAGGCCAGCAAGCCACCCTGACCAGCCTTAAAGCGCTGTCTGGCCGTGAAACTGTGCCGCAGGTATTCATTGGCGGTAAACACATTGGTGGTTCAGACGACCTGGCGACCTACTTCGCGCAGTAACTACACGGACTAAAAAAGTCATCTGTAAAGGGGCTTAACAGCCCCTCAACTCCCTTTGCTCAGAGGTAAAACATGAAACAACTTGAAACTGACGTAGTCGTGATTGGTGCGGGCACAGCCGGGCTCAGCGCCTATCGAAATGCCAAACAATCCACGGATAATGTGTTAATGATCGAAGCCGGTCAGTATGGCACCACTTGCGCGCGTGTCGGCTGCATGCCCAGCAAGTTGTTAATTGCCGCAGCGGAAGCCGCGCACAGCGTAACCGAAGCACCGAAATTTGGGGTTAATACCACAGCGCCACAAATCGATGGCAAAGCCGTAATGGCGCGGGTGCGCAGCGAGCGAGACCGGTTTGTTGGCTTTGTACTGGAAGCCGTAGATGAGTTGCCAGAGCAAGACAGGATCAAGGGTTATGCACGCTTTTTAGATGCCAATCGGGTTCAGATTGACGACCATACGGTGATCACCGCCAAACGCTTTGTTATCGCGACCGGCTCAAGACCGAATATTCCGGGCTTCTTTCAGGCCTTTGGCGAGCGCTTAATCATTAATGATGATGTGTTTGACTGGCAGGACTTACCCGAGTCTGTGGCCGTGTTTGGCCCGGGCGTCATTGGCCTGGAACTGGGACAAGCACTGCATCGCCTGGGTGTAAAGGTTAAGTTGTTCGGCGTCGGGGGCAACATTGGGCCGCTGACGGATCCGCAAATTCAGGACTATGCCAATACCGTGTTTGGCGAAGAATTTTATGTCGACAGCGATGCCAAAGTCTCTGATATGAAGCAGGTTGGCGACAAAGCACAACTGACCTACATTGACCACGATGGCAAGCCACAGACCGAACAATTTGATTATGTGCTGGCAGCAACTGGCAGAGTGCCGAATGTCGATAAGCTGGACCTGGAAAACACCGGCATTGAGCTCGATGAGCGAGGTGTGCCGCTGGCCGACCCTCATACCATGCAGTGTGGCGACAGCCATATCTTTATCGCCGGGGATGCCAGCAACCAGATCCCACTGCTGCACGAAGCGGCCGATCAGGGCACGATTGCCGGTCAAAATGCCGGACGTTTCCCGGATGTGCGCAATGGCCTGCGCCGCGCGCCAATTGCTGCGGTATTCAGCGATCCGCAAATTGCGATGGTGGGGGAGAGCTTTAAACAATTAAACGAGCGCTATGGCAAATGTGGCTGCTTTGCCATTGGTGAAGTGAGCTTTGAAAACCAGGGCCGCAGCCGCGTGATGCTAAAAAATAAGGGTTATATGCACCTGTATGCAGAGCAGGGCAGTGGTTTGTTCCTGGGCGCTGAGTTTATCGGGCCTGCCGCTGAGCATATCGCGCATCTGCTAGCCTGGGCCGTACAAAATAAGATGACGGTGCCTCAGATGCTGGATATGCCTTTCTATCACCCGGTCATTGAAGAGGGGCTACGTACTGCGCTGAGAAACCTCAATGCCAGGCTCAAATTTGGTCCGGATATTGTCCAGCATTGTATGGAATGCGGTCCGGGTGCTTAATTAAACGCCGTCTGCCCGGTAGCCTGAGCTTGCTACCGGGCTTCGGCGCTGAGCACGCTCAGGCATCGTAGCGACCCGCTTGCTGGGTGGCGTCGTTGCGCATTTTTTCAAACTTATCAAAAGCATCAGATACCACTTCCTTGTCCGTCGCAGTCAGTGAGATGGTCACGCCACAGCTGGGATTCGCGCAGCAAAACGCCTGCCCCGCCAGCAGTAAGCTGGATTCAAAGTGAATAGGCATGCCGCATTCCGGACAGTCAATTTTTGATTTTATACTCATGGGTTAGTCCTCGTTTTTACTGGGTAAAGGGGTCAGGTTTTTTGCGAAAATATCGAGTATTGTAGTGATCCCGCGCGGTAAAGGTAACTGGCCTGCTTCGAGCATCACTTCGTAGTTAGCGTGCGCCGAGCCCGATTGTTGCTGACTCTGACTGCCTGATTTCGCCAAAGAGCCATGCAGCTCTGTTTCAAATTCGTGGGCTTGCTCGGGCTGGCGAGACTGCGAGCGATTGTGTTTTTGCTCCTGTGAAGTCTGCTTTTTGATTTCTCTGGAACTTTTCACTTCCATGCTGAAAGAGACGGTTAATTTTTCAATGGCCAGTGAGTTTATGGGGATCAGCGTCATCAGCGGGATGGCAATTTCCATTTCATAGGGAACTTTGCTTACGCTGCCGTCTTTTTCCAACACCGAGCGGGTCAGAGTAAATGTCACCATCACCGGGGTCAGGCGCCCTTCGTTGTGACGGTCTTTTTCAAAACAGGTTGATAAAATAAACTGAGTTTGTGCATTGGCTATCATTGCATTGGCATCGGTGGCCGCTTTAAGTGGCGCACCAATCAGTGCTTTCATAGGTAAACCGGCAAATTGCGACGCAATATTACTGTTCATACTTTTATCCTTACGCTGAGCGGGTTAGCCCGGAATTTGCGCTCTGAGCGCGCGCTCGTAGCCTTCAACGAGCTTTTTCAAGCCTTCAGGGGGTTCGTTGCCAGTAAGCGTGATTTCCAGGGTGGCATTGGCGGTGTTTTCACTAGCTTCTTGCTGGCCCATCAGCTTATTGCGCAGCCCGGCAGGCTTGGCCGTGCTGCGGGCAAAGGCCACCATCAACTGATCTTGCTCATTGTTGCAGATCTCCAGCTCAGCGATAAACTTCACCTCTGAGATCCGCGGAGAAGAAATGGGCACCAGCGCCAGTAAGGGCACTTCTGCGCTCACTGTGTCTATGCCGTGTTCAGTGCGGCTGGGAAACTCCATGGCACAGGTTTTTGGCGAGTAACTGGGTGCCTTGCCTTTACCATTGTCTTGCTCATCAAAAAAGCGTTTTACAAAGTCCAGCGTTTCGCCTTCGACCGATTTAGCGGCGTCTTTGACTCCTTTGTGAATGGCCTTCATAAGTGATTGAAATTCGATCATGATGCTCTCTTTT
Organism: Pseudoalteromonas rubra; assembly: GCF_004212645.1. Taxonomy (GTDB): domain Bacteria; phylum Pseudomonadota; class Gammaproteobacteria; order Enterobacterales; family Alteromonadaceae; genus Pseudoalteromonas; species Pseudoalteromonas rubra_G. The sequence goes on along the minus strand of NZ_PPUZ01000029.1, from coordinate 3,115 downwards.
TGTTGTTCCGGTTAATAAAGGGAAGCACAAGGCTTCCCCGGTTGGGTGCTATTACAGGCGATTACTCTTTTTCGATGATCGGGTCGATGTTCTTCGTAAAGGCATTGATGATCGTCGTTACACCGGTTGGCAGTGGCAGCTGACCTGCGTGGACATCCACCTCATACTTGGCTTTGTTTGATGCTTCATAGTGCTCGCGTTGCTTGGAGCTGGTTTTGCTGCTGTGTGACACAGAGCCATGTACTTCGACCGAGAACAAACCCGCATTGTATTTTGCGGTGATGTCGGCTTTTGCTGCGGTTTCCTGCTCAGACTGCTTTTCATTGTCCTTTGACATTGAGCTCGAAACTTCCATTTCGAAGTGTACTTTCACGTCATCCACTGCCAGAGAGTTCAGCGGGATCAGGGTCAGCAGAGGTAACTTCAGCGTGATATTCGCTTCAGACGTTGTGGTGCCTTTGATCACCGGACGGCTCAGCGTGAACTCAACCATGATTGGCTTGAGCTGGCTTGAACTGCCCTGGGCACCGGCGGTTTTATCAAAACAGGTACTGAGCATAAACTGTGTTTGCGTACGTGCCATCATGCCATTTGCATCTGTTGCAGCTTTCAGTGGAGCACCGATAAGCGACTTCATAGGTAAGCCACTGAATTGCTGCGCCATAGATACGAGTCCAGACATAAAATTCTCCTCAAAAATTACTCTTAAATTCGCGACATCATGTCGCATGGAATAACGTTTACCCGGTGGTGAACGTCGGAGGTCATAATAGGCGTCGGGCAGATATAACAATCGGCGCTTTAGGGCAATAATTCGGGGACATCTGGTAAGTGTGCAGAGCAGGCTGACTAACAGGAAAAAGTGGTTACGCACCAGAGAAGGCAGTGATACCATGATCGTCAGTGAGTTTTGTTCCACTATTTATTCCATAAAGGATCACCCGTGATACAAAGAATTGACACCAAACAACGCATGAGCCGCATCGTTAAACACAACGGTACCATCTATTTATGTGGCCAGGTCTGTAAAGACGCAGAGCAGGGCATTAAAGAGCAAACCGCCACTATGCTTGAGAAAGTGGATGAGCTGTTACTGCAAGCAGGCAGTGATCGTGAGCATATTTTGTCTGCCACGATTTATATTAAAGACATGAAATACTTTAGTGAGATGAACGAAGTATGGGATGCCTGGGTGCCTAAGGGCCACGCACCTGCGCGCGCTTGTGTTGAAGCGGCAATGGCAAGAGACGCTTTACTGGTAGAAATTTCAGTGATTGCAGCTGAAATTAACCCTGCTTAACATGTTACGCCCGGTTCAATACCGGGCGGTTTTTATGATGCGCGAGGCTAGTTGCGCGCGAGCTGGAATGGCTCGTTTGTTCTCACATAAAGCAGGGCTGGCTCATCTGCACTAAGCGCTATCTGCACCGGCTCCTCGGCAGCCAGATAACTGCCCGGCCGTAATACCCGATTTTTCTGTGTTTTTGCTTGCAAAAAGTTCAGCACACCGCGGATCACCACGGCTTTAAACTCGCTGCCGGTGCTGGACAATTGCACTTTGGCATTGGCGGGCAGCTTAACCAATACACCACTCAGCGGGCCTTGCTGCCATAAATTTGCCAGTTCAACACCTGCGCCCTCGAGCTGCGTTGAAGTGCGCGGGTTTTGCCACGTCAGGTTAGCATAGTGAAGATTGACAGGCCGCTCGCCATTATCAAACTGCTGTGCAGAAGGCTTAACCAGATAGGGACCCTGATCTATTTCAAGATAAATCATATTTCCCGGCGCACTGGCGGCTGTAATATGATCTTCCCCTGCCGGTTGTGTCCAGTAAGAGCCCGGCGGCATCCACATGGCTTTAGCTGCGGGATCATCATTGTGCAGCAGGCCTTCTATCACAATACCGCGATAAGACACGTTGTGAATATGCGGTGGTGACGAAAACCCGGGTTCAAACCTTACCAACATACCAGTCGCACCGGCTTGAGTTCTGTCTCCCCACAAGTTTGCAGCCTTTGGGCTCTTATCACCGTGAGCCGGATTCAGGTGCCCCCATTCAATTTGCTCAGTGCTAACAACAGTCACCTTGCTGCTGACGTTATCAGCGCCCTGAGCCTGAAGCATTGGTGAGATTACACAAGCCGCGACGAACAAACTGCTGAGCACACTGGATCTGATCACAATAAAAACCCTTTTCTGAAACCGACAGAACGAATGCAGAACAGTGTAGATCGATACGTGCAGACAATAAATTGGCTACAGATTGAAAGATTATCAACGTTTGATTGATAATTCCTCTAAAACTGCGCTATTCCTGCGATTGAGGCAGGCTCTATTGTGGCCAGAGGCCCACTTGTAAAGGGGGTTTACAGTAAAACCCGGATACACTGTTCACTTAAAACCGGCCGTATCACTTATTAACTAGGATACTTACCCCGATAAAGGTGCAGGCATAAGAACCAGCCAAGGCACAGCAGTGTGATAGCATCTGGTTCCTGATACAGCACATACAGATAAGTCGTACACAAGCAGTGCAGGCAAGCTTTGTAACAACGTACACCTAAGCTGGTGCCATTAAAAACATGATGTATGGCTTCTGCGCCAGCAAAGGCAAGCAACATAGATACAAACGGTGGTGACGACTCGAAGGTAAAACCATACAAGGCCAGCAAAGTGACCACATTGAGCACGACAGCGATACCACGTTGCATGGCCATTTAGTAGATACTCAAGGTGACAAAGCCAATCTGAAACCCAATCGCTACGCCCCAAATATCAGCATGCGTTTTTAACGCCATAAAGCGACCCCAAAAATACTTGTTTTCCATGATCATCATAAGTGCACTCAGCGGACACATAAACAGAAAAAGCGCATCCTTACTCGCCAATATCGGTAATTCACTCAGTAATATGGCATGTACATCTGCTAGCTGTCGCGCAAGTGCGTAGCCCACCACTGCCCCCACTAAACTGGGCAAAATAACCCGTCTGGGGATCTCCATTGACTTTCTCCCTCTGTATATCAGCGATATATTCGCCTCGTTTAACAAGGTAATAACATGATACCCCAAACCCCCGCGCCGCTTGCCAGTAAACCACAACACAGGGTTATGAC
>NZ_PPUZ01000028.1:0-32120 GCF_004212645.1 Pseudoalteromonas rubra | reverse complement strand
CCCGATGCCCGGGTGGTGGAATTGGTAGACACAAGGGATTTAAAATCCCTCGCTGGTAACAGCGTGCCGGTTCAAGTCCGGCCCCGGGCACCATTGTTTAGAGTTGATTGGCTCAACTGTATGAGTTGAATTATGCAAAATTGCAGACTTCATACATGCAATAAGCTAAAAGCTTATGGAATGCGAGTATAGCTCAGCTGGTAGAGCGCAACCTTGCCAAGGTTGAGGTCACGAGTTCGAACCTCGTTACTCGCTCCAATTTAAACAATTGGTGCTTTAGCAAACCCGATGCCCGGGTGGTGGAATTGGTAGACACAAGGGATTTAAAATCCCTCGCTGGTAACAGCGTGCCGGTTCAAGTCCGGCCCCGGGCACCATTGTTACAGACAGCTTAATCGCTTGATATGACAGTAAGATTAAGCTAGAGTAGCAAGGATAAAATGCTTTTTATAAATAAAAGCACATGGAACGCGAGTATAGCTCAGCTGGATGAATGAAAAGACGCAACCTTGTTTCTTGAATTTAGCCACTAAGTTAAAAAGCATATGGAACGCGAGTATAGCTCAGCTGGTAGAGCGCAACCTTGCCAAGGTTGAGGTCACGAGTTCGAACCTCGTTACTCGCTCCAATCTCTGATACACTAAGTATCAACACAATGCGGCGGAATGGCAGAGTGGCCATGCAGCGGATTGCAAATCCGTCTACCTCGGTTCGACTCCGGGTTCCGCCTCCATTTTCTTCCTGATTTACCTCATTTCTAAATTCTTTTTCCAGTTGTTTCCAATAACCACACGTAAATCACCGGTATATCGTTTTTATATTGAATTCTCAGGTCTACTAACTCACCGCTGACACTTTCATTAATGGTAAACTCGCTGCTGGTGAGCAGGTACTGCCCTTGATGGTGTTTTATTTCTACCTGAGCATCTATGGTGATCCCTTTGTTTTTGGCAATCTCTGTCAGGGCATCCTGAATAGCAAGCTTGATGGCGGTGCTGAGCAGGTTATCTGAGGTCATAGTGCCATCTTCACCAAACGCGCCTAACACCAGGTGTTCACTGCGTTTTATATTGGCCATGGCGCTTGTTGTCGGTGTACGCACAGCCTCAAGCACATCAGGCTTATACAGACCGATGAGTGTTGAACCATACTGACAGCTTTGGTGTAGTGCCAGGCGCATGGGCATACCCTGTGCCGTTACTTCACCATTGCGGTTAAAGCTTACCTCGTGCTGCACAGCGCCGTCACGATTGATTGCGCGCTCTTGCAGATATTCCGTCGCGTTCACCCGGGCCTGCAGCAAAAAGCTCGCCACTGCTTTGGCATTGCGCTCACTGATTGAGATCTGTTGATGGGGCGAAGCGGTGTAGTAACTCACCCCCAGCACCTGGTTGCGCTGTTCGTTTTCACATAGCCAGGCAGGCTGACAGAGTGAAAAGTTACACAGGCTTACGCGACAGCTGGCACTTTCATCAGGTGGCGTGAAGCTAACATAGCTGTATTGGGTATCCTGGGTATTAAAGGGCGCTGAGTAATAGATGGTATGACCGGAGGATAACACCTGAGTGGGCTCATCTGGTGTCACATCTTGCAGATCTCTGCGCTGTAACTCAATAGCATGATAGGCCGCCAGTTTTTTCAGTGCCCGGGTTCGGCTGGCCAGCTCAGAACCATTGGGAATCGCACTGAATGGCGCTGCTGTGCCAATAAAGCCCAGCTGCCCGGCTTGTTTGGGCGACTGAACCCAGCATGGTAAATGCGTGGGCTGACGCTTTTGTGGCTGCTGTGAAAGGGTTTTACAGCCAGTAAGCACGACTGTGCCCACCAGTAGAGCGAAAAATGCAGATGAGTGCACAGTCGATCCTTGTGAATAGGGTTATTTTGTATTCTCTTTTAAGGGTAAGTCGAATTCTACCATCAGGCCACCCTTTTCTCGGTTGCGAAGCCTTAGCTGGCCCTGATGTGCTGTAATAATGTCGTGACACAGGCTCAGTCCCAAACCGGTGCCGTGCGATTTGGTGGAGTAAAAGGGCTGCAGTGCCTGATGTAAATTCCCAGATTGGATCCCTGAGCCCCGGTCGACCACGGCAAATCGTAACCGGGTTTGCTCCTGAACCACCTGCACGGCAATATCCGCCTTGTCACTGCCCGATTCATGGGCGTTCTTGAGCAAATTGAGCAGCACCTGTTCAATCTGAGCGACATCAAAGTAGCCGCTGCAAGTCGGCGCAGAGCCGAGTAAGGTGAAAGGATAGAGTACCTGCAGGCGTTCAAGCAGGGGCGCAACCGGGTGTGCAGCGCAACATGGCGCGGGCAGGCGTGCATATTCGGCATAGCGCTGAATGAACTCGCTCAGGTTTTGGGCGCGTTGTGAAATGGTATCCAGCATATCGGGCAGCAGATCAAGGTGCTTTTGCTGGTTCAGCATAGTCTGCGCTGAGCCCGTAAGGGACTGAATAGGGGCCAGCGAATTATTTAGCTCGTGGCTGATCAGACGAATGGCATTTTTCCACAGCATTATTTCTTCGCGGTTTTGCTCCGCCGAGACGTTTTTGCAGATCACCAGCGTGTGTGGCTGGTAGTTCAGTGTTACCGACTCAGCCCCAAGATAAAACGTATGTTTTTGCTCCTGTTGTTCGAAACTTAACATCCCGCTGTAACCGTTATTCAGCGCCTGCGCCAGCGCCTCAGGCAAGGTATCGCAGGCCGTATCCAGCGAGCTGCCGATCAGAGCGCCTGGCTGTTTGTTCAGAAGCTTACGTGCGGCGGCATTGTGATAAACAATATGGCGGTGTTTATCGAGCAGCAGGGTCGCCATAGGCGAGGCCTGAACTATGCTGTCCAGCACCAGCTCTTTTTGATTCAGCTTTTGCTTTTGTTGCTTGAGGTTTGTGCTGAGCTGGTTGTACAGCGCTATCAGGCGGGCCAAATCTGGATCCGAAGACGGTGAGATACGCAGTGACAGATCGCCATCCTTAATGCTTTTGATCCCATCTTCCAGCGTCGCCAGGATCTGTTGACGACGCCTGATCTGACGGCCAAGTAGCATAAACAGGCTCAGCAACGATGTCAGTAAAGTCACAGCACAGGCCAGGACGACAGGAATGCCCTGTTGCAATGCAATGGCCAGTGCAATCAGCGCAGATGTCAGCACAAACGCTGAGCTGAACAGGATACGACCCGAAAAAGACCAGCGCACAGAGGGCGTCATCGTTTGAGTCCAAACTTGTCCATTCGGCGATACATGGCCTGGCGACTTAACCCCAGGCTTTTTGCCGCATGCGTCACATTGCCCTGGTGTTTATCGAGCGCCTGGGTAATGTCCTCAATGCTAAATTCATGATTCACCATAGCGGAGGCCGAGGTACTGAGGCCAAGATCCGTCGCTTCTATTTGTTCCCCGCAAGCAAGCAGCTCGGCGCGACCAATCACATTTTGCAGCTCGCGGACATTGCCCGGCCAGCCATAGCGTTTGAGTAATCGCTGGGCGCCATCACTCAGCAACTTGTCCGAGGTCAGAAAATGGTGCGCGAGGGGGATTATGTCGTCGGGTCGCTCAGCCAAAGGGGGCAGGCGTAGCTCAATCATGTTGAGGCGATAGTACAAGTCCTGGCGGAAGGTGCCGCGGGCGATGGCCTCATTGAGGTTCGCGTTGGTGGCGCTTATCACCCTGACTTTGACTTTTTGTGTCTTGCTGCTGCCAACGGCTTCGAATTCGCCGGTTTGCAGTACCCTCAATAGCTTCTGCTGGCCCGTCAGCGGCAGGTTGCCTATCTCATCGAGAAACAGCGTCCCACCATCTGCGGCAGCAAAACGTCCCTCGCGGCTTTTCGTCGCGCCCGTATAGGCCCCGCTGACCACGCCAAACAGTTCCGCTTCAATCAGCTCGGCAGGCAGCGCACCGGCATTAACGCGAATAAAGGGTTTATCCCGGTAGGCACTGTTGGCAACCAGCAGCTCGGCGATTTTTTCTTTACCCGCGCCGTTGGGACCGGTGATCAACACCTGAGCGTCGGAGCTGGCTACCTGTGTTGCGGTCTCCAGCAATGGCAGCATGGCTTGATCGGCAAAGATCAATCCGCTGAGATCATATTCGGAACATAACTTGTCTCGTCTGAGCTTAAACTGCTTCTTACTGCGCGTCTGGGATTGTTGTAGCTGATACATTTCCAGCAAATTATTCACTGAGCTCAGTAACTTGTCATCCTGCCAGGGCTTGGCGATATAGTCTGCGGCACCATGTTTGATAAGCTCCACCGCCATTTCTAACTGGGCCCAGGCAGTCAGCAGAATAATCGGCAAGTCCGGATTGAGGGCACGGATCTGGTGATAGAGGGCTTTGCCTTCTTCGCCTGAGGTGGTGTCACTGGTGAAGTTCATATCCTGGATCACTAAATCGTAATCCCGTGCCTGGAGCATTGCCAAACCCAGCTCGGGAGAGTCGGCGCCTTCGCAGTCGATATCATTAATTAAGAAAAGAATTTTGAGTGCTTTAATGACATCGGTGTTGTCATCAATGACGAGAATTTTATGTTGCATCGCGTTTTTATCGTTATTGTTGTCAAGATGAAAGGGCTTGTCAGCCCTTATGTTAATTGATTTTGGTCACCCTTGCCGGGGCTATCTTAGCGGCTTTACGCACAGGAATATAGACCGCGGCGGCACTGAGCAGCCATACACCCAGGGCAACCAGTACGGCCAGCCAAGGCTCAACCAGACCCTGTGCCCGTAAATGGGTCACAAAATAGTTATTAAGCCACAGTGCGGTGAAGCTGCCAAGCACAATACCCACAAAAGCGAGCAAAGCATTTTCCAGCAACAGGGTTTTTAGCACGGTATGCTGGCTGGCACCCAGGGCACGCAGAATGCCGATGTCCCTTTGACGAATCGAGACTGAGAATGAAACCAGACCTATGATGCCAAACCCGGTGACTGTAATGGCGATAACACTGATCCCTATCATAATGAACGCGAACGTGCTGCGGCCATCCCATAGGCGTTTTTTCGCACGGGCGGCAAACTCCACTCGCTCTACGATGCGTCCGTGTTGTTGATACAGCACATCTTCAACGTCCTTAAGAATGCCATCATGGGTGCCTGGTTTAACCCTGATTAAATAGTTGACGTTGTTACTACCAAAATGGGCCTGAGGGACAATGGTCGAGTGATACCATTGTTGCTCATAAACGGCTCCTTCACCCAGCATTTTATCGGCATACACCCCAACCACCTGATAGGGACGGCGAGCGCGTTGCAGGTAGACGGTTTGTCCCAGCGCACTTTGCTCACCAAACAGGCTCTTCGCGAGTGTTTCACTGATCAGGACGACACTGGCATAGTGGTTTTGTGAGGCCTCGGCAAAAACAAACTCATTGGGGTAGAAGTTGCGCCCCTGGGTGATGTTTAAGCCCAGGGTTGCAACGCCCTGTGAGGTTACGTCAAACTGGGCGTTTTCAAAGCCCGCTTCTTCCTGGTCGATAGTTTTGTACACCAGGTTACTGCCGGCGATGGTGGCAAGCACCAGCTCGTTACTGGCATACGTGACGTGAGTCACCTCCCCGAGAGCGCTGAGGTTGGTTAAATCGCGCTGGATCAGGGCTGATTTATCGACCCGATTGTCGAACACCTTAGTATAGACGTTGAGTATCTCGACTTCGTCCAGGTGCGAGGGGATCAGCCAGTTCTTAAGCGTCCCGTAGCTGATAAAACTGGCGTTGCCGACTATGGTCACAGCAATGGCTATCTGGATCAGGATCATCACCGAGATATTGCGGTGCTTTACAATGATTTTGAGTATGTGTTTGAGTGACATGCGACTATCCTCTTAACTGAGCTGCGGGGGCGGTACGACTGGCTTTGATAATGGGGTAGAGTCCGGCGGCAAATATCGCCACAAAGATCCCCACGGCAGCTTGCAGCGCAAACAACGTGTCCATGCTGTACATACGGCGCACCTGCTCGGCGTCGGCCAGATAATCGGCCTGATACAGGGCCAGATGAAACATGGCAACCAAGCCAAATTGTGCCAGCAATAAACCCAGCGCAATCGCAGCGCTACTGAGCATACTCAGTTCCAGCAGCTGTACCTTGAGAATATACAGCTTGTTTGCGCCCAGCGCCCGATACAGGGAGACCAGTTTGGCCCGGCTCTGGTTTTTAGCCAGTAAAATGCCGATGGTGTTGATCAGGCAAATGGCAAACAGCAGGTAGGCAAACTTAAGATAAATCTGCTCCCAATAAAGGTTATCGCTCATTCTGTCGTTGAGACTGGCCAGCTGTGTCAGATAGTAAGGCTCCGAGTGGCCAAAGCGGCCCTGAGACGCCTGTTGCTGCGTATAGTTGCGCATCCACAGGGTCAGCTCAGCAAGACTGTTGTCGTGCTGCATTGGGTCCAGCACCGCCCAGGCATGCAGATAACCACACTCGGCACTTTTGAGTCCCTGCACATCATCCCGACGATAACGGGTTCTTGCGGCTTCTTCCTTAGTGCGGCAAGGCATATAGCCGGTTCGTGGCAAATTGTTGGCATGAGCATATCCAAGTGGGACGACCGCCATATCGTTGGCGCGGGCCTGAAAGCGCATATTCTGAAAACGGCGCAGGTAAGCAGACATGTCCATGACGCCGACAACCTCCAGCTGGCGGTTGTTGATGACTACTTGTTTGCCGATGGAGTTTGCTCCGCCAAATAGTAAGTCATTGGCTTTTTTATCCAATACAATCACCGCGGCATCCTGCATGTCCTCGCGCCAGGGCGCACCATAAATAAATGGCACCTGGAGCAGGTCAAAATACTGAGGATCAGCGGCAGAGGCCTCGGCGGTAACCGGCCTGACACTGTTATCAGGCAAGTCGAGCACAAATGAGGTGGTGTAATTGAACGAAATGCGGGTAGTGTCGTTTGCGCTGAATGCCTCAGCCAGTGCGCCGGCATCGCGAAAGGTCAGCGGAGGCGAGCGAAACTCTGAACGCCGGTCAAACTCCGGGTCCATAAAATTCAGGCTGACGTGATACACCCGATCGGCTCTTTGGTCGATGGGAGAGTGGCCGCTGCGTGTGACTATGGTGCCCATAGTTAGCAACAGGGTGATACCAATAGCCAGATTAAGTACCATCAGTAAGGTCAGTTTGCGCTTTTGTTTCAGGCCGCGCCAGGCCAGTTGCATTAAATCCTTCATTGCGGCCACCTATGAGATCAGTTCGACCAGTTCATTCTTATTGATATCTCGCAATTGTCCGTCGAGAATTTGAATGTTGCGATGCGCCCGCTGCGCCAGTTCGTGATCATGCGTGACCATCAGCAAGGTGGTACCCTGGCGGTTGATCTCTTCCAGCAGTTCCATCACCTGTCTGGCCATCAGCGTATCCAGGTTTCCGGTGGGCTCATCGGCAAGCAAAAAGCGCGGCTTACCGGCAAGCGCGCGGGCAATGGCAACACGCTGTTGCTGACCACCACTCAGTTGCGCCGGAAAGTGACTGGCGCGACCGCCAAGTCCTACCAATTCCAGACTTTCCTCAATGCGTTGCTTACGTGCCTTGGCCGACAGACCACGGAAAATCAGCGGCACTTCAATGTTATCGTAAAGATTGAGGTCGCCGATCAGGTTAAATCCCTGGAAAATAAAGCCGATTTTTTCATTGCGCAGGCGAGAGAGCTGCTTGTCACCCAGGGTGCTGACGTCTTCTCCGTCCAGCTCATAAGTACCCTGTTCGAAGTTTTCCAGTAACCCGGTGATGTTCAAAAAGGTGGTTTTACCTGAGCCAGACGGGCCTGTGACGGCAATAAACTCGCCTTCTTCAACTGTGAAGTTAACGTCTGACAGCGCGTGGGTTTCGACTAATTCGGTGCGGTAGATTTTACTGATGTTTTTCATGCGTAACATGGGATGATTCCTTTTATTATTATTCGCTGAGGATCACGTGCTGTGATTGTCCAAAAGCTGTCAGGCTTGAGATGATGATTGTATCACCAGCTTGCAGCCCCTGGGTAATTTCCACTTCCCGGACACTTTTGACACCCAGTGAAATAGGGGTTCTGTATGCGGAGTTTTGTTCAATTTTATAGGCGGTGCTTGATGCGCCGGTTTCGACAAAGGCACCGCGCTCGACTTTAAGTACGTTTTGCTTGTGCGCCAGGATGATCTGGGCGTTGACCCGCTGGTTCTGACGCAAATTTCCCGGCTGCTCTGTAAAGCGAATACGACCGCGTACCTGGCCTTGCTCAACTTCGGGGGAAATCGCCACTAAAGTTGCTCCGTATTGCTCATTGTTAATTTGCACATTGGCTTGCAGGCCTATTCCCAGCTCATCAGCGAGGTTTTCTGGGATATAGGCTTCGACTTCCAGCTCGTTAAGATTAACCAGTGACATCAGCGGGGTATTGCGTTGCACATGTTGTTTTTGCTGAACGTTCAGGGTGCCGACAATGCCGGACAAAGGGGAGTGCAGGGTTAGTGCCTCAACCTGACGGCGCAGCTCTTCGGTGAGGTGACGCTGGCGGGTCAGGTTCAGTTCGCTGCTTTTCAGCTCAAAGCTCAGGCGCTCCTGTGCCAGTTGCAGGCTGGCAATGGCGTGACGTTCATTCAGTTCGGCGCGCTTCAGGGCGACCTGGGTTTGTTCCAGCTCTTCCTTAGAAATGATCTGTTTTTCTATGCTGCTACGGGCACGGGCCATTTCACTTTGAGCGGCTTCCAGTTCGACTTTGGCCAGCTCCATTTGTTGGGTGTTATCCAGCTGCTGTTGTTTTATAGCGATTTTCTGGCGACTGACCTCCATCTCCAGACGTGCCAGGGTCGCTTCTTCCTGGAGTAACTGATTGCGCAGCTCGGGGCTGTCGATGCTCAATAGCGCCTGACCCGCCTCAATCTCATCACCCGCTTTGACGAACAAAGTGACTGTGCCTGCTGCGATGGCATACAAAGAGGGGCTGTCTGCGGCCATGGTGCGGCCTTCCACGCGCAGGTCCTGGATCATGTCACCGCGTACGACCGTGGCGGTGCGCAGTGTTTGCAGTGACACCACCTGATCGGCGCTGAGTAATTTATCGAAGCTGCTGTATGAGGCTGTGGTGGCCCCTATGAGTCCAACGGCTGCTACCGCACTGACCCACCAGCGCGGTAGCCTGCGCGTAGGTTTAATCGCTTTATCTTGTTGTTTGGTATCTCGGATCATGCCGGGTACGGCTCCTTGTTTTTTCGATTACTTGTTCTTATTACAAAAACAGTGCCAAAACGTAATATGCTGAAATTATTGAGCTATTTTTCTTTTTGATAGTGGGGTATCAGCGCAGCGGACGGACAGCGGACAGTACGCGGACAGTAGACGGGTGTCCGGACACTGTGTTGCAGCTCAGTGCATAGCCGAGCCACAATACACTGGCTTTGCCGACCTGATCCTGTACCATAGTGATCATACTAAGTTGCTGTTAAGTAAGTGGTAAAGGAGATACGATGATCCAGTTAGACAAGATAACCTTAAGGCGCCGGGACGGGGCTGGGTACAGATATGTGCTGGATAACCTGAGCTGGTCGGTATCAGGGGCGCAGCAGGTTGCGTTAACCGGTGAAAGTGGCTCGGGCAAAACGACTTTGCTGAATATACTGGCGGGCTTGCTGAGCCCGGACGCTGGCACCATTTGCATCAACGAGCAATTCATCCATACCTACAACGCCACACAGCTGGCTTTGTACCGCCGCACCATTGGCATGATCTTTCAACATTATCAGCTCCTCAGTCCGCTAAGTGTTGCCGACAATATGGCGTTTCAGGCAAGGCTGAATGGCCGCGCTGTGAGTCGTGAAGACATTGCATTGATGGCACAACGGCTGGGACTGGGCGATAAGCTCGACGCCTTTCCGGCGCAGCTCAGTGGTGGGGAGCAACAGCGCGTTGGGATTGCCCGGGCGCTGCTTAATCAGCCCCGGATACTGCTGGCCGATGAGCCTACCGGTAACCTCGACAGCGAGCGCAGCCAGGAAGTGTTAGAGCTGCTGATGGCGTTATGTAAAGAGCAGCAGGTCAATCTGATCATGGTGACACACAGCCGCGCCCTTGCCGCGCAGTTGCCACGACAGGTGGAGTTACGTGACGGGCGTATACATGAGTGAACTGCGTCTTATCTTACTGACCTATAGCCAGTTTTATCGTCGTCATGCCGGCCTTTTAGTGCTTTTTCTGATTGGTTTGAGCCTGGGCAGTGCCTTGCTCAGTGCGACGCTGGGGTTAAATCAGGAAGCCGCGCAACGCTATCAAACCAGCACCGCGCTGCTGGCCCAGCCCGTGAGTCATTTTATTCGACCACCTCTGGGGGAGTCGGGCTTGCCGTTTTCTCTGTGGCAACGGCTTTCAGCCGCCGGGTTTGTGCAGGCTCAGCCGGTGCTCGAAGGACGAGTGAGAAGTGATGACAACAAGCTCATTGCAGTGCGGGGTGTGAATTTACTGCAATGGCAAACAGCCGGTGTCACCCAGCCTGCTCAGCGTCAATCTGAGCAGTCAAATACTGAGCTCGCCCTGTTCGACACGCTGTTTATGTCACCCGAACGCCTGGCCAGATTACAACTGGACGAGGCCGTGTTGTACTTTAACGGTGAGCGTGTCCCTGTAAGTCAGCTCGATGGAGCCGGTCATTTTGCGCTTACCGACATCAGCCTGGCAGATCGGTTGCTCAAGGCACAGGGGCAAGTCAGCTATTTTGAAGTGGCGGGGCTGAATGCCGCGCAGTTACAGCAACTCAAGATACTGCTTGGCAACGAGGGCAGGCTCGAGTCTGCCGAGGCGCAAACATTCGATGCGCTGTCGGGCGCCTTTTTCTTCAACTTACAGGCACTGGCATTGCTTGGCTATGTGGTGGGCGCTTTTTTAAGTCTGAATGCTATCAAGCTTGCTTATCAGAGCCGGTTATCCTTGCAACAGCAAATGGCCACGCTTGGCTGCCGTCAGGGTCAGCTACTCAAAGCGCTGTGCTTGGAAGTCACGATACTCAGTGTGGTGGCTGCGACATTGGGCAACCTGCTTGGGGTACTGATGGCCAATCTGATGATGGGGGATATCAGCGCGGTGCTGAGCAGTTTTTATCAGCTGGACCGGTCGCTGACGGTCAGTTTTGACGTTGCGCTGGTGCTCATCGGCACTGTGCTTAATCTGGCGGTTCTGAGTGCATTTATGGTGTTACAAACAAGCATCGCACAGCGGCTGACTAAGTGGCTAACCCTGGCGCTTTTAGTGCTGGCTGGAGTGGGCGCTCTGACATTAGTGGCACTGGCGCAGACCAAGTGGCAGGCTTTGCTGCTGTGCGCGTGTGTGCTGCTGGTGTTTTTCGCGCTGACGCCGCCTTTGGTGCGTCTGGTGTTTCGGGTTCGATGGCCCACCCAGGCGCCCTTGCTTGTGTGGCTCAAAGGTGACAGCCTGACGCAATTACCGGCGCTCTTGAGCTCGGTGCTGGCGATACTGATGGCAATGGGGGCAGCCATTGGCATGCAGGTAATGGTGGGCAGCTTTAGCAGTGCACTGGATGCGCATCTGCAAACCCGCCTGAATGCCGACTTGTACGTCAGACCGGATAACCCAACCGCGCAGATGCGCCAGGCATTAATGGACACGCCAGATGTGGCGCAGGTGGGGGTTTACTGGTCGGCACACAGCGAAGTTAGAATGGGTAATGAGACTGTGCCCGTGACGCTGATGAGTTTTGGCGAAGACGCTGGCTATCATCAGCACCTGACCTTACTGAATAAGCAACCATTGCATGCCAGTCATCTTAGCAGTGCCGATGAGGCGATTTCGTGTTTGGTCAATGAGCCGGGCATGCGTCACTATGATCTGGCTGTTGGCACTTTGATCTACTTACAACAAGGGGAGCGCGCTTTTTCCTGTCAGATAAGCGGTGTTTTTTACGATTACGGAGAGCCGGGGATTAATCTGGTGGTCAGCAGCTCTGTGATTGTGCGTCAGGCTTTTTTGTATGACGCGGTGGGTTTTATGTTGACGTTAGAGCAAGGGGCTGATGCAGAGCAGGTGGCCGATGTGATTAGCCAGCGCTGGTCACTGGCGGGGCACCAGTTGGTCCACAACCAGGTGTTTAAGCATTATGCAAAACAGCTATTTAGTCAGACTTTTCTGGTTACTCATGCGCTGAATATCTGCATTATGGCAATCGCATTATTTGGTGTCTGGGTGAGCTTTTTAACACTCGGGCGACAGCAGCTTCAGCCCATGGCGGTACTACAAACTTTGGGGGTGACCCAGAAGCAATTACTGCTCCTCAAGCTGTGTCAGGCCGGACTTATTCTGGGCTTGACGTTACTGCTGGCTTTACCACTTGGGATCCTGCTGGGCTGGGTGTTGCTGGAATACGTGATGCCCATCGCCTTTGGCTGGAGCATGGCCATGGTTCTCAGTTGGGGCGATATCTGGGGATTTTGTGCTGTGGTGCTGGTACTGGCGCTGGTGGTAAGCGCTATTCCGTTACTCAAACTGGTAAGACGTAATGTGGCTGATAATGTGGCGCAGCTTTAAGGAACCAATCATGCAAACAGTCAGATCCCTTTTATTAGTTTTACTGGTAGTGACGGGCTGCCAGCCGGTTGCGCCACCAACCGAGCGCAACAATGCGGCAATGGCCGTGCTGGGACAAACCTTGGGAGCGCCGGTCGATGCCAGTCAGTCTTTGGTGTTTCCCCGTGACCATGGCGCCCACCCCGAACAAGGGGTTGAATGGTGGTATGTGACGGGCAATCTGACGGCGGACGATGGCAGCCAATTTGGTATGCAGTGGACTTTGTTTCGTATCATTGACCCGGGTTTTTCAACTGTTCAGTCTTCTCCCTGGTGGGATGGACAGCTTTATTTTGCGCATTTTGCTTTGCAGGATGGCCTGACACATCAGGCGTTTGAGCGCTATGGCAGAGCCGGGCAGGTCGACATTCAGGCCAGTCCCTTCATTGCCCGGCTGGGTGACTGGCAGCTTGCCAGTCGGGGGAATGCTTTCTTGCCGCTGCAATTAAACACTCAGGCGTCCGGGTATGGTCTGGATATTACACTGGCAAACAGTCCGCTGGTGTTGCATGGCGAGCAAGGATACAGCCAGAAAACTCAACAAGGCCACGCTTCTTTTTATTACAGTTATCCCTTTTTACAAGTCGCAGGCACGCTTACGTATGCCGGTAAGTCTTATGAGGTTACGGGGCAGGCCTGGCTCGACAGAGAATGGTCTTCTGCCCTGATCGATAACCAGAATGGCGGCTGGGACTGGTTCAGTTTACAAAGCCAAGATCCTGAGCAGGGCGCACTGATGGCGTTTTGTACACGCGATGGACAAGAGGCCTATGCCTATTGCAGCGCCTCAGAGATATCTCCCTCGGGTCAGGTTACAGCCTACCCGCATGAGCAGGTTACACTGACGGTACTGGACAGGGCGCAAACCCGGGGAGTAACGCACCCGATAAGTTGGCAGTTGCAGGTGCCAGGCAAAGAAGCCGTGATCATTGATGTATTACAGCGCGACTCTTTAAATAACCTGAGCGTACCTTACTGGGAGGGCCGGATCCGCAGCCGCGGTGGATTTGTCGCAACGGGCTATGGTGAACTGTTTGGTTATTAGTACAGGGGAGCCCTTTGCTGTGCCGTCTAACTTTTCGGGCTGTGTGAATAAAAGGGCACTGCCAATCCAAGCACCCTTTTCACAGCTGAGGCTACTCCCGGTCGTACAGGGGCAGGGCAACACCTGAGACGTCAGGGAATTCCAGCACCGCGACAGGGGTAAAGTCGCTTTCCGCGAGGAAAAACGTCGTCAGGCTGGCACGGGAGTGGATGGTAAACTCCCCCACAAACGGCATCATCCAGCCACTGTCGCTTGATAATACGCCGCTTAACTGAGGCACTTTGCCAAAATCCGGAAGCAGGTAGTCGGGAAGCACATTGTCGCCCACAGAATGAAGCGGCAGGTTGACCCCAATCTGGCGTGTGTAAGACACATCCAGCATAGGCTGTCCGGTATATTGGTTGGCCAGAGTTAAGGCATGCTGATGCGCTGTGATAGTGATCGACACATCGGCGGCTTGCTTGGGATAGCCCCAGATCTCACGACCGGCTTTAATTGCAATGGGGTTGTCCAGCATCAGGTGCTGGTTGTAAAGCGCATAGTTATGGGGTTTTCCGGCCGCTTGCTGCTGGGCATTGGCAGCACCCAGTGCAGCCAGTACTTTAGCGGTAAAATCCAGCTGGGCGCCGGGCTCGGTCATATCCCCCGGGCAGGGCAAAGTGGGATCTTCGCTGCCACGGCGTTTTACATAAAAGCTAGATATTGTTTCGTTATAAGCACCGGCCGGGCTGGCCGTAATTTTTTGTGTATACAGAGCCCCAATACCTTTCGATGCACTGCCTTCACAATGCAGTCGCACCGGCTCCCACTGCCAGTTCCATAAAAAGAACTGAGCGACATTGGCATCAATTAATCCGACGACCGCGCTGGTGGCTTCACCCTTGACATGAAAGGGCATGTTAACTGGGGTGCCATCAGAGAGATAAGTAGTACTGGTTACAGGATAGGTTTCACTGAGATCGGCGCTATGGCCGGTGTTGCTCAATACCAGCATGGCACTGAGCATAAGCGTATTCAATTTCATTTTTGATCCTTTTTTAATTAGGGTTTTCCTTGAATGGAGGTTGCTATATACGCACTGTTAGGTCGCAAAAGCGGGACTAGGCTAACACGCTTGGGTGAAAAGTAAATGAAATGACACGGCAGAGCAGAGGTGGGTGAAATAGATTGATTGCAGAAGGCCTTTACTTTGCGGCCATCCGCACGGGCCTGGTAAAAGTAAAACCAGCTCAAGCAGAATAAAAAACGGGAGCCACTGGCTCCCGTTTTGTTGTGCACTTAGCTCAATTCAATCTTGTAAGTTGGCACAGGATTGACCTTTTTGCTCAGGTGTCCAAGCAGCAGCCACCAGGCAAACAAGGCCGCCAGCATCAGCGCAATCCACATCACGGCCGAGGCCGGTGCCGTGCCCAGCTGTCCTATCTGGTACACCAGGGTCGCCAGAATATAGGCAATCGACGTTGTCCAGCCAATCACCACCCACATCCACTGACTGCCCGATTCGCGCTTAATGGCGCCCAGTACCGCCACACATGGCGTATAAAGTAAGATCAGCACCAGGTAGGCAAAGGCGCCGAGCTGACCATCAAACTGCGCCGCCATCGCACTCAATAACTCATTGCCCGCATCTGCGCCTTCTTCAACGGCACCCAGACCCAGTGGGTCACCGAGGTTGTTAAGCAAATCAACGGAATTATCCCACAGGGTCATCACCGCTTCGCTTGCGGCGTCTTTGAGAGACCAGTCACCGGGTTGTTCCTGCGCACCTACGTACAGGGCATCCATGGTGCCAACAATGGCCTCTTTGGCAAACAAGCCGGTGACTATCCCCACCGTGGCCGGCCAGTTATCCTCAGCAATACCCAGCGGTGCAAACACCGGTGTGACGACCTGTGCAGCTTTAGAAAGCAAAGAGGCGTCGCTGTTCTCATGACCAAAACTGCCATCTGTACCAATGGAGTTGATCATGCTCAGCAGCGCGACTACGAATACGATGGTTTTACCGGCACGCGTAATAAAGCTACGCAAGCGCTGCCAGGTGGTCATCAGCAGGTTGCGCCAGACAGGCAAATGGTAGGCAGGCATTTCAATAAAAGAAGGGACTTTCTCCTGCTTAAAGACGCGCTTTCTGAACAAATAGCCGGAGCCCACCGCCACCAGAATACCAAACACATACAGGGCAAAGACGATATTAGCGCCATTGACCGGAAAAAAGGCGGCAGCAAACAAAGCGTACACGGTTAAGCGGGCACCACAGGACATGAAAGGCGCCATGATCACTGTGAGCAGGCGATCCGACTCGCGGCTCATGGTGCGAGCACTCATCACCGCCGGGACGTTACAGCCAAACCCCACAATCAGCGGCACAAACGCGTTGCCCGGCAATCCGATAGAGGACATCAGGCGGTCGATCACAAAGGCGGCGCGTGACAGGTAACCACTGTCCTCAAGAATAGACAAACAAAAATACAGCACCGCTATTACCGGAATAAAGGTCGCAACCAGCTGCAAGCCGGCCCCGAAGCCGTCACCCAGCAATACGCCTAACCACTGGGGTGCCCCCAGATTGGCCAGTAGCAGCTTAGTGCCGTCAATAAAAATAGCGCCGACCAGAATATCGAAAAAGTCGATAAACACGGCCCCAAAGTTCACGGCAATGGTAAACATCAGGTACATCATAAACAAGAAGATAGGGACGCCCAGCCAGCGGTTAAGCACCAGCTTGTCGAGCGACGTGGTGAAATCAGAGCGAGTCTGCGACATGATGCTAACGCCATTGCTCAGCGTTTTGACGTTTTGATAGCGTTTAATGGTGTCTTCGTTGCTGAGATCTGGCCCTGTACCTGGTTGTTTGCGTGTGGTGGCTTGCGTGGCTTTCAGGTGATTGTTCAGCGCATCTGTCAGTAGCGTCAACCCTTCACCGGTTGAGCCCACCATAGCGATAACGGGCGTATCAAGGCGTTGTGCCAACAGCTCAAGGTTGAGCTCCTTACCTTGCTGGCGCGCTACATCGGTCATGTTGGCAACCACAATGACGGGCGTGCCCGTTTCCTGCATCTGTGTGGTCAGGACCAGGTTGCGTTCAAGGTTGGCACAGTCGACCACATTGATGATCAGATCGGCATCCTGAGCGCGAATATAGTCAATGGCGATTTGTTCATCCTGGCCCGGATCAATCTGTGCCATGCTGTACAGGCCCGGTAAGTCAATTAACTCGACCTGCTGACCCTGTAATGTTAGCTCGCCGCTTTTGCGCTCGACAGTAACGCCGGGCCAGTTGCCGACTTTTTGTCTGGCACCCGTAAGACGGTTAAATAGGGTAGTTTTACCACAGTTGGGGTTACCAACGAGGGCGATTCTCACGTTATCTTACTCCTTGAATTTAGCGGCTTAGCTGGATAAAACGCGCATCTGTTTTACGGATACTGATATAGGTGTTGCCAACCTTGGTCTGAATTGGGCAGCCCAGCGGGGCGACATTTAAGACAGAGATCGCTTCGCCGGGGATCAGGCCCAGTGCCATCACGCGGCTGATCAGGGCTGCATCCGGGTGTTCAATGCCCGCAATGATTGCTGTGTCGTTGGGTTTTAAATCTGCAAGTGTCATAGAGATAATGCAAACCTTGATAAGAATTATTTATTATTAGGGCGCTATGGTACCGCAACTTAAATGTCATAAACAAGCTGGCGCAGTAAAAGATGAGAGATATTTTGATGATTGATAAAGTTATATTTTTTAGGTGGTTACGTATTTTAAAGGAATGTCATCAGGGTGTTGTCAGGTGCGCAGTACTGTTTGCACTTTGTTTGCTAACTGTTTGTACATGACCGCTTTAGCGTGTTGTTGCTCAGCCATTATCAGTAATAGCTGAGCACTTGGGGTTTTAGCAGGACGATATTTAAAAAGTTTCCTTAAGCAAGTTAAGCATATCCTCAACCGATAGCTTGCTGGCCTGCTCGTTGCCTGCCAGCAATTGATCAGCCAGATCGCGTTTATGCTGGTGCAGCGCCACAATCTTTTCTTCTATGGTGTTTTTGGCGATGAGGCGATAAATGGTCACCGGGCGCTGCTGTCCCATGCGATGGGCCCTGTCTGATGCCTGCGCTTCAACCGCCGGATTCCACCAGGGGTCCATATGGATCACATAGTCTGCGGCGGTCAGGTTCAACCCCGAGCCACCGGCCTTAAGGCTGATCAAAAACACTTCGCCATTGCCACGCTGAAAGGCATTGACCCGCTCCTGGCGTTGTACGGCAGGTGTACTGCCGTCCAGATACTGGTAGGTCACTCCGCGTTGCTCAAGAAGCGTTTTGATGATCTGAAGATGGCCCACGAATTGACTGAAGATCAGCGCCTTATGGTTATTCTGCCGTAATTCGTCAAGCAGCTCACTGAGGGCATCCAGTTTACTGCTGGGCAGCGTGCTCTCGGCCATCACCAGTTTTGGGTGACAACAGGCCTGGCGCAGCTTAGTCAGCTCCGCGAGCATTTTTATGCGCTGCTCTGCCGCCGAGCTGGTGCTGGCAGACTCAGTGATCTGGTCGATGGCATGTTGTCGCAGCGCCTCGTAAAAGGCCATTTCGTCATCACTGAGTGAGACCGTGAGGTTAATTTCGGTTTTCTCTGGCAGCTCGGTAAGTACCTGGCTTTTTAGACGACGCAGAATAAAGGGTTTCACCAGCTGTTTAAGGCTTTGACGTGCTTTATGCGCCGCCAGTTTGTCCTGCTCGGCATTTTCCATAGGCTGAGCAAAGCGGGCATTAAAGCGCTTCAGGTTGCCGAGCAGGCCAGGGTTAACAAAGCGAAACAGTGACCACAATTCAGTGAGGTTATTTTCAATGGGCGTCCCTGTGGTGATCATCTTAAACTCACCTTTAAGTGCACAGGCTGCCACGGTGCGTTTTGCCAGCGGATTTTTCAGTGCCTGCGCTTCATCGGCGACAATGGTGTGCCAGTGTTTGCTTTTCAGCAGTTCTGCCTGACGTTGCAGCAGGCCATAACTTATGACCACACAATCGAATGGCCCTGCCTGTGCCAGCAACTGTTCGCGCTCCTGGTTGCTACTGTGATCGCTGAACAGCGTCATGTTCAGCACCGGCGCAAACTTGCTCGCCTCCTGTTGCCAGTTAAAACACACGGAGGTTGGCGCTATGATAAGCGTAGGCCCTTCACTGGAACGGGCCAGGATCACGGCCAGTGCCTGGAGGGTTTTGCCCAGTCCCATGTCATCAGCCAGACACGCCCCGGCGCCCCAGTGCGCCAGGCGCATGGCCCAGTCAAACCCGGCAAGTTGGTAATCGCGCAGTTGCGCCTGCAAGGTGGAAGGGACACTGAGCGCCAGCGTATTGGCCTGGTGCATTTTTTTGCTCTGCTCTTCCCAGGCGGGCAGGGTTTTCATCCGCATACCTGTTGTTGCTTCGGCCACCTGGCCGCTGGCAAGGGGATGAAACTGCCCCTGATCTGTGACCTCATTGAGCTTTGCAAGCCGACTACGCAGGTCCTGTGACAGGGCGAGAATTTGCTCGCCATCCAGGCTGATAAAGCGGCCGTTGCTGGTGGCCATCAGGCTGAGCAGTTTTTTCAGCTCGATCACCTGTGCATCGTCTACCTGTAGCTCACCGGTCACGTCAAACCACTGATTTTGCTTGGTCATTGCCAGCGCCAGATGCTGGGATTCAAGCGCTTTACTGAGGCGGAATTTTTTCCCTCGCGGCCAGCGTAGCCGCAGCGCAAATTCCGCTGGTGGCGAGCCAACACAGTGCTCGAGCTGCTCCAGGGCTTCCAGCGCCATTTCAGTGTCGTCCAGTTGCAGGCGATTATCTGCCATCGCCAAAAATGCCGGACAGTGCTCGTCCAGTAATTCGAGCAAGCCTTGCTCCTGCGCTAAATCTCGCTGGGTAGCGACGCGCTTGCCGTCAATTTCGGTGGTCAGGCTGGGGCTGCCAATACCGGGGTGCAACATTGGGCCCTGATCGCCAAAGGGCATACTGACGCAATGAAATTCGAGGCCGCCCTGATAGGGAGTAATATTGATCACCAGCTCTTCAGCAGGCTCCACTGTGGTCAGCCCGGTCTCGACGCCTTCGAGGTCGGACTGAATATTCAGCAGCGGGGCGATGGCGGTGATACTTGCGAGCAGCTTGGGCTTGGCGGCCTTAGGTACAACCAGGCCACTCTCACCGATGATCTCGGCAACTTGCAGGTGCTGGCGAGTGAACAGGGTAAAGCCATAGCGGTTTCCCTGCAACGGATAAAAGGCATACTCGCCTGCTCGGTTGTGTTCATCCAGCTGCAAGCGATAGTCTATGCCCTGTGGCAGGTTAGGTATTGAGATCAGCAGCTCGTCTCCGTTGTCGCGGATCTGCAGTTCAGCCGGGTATTCTGTCAGTTCAATTTCTCGACTGAAATCATCGCCCAGGTAGAGGTTGTGGGCGCCAGCGGCCGCACTTAGCGCACTTGCGCCTTCCAGTTCAAAGATCCGTCCACCGTAATAGCTGTGATTTTCGTAAACCCGAATGGCTGCAATGATCTCTTTGTCTTTGTCGTTCAGATAGTCAAACTGCTCGGGCTCGTCGATTAAGCGTTTTAGCGCCACATTGCGGCCTTTACTCCAGCCATTTTTGCCGAGCTTTTGCTCGCGAGGTTTCAGGATTAGTTCAAATCGTGATTGTTCAAGTTGCCAGATGAGCCGATGGCTCTGCGACGACTTCTCAGCAGGGGCTGTGGCAGCGGGTGACAGGTTTTGCAGCTTTTCCAGTGCCAGCTCCCAGTCGCTTTTTTGCTCCACCATAGAGGCAAAGTTAAGCACCAAACGCTGTGCTAGGGGCGGGACCGGCGCCTGATTGAGTACCAGCAGATCTGCCCCCATACAGGCAAATAAAGGTTGCTGCATTGAGGTGAAGGTGGTGCAGGCCTCGCTGAGGCGACTAAGCCTGGCGGCATGTACACGGGCACCCGTCCAGTGGGTTGCAAGGGCAATTAGCAACTGCAACAGCGCAAAGTTAAAGGGCTGCGCTTTCCTGAGCACCTCATAATCTTGATACTGCTCGCTAAATGACTGGCCGTTATTAAGGCACTCGGCGAGATATTCCAGTAAGTTTAAAATGGCATAGTTAAAGGTAGGGGCTTTTCTGTCGGCGGATTCGGTGCGAACCAGCTCGCGAACGGTGCTAAACAGCTGAGGCTGCCCCTGGCTTGCCTGGATCAGCACTGCCAGTTTATGGAACAGGCCCGGCAGGCCGCCCAGATATTGCTGTTTGCGGCGGGCAAGTTTGTTTTTCGCCACAATGGCTTGCTCAAACAAGGTCAGTGCAGTTTGCTGCTCCCCAGAGCACATGGCAACGATGGCACGCAGCTGAAGTGCATAGCAACTGGTGTCGTCGCCAAGCGCAGAGATACACGCGTCCAGTTGTGCGCGGTACAGATATTGCTCGGCCAGTAAGCAATGCAGCTGTTGATTGTCAGGCTGACGCTCGCACAGTTGCTCGATAAGCTTGAGTGCGGCAAAGTTGTTCTGACAGTCGCTTTGCAATGAATGAAACAATGTGGCACACGCCTGATAGAGCAACTGCGGTGGTAGTTCGGCCAGACGGTCGACGTCCGCAGGAAAAAACAAAGTGCTGATCAGTACCTGATTGGTATTGTGGTCCAGATACTGTGGATTCTTGTGAAAGGACAGCAAAGCAGTGGCTTTGTCGTACTGGCCAAGTATCAGCAAGTCGCGGATAAAGCGCTGTTCGTCTGCAAAATCGCGCTCCCATTCATACAGGTTAATGATAGGTACGACTTGTTCGGCGCAATTGAGTGTGCTGATAAAGCGATCCTGACGCAGCGCGTTATAACACAGTGACACTTCTATGAGCGGTGCTACCCTGAGACCCTTTTGGTTGCTGATCAGCAATCCGGCTTCGACCAGCGCCGTTCTTTGCTCTGCCAGCATGCCCTGGCACAGAGCTGGCAGGTCATGCACCTGTGCGTCGACCAATAACTTCAGCAAGCGTTTGAGCCTGCTGATAGCAACCGGTTTGCCAATCAATGCCAGCACCTCCAGCATAATTTGCTGTTCGGCGGGCAATTGCGCGTAAAGTGTCAGAAGTTCCGTTATTTGTGTCTGGCTGAAAGGGGTGTAGTGCATGCTCATAGACCTGTCAGGCCTTGCTCCGCAAGTTGTTGTTAATTGCGGAGCAAAGTAGCAGAAGCGACCGCTATGCTCAAGTCAATCTACTTTAGGATTATCCCACGGATAAGGTGTAGTAGCGCTGTGTACCAGCTTCTTCCGAATGTGGCTGGCAAGGGACAAAGCCGGCTTTTTCCAGCACTTTAATTGATGCTGGATTGTCCTCTGCAACGCCGGCATTGAGTATCACATTGGACTGAGCTGCTTGCAAATGCGCGACCAGCCCCTGTAATAGCTCACTGGCATAGCCCTGGCCCCAGTGTGCTTCGCCGATTAAATAACCCAGCTGTACCGTGTTGGCAGAAAAGTGCAGCATGACAAGGCCGATAAACTGTGCCTGTTTATCTTGCACCAGTAACAGCTCGCAGCGTGCGAGTTTGTCTGCCAGCCAGTCGGTAAGCTGCGCCGGAGTTTGCGGGCACTGTTGCCAGTCGTCGGGCAAAAAGTGCAAGGTTTTCGGGGTCAGCAGGTGCATGAGTTGATTAATCTGGGCCGGACTGAACTCATCAATCAGCGAGGACGCCGGGATGGCCTCCAGCCGGGCCGTACTGAATCTATGCGTTGTCATGCTGTTGCTCCTGTGTGCTTTGCGCTTGCGACATGCCTGCTTTAAATGTCTGGGTTAATTCGAAACCCTTTATGGCTGGTAATGCGAGTGCTCTGAGGGCCAGGCTGCCAACCATGATCAACAGTGCGGTGACCAGCGCATCCAGACTCATGGCCATGATTGTACCAGCCAGACCAAATGTTTCCGTTAGTGCAGCCAGCTCAGGCAGAGTATAGACCCCGGTGAGCAGCTGCAGGGCTAAGGCAATCCAAAAACCAAAGCAGTAAGGACAGTGCCAGGCTGAGTACAAATAGGCCAGCGGGGCAGGTAAGCGCTCAATCAGCTTAGTGAACCAGGTGCCCCAGTCGGGTAATTTTTCCCACACAAGCACATGGATAGTCAATCCCATCAAAACGAGTGAAAAAGTCATGCGTGTCTCCTGTAAATCGGTGTATTGTTTTATCTGTGTCTATTATTCCCAATAAAGCTTGGTGATGTTATGGTTGGTTTTTTGCATTAATCGGCTTATTTTAAGATTGTGGGTGGATTAAGATGACCAATCATGTTGCAGCCTGTGGTCAGATGAAAGTGGCCAGGCTGGCGCAGGAGCCACACGGCACACACAGTGAAAGTGTTTTGAGCTTTATCCGCTCGGGCTCGCTGGATATGTTACACGGGGAGACCTTCACGGCCACCGAGGGGATGTTTGTACTGGTGCCCGGTGGGATGCCACATACCTTGTTGTCGGGGTCCGATTTACACGTTCACTGGATGAGCTTTTGCCCGGATTGTCTGGGGCTTGAACCTGGCTGTGCTTTATTGCAGCCTTTTCAGCAGGTGCGACTGGGCGCTTTACCCGCATTAACCTTATCGGCCGAACGTATTGAATTTGTCCAGACCTTATATCAGCAATTTGAACTGGCGCTTCAACAGTCTTTGCCGCTGGAAGTCATGAAAAGCTTTGTATTTTTGCTGTTGCACGAAGTGTCACTGGCGCAGCAGCCTGTGAGCTGGCGTGCGGGTATGCACCCTAAAGTGGTCGCGGCACTGTCCTACATAGAAAGCCAGGGGTTGCAGCCGGTGTCGTTACAAAGTGTGGCCGACGCGGTGTTTGTTAGCGCGCCGTATTTGGCAACTTTGTTTAAGCGTGAAACAGGGTATTCGGTGGGCCAGTGGCTGACTAAAAAGCGCCTTGGCGAGGCGTGTAACCGGCTGATGCATACCCACACCCCCATTGCGGTTTTGGTCGAAGAGCTGGGCTGGTCTGATCCCACCCATTTTATTCGCCAGTTTAAAGCGGCTTACGGGGTGACACCTGCACTGTGGCGCAGGCAGCACAACCACAAAGGTCAGGCGGATTGATAAACTGGCTACGTGTGTATTCTATCCAAATACGACTTGCTGAGCTAAATGACTGATCCTAAGTCTCTAATCCTTTTCAGATAGGCAGCACGCATGATAAGTTAGTCATATCATGTTAACAGGTATTTATTTGTGCGCCTGCTATAATTGCAATCAAGACCGGAAAGGCCCGGTCCTGGTTAAGCCGAAGAATCACTGTAATAGGTAAATATACTTTGTTTAAGGAAATTGAAGACCTGAGCGAGAGTCTTGTACTGATTGTCGAAGACTCAATGCTGACGCAAAAAGTCATCTCGTGCTTTTTAGAGGGGATTTGTTCGGTACAAATGGTGACATCCGGCGAAAAGGCGATTGAGTTTTGCCGCGCTACGCCACCGGATCTGATCCTGATGGACTGGGTGCTCGAGGGCATGTCTGGCGTTGAGGCCTGTAAACAGTTGCAAGATATGGAAGGATTATCGGATATTCCGATTATTTTTGTGACCTCCAATATCAGCGAACAGCAGCAGGACTTATGCTGGGATGCCGGCGCGGTCGACTTTATTCCTAAGCCCATCGTCGCCAAGACCCTGATCAACCGGGTTAAAACGCATCTTAAATACAAACAACAGGCCGATACCCTAAAGCGCTACTCTTACTACGATGGTCTGACCAAAGTGTTCAATCGTCGCTTTTTTGATATGGAAGGGGCACGTCAGTTTAAGCAAAGCGTGCGCCAGCAGCATACCTGCTCTGTGGTAATGCTGGATATTGACCACTTTAAAAAGTTTAACGACCGCTACGGCCATCTTAACGGCGATGATGCGCTTAAAGCCGTTGCCAGTGCCATTGACGGTGAGATACGTCGGCCAATGGATGGGGTGTATCGCTATGGCGGTGAGGAGTTTGCGATTTTATTGCCAGACACTGAACCTGACGGGGCGAAACAGCTTGCCGATCAATTTGTTGCTGCGGTAAAAGCGCTGGGGATTGTGCATGAGGACTCTGACAGTGGTGTTGTAACCATCAGTGCCGGTGTGGCCAGCAATACTCGGGGTGAGTGTTACCAGGACCTGGAAGCGCTGATCGCTGCGGCAGACGAAGCACTCTACAACGCCAAACATCAGGGGCGTAACCGGGCCTGTGTGGCAGAAAAAAAGGGCGCTTAGGCCCTTTTCATTTTATCCAATTGGCGCTGCTTAACCCGCCATGTTATACAGCAGCGCAGAGACCGCTAAAATGCCGACCAGCAGGATAAAGTAGGTACCCAGGTGGTTGCGATACTGCTTAAGTGCAGGTACCTTAAAAATAGCAATGGTTGGCATGATAAACAGGATCATGGCAATAATCGGTCCAGAGATGGCACCCATCATATCCAGAATGCTGGGGTTCATGACCGCACAGACCCAAATGGCGATAAACATCAGGCCAACACCTAGCTTATCAATCAAACCCACAGACAAAGACGACTGCTTGCTCAGCAGGCCATTAAAGCTTTCACGTGCGCCCAGGAAGTGGCCGAGGAAAGACGACGTAATGGCAATAAAGGCAACCAGCGGACCCAGCATGGCAATAAACGGATTGTCATACACATTAGCAAGGTAAGACAGCACAGACACATTGGCCGCTTTGGCTTCGCCCATTTGCTCCGGGCTCAGTGACAGCACACATGAAAAAACAAACAGCAACACGAAGACAATCAGCATCAGCGAGGTATTACGCAAAATGGCTTCAGACTTGTATGTGGCACCATTAGCATAGTGACGGCGCTGCGCGTTGGCGAAGCTTGAAATGGCCGCAGCGTGGCTGAATGAAAAAACAATAATGGGTACAGACAGCCACAGGGTTTCACTCAGACCGGCGATATCCGGTGTTGTGACAACCGGCGCTTGCCAGTGCGGGATCAGATACAGAGACAGCATTAGCAGGATCCCAACCAACGGGTAAACCAGCAGTGCAAAGGCGCGCAACAGCAGTTTTTCGCCGCCCAGCATAATGGCTATCATGCCTGCGACCAGCAGCCCGGATAGCAATACTCGCGAAGGCGATGCCATTTCCAACTGGTTTACCATAAAGCTGTCTACGGTATTGGTCAGGCCGACGCCGTAGATCAATAGAATAGGGAAGATTGAGAAGAAATAGAGCAGGGAGATCAATCGGCCAGCAGTGGCACCAAAATGCTCTTCAACGACGTCGGTAAAGTCGCTATCTTTGTGTTTCGAAGAAAGTACAAAGCGCGCCAGGCCGCGGTGAGCCAGATAGGTCATTGGAAAAGCCAGCAATGCCATGATCATCAGAGGCCAGAATCCGCCAATACCTATATTGATAGGCAGAAACAAAATACCGGCGCCGACAGCCGTACCAAACAGGCTCAGTACCCAGTTAGTGTCGTGCTGTGTCCAGCGACCCCGACTGCTTTGGGTCATGTCAGTGGCAAGCGCCTCGGCTGACAGCCCTTCAGGGGTATTACTCATACTTGTTGTCCTATGATTAGAATTATATGCGCGCGGATAATATAAAAAATGTGGCCGATATGCATGCTTTCAGCGGTATTTGGGCATAGAGCGACTAAAAATCCGACAGGGTTGGCGGGAATTTAGTCATATTAACTGCTCTGTGGGGATGTTTTGGGACAAAATTTGACTTTGTAACTTTAAGAGGTACGATTTGAGCTCGGAAAATAAGCTAGTATCATAATAAAGAACATAGTATTTTAGTCTCTATATCATGCCCGGTCATCAAACATCGTCATGCGTCGTGCCGTGATGATGACCAGGCTAGCAAGGTAAAATCTCGTTATGGAAATAATAAATCTTGATCCGCATCACCCGGAAGTGTCGCAGTTACTGAGAGACATAGATGAGTTGATGAATACATTGTACCCACCGAGCAGTAACCAGCTGATCCCTGCGGATGAGCTGGCTGCGCCCGACGTTTATTTTGTTGGGGCACGCACAGAAACTGATTTGGTGGGGTGCGGCGCATTGGTGCCACAAACGGACGAGGACAACGATCTGACACGATATGGCGAGCTGAAGCGCGTATATGTTCAGCCACCTTATCGGGGGCTCGGTGTGTCCAAGCGCATCATGCAGTCTTTGCTTGACTATGCCAGACAAGCGGGGTTTAGGATACTGCGACTGGAAACCGGGATCCGGCAAACTGAGGCAATAGGCTTGTATGCTTCGCTGGGTTTTGTGCAACGGGACGCCTTTGGCAGCTATGAACCCGATCCCCTGAGTGTCTATATGGAGTTGACGCTAAAATAGACTGCAATATCAATTGCACGCGACGCGCGACATTTTTGCTATACTCCCGCCATTCTTTTTTAAGTTGTACAAAAAACATGTCCTTTGAATCTCTTGCCTTAGCGCCTGCCCTGTTAGAAGGGCTGCAGGCGCTTGACTTTACCGAGCCAACCCCTGTTCAGGCACAAAGCATTCCAGTGATCCTGGCAGGTCACGATCTGCTGGCATGTGCGCAAACGGGCACCGGCAAAACAGCCGCATTTATGCTGCCGATTATGACGCGGCTACTAGAGCAATCTGGCTCAGGTGTGCGTGCTTTGATTTTGGCGCCGACCCGAGAGCTGGCACAGCAGGTGGCGCAGCATGCCAGTGCGTATGCTGCTTGCACTGAGCTGGTAACTGTATGTTTGCATGGCGGCTCGAATATTGGGCCTCAGGAAAAAGCACTGCGTGATGGCGCAGACATTGTGGTTGCAACACCTGGCCGACTACTGGATCACCTGATCAAAGGCACATTAAGTCTGTCCGCGATAGAGTACCTGGTGTTTGACGAAGCCGATCGTATGCTGGACATGGGCTTTATGGGCGAAATACGTCGCATTATGCGCAAAATGCCAGCCAGCCGACAAACACTGCTGTTTTCGGCCACCGTTGATGAGGCTATCTTCAATCAGGTCAAAGACTGGCTGAAGGAGCCCAAGCGCATAGGAATAGAAGTACAAAACCAGGCTGCTGAGCGGGTTGAGCAAATTTTCTATGCGGTGGATGAAGAGCGTAAACGTGAGCTGATCGCACACCTGATAGGCAAGCAAAACTGGCATCAGGTGCTCATTTTTACTCGTACCAAAAAGCAGGCCGATGAATACGCCAAAGAGCTGAATAAAGATGGCCTGAAAACCCAGGCGATCCACGGCGACAAATCCCAGGGGGCACGCAACAAGGCGCTGGCACAATTTAAGGACGGAGAAATTCGTGTGCTGGTCGCCACCGATGTGGCGGCACGGGGTATCGATATTCAGCAACTCAATTATGTGATCAATGCTGAACTGCCGTATGTGGCGGAAGACTATGTCCATCGTATCGGGCGCACCGGCAGAGCCGGAGAAGCAGGCACAGCCATTTCTCTGGTCAGCATTGATGAACAATGGTTGCTGGAGGAGATTGAAGTGCTGCTGGATGAGCGCCTGACACCACAATGGCTGAGTGGCTATGAGCCCGACCTGACCCGGGAGCCTAAAAATGAGCGGCAAAACTCGGCAAAATCTCGCCGACAGCGCGACAAAAAGCGGGTACTGGGTCAGCGTGGAAAGCGCAGACGATAACGCATACGGTAACGCATCACATCATTTTGCAGAGGTTAATCATGACGCAAGCACAGTGGCATATTCATCAGGGCAGTATTGACGATATGCTGGTGGTTGAGCAACAGATCCCGGAGTTCTCAAACCCCAAAACCCGCGAGCAGATCCTTCAGAGGCTGGCGGGGTGCACCTACCTGGCGTTGATCGTCAGCTGTAATGGTCAGCCGGTTGCTTACAAGCTGGGGTTTGAGCAGGCACCAAAGCAGTTTTATAGTTGGCTGGGCGCCGTGATACCAGCGTATCGAGGACAAGGGATGGCACGGGCTTTGTTACTTGAACAGGAGCGCTGGTGCCGAGAGCAGGGGTTTAGTCACATTGAAGTGAAGACTATGAACCGGTTTAAAACGATGATGCAAATGCTGGTGAGCCATGACTACCATATTGCCAAGCTCACCCATCCAGCAACGTCTTCGCAAACCTTGCTGGATGTTCAGATTAGATTTCGTAAGGCACTTTAATGCTTACGTGCATCAAAGTACTGATTGAGCCCTAAAGCCGCAAAGATAATCGCACTGCCCAGTCCTAAGCTGAACAGATCCGCAGTGCGATTCCAGATCAGGATATTCACCAGGATCCCGGCCGGGATCAACACATTATTCATTACTGCCAGTGCGCCAACCGACACCAGGGTGACCCCTTTGTTCCAGACAAAATAGCCCAAAGCAGAGGCAACAAGGCCCAGATAAACCAGGATCCCCCATTGCTGAGCTGTTGCAGGTAATCGCTCTAAATCGCCAAACAGCGCAAAGCTGAACAAGGATACGACTAGCGCGCCGAGAAAGAAAAAGCCAAAGCACTGATGGTGTACCAGCGTGTGCTGCTCAGCAAGGCGCTTGTACAGAACCTGACCCAAAGCAAAACACAGGTTGGCACCCTGAACAATGATAAAGCCCAGCCAGAAGTCCGGGTTAGGCACCGTCAGACGGATCACCACAGCGCCCAGCGTGGCCAGCAGTGCAACCAGCAAGTAGCGGGCATTAAATTGCCCTGCAAATAAGTCATTAAGCAAAGTGATATATACCGGCGTCATAACGGTAAACAACAGCACTTCTGGCACTGACAGGAATAAAAAGGCGTGATAGTAAAAGCCATACATAGCACCTATCTGAATAGCCCCTATCGTCATCAATCTGAGCATCACAGGGCGCGCCGTTTGTTGCCAGCGGATAAACGGCAAGAAAACCAGAGCTGCCAGCGCAATGCGGCTCAAAGCGGCGAACCAAAGATCGACCGATCCGGCCAGGTAAACGCCGATCAGGCTAAACGAAAATGCCCATACCAGGGTGATAAAAATCAGGTGATACATATCAGAACAGTCAAAAGGTGTCACAGGGTAGTCGCAATGATACCTCAGAGTGACTTGATTTAACTAACAAAAACACCAAAGGCCCAGGTGAGTCGGGCGCTGCAAGTAGTCTAACTGCGCTTAGCGGGTGATCACACATAAACGAGATGGAATATAAATCATCGAAAATACCGAGTAAAATGAGCGTTATAATATGATTTTATTTTATAACTGCCACGCTACAATGGCCTTGTTTTCACATTTATCCCTTCATGATTACCCATGATGTGTATTAAGGCCGCTCTATGCGGCCTTTTTTTTGTCTGCATTTTTGCTAAGCCAAAAATAGCTTTTATATAGGGGTCCAGCTTATTTGCTTCCAGCAGGAAAAAGTGCGCCTGTCATTGCATGAAAGATAGCAATTGCATCGATGATCCAGGCGCTGCCTTACACTTAACTTTGTTTAGGGCACAGGCATCAACAAGGCAAAAAACCAATCGAAAATACCGAACTAAACAAGCGCAATAATATGATTTTATTTTATAACTGCCACGCTACAATGACCTTGTTTTCACATTTATCCCTTCATGATTACCCATGATGTGTGTTGAGGCCGCTTTATGCGGCCTTTTTTTTACCCTCACTGTCTGTTCAGCTGCGCCTAACCTGCCTACCTTTAAGATAACACTTTTCTGCGGACGGTAACCTTACTGTCTGTGTCAACTGTAAAAGGAAAAAGGTATGCGTACAATTCCATTGCTGATGTCGGTTGTTTTATCTGTATTCTTGGGTGCCTGTGCGTCTATGGGCCCGGGCGATGCCGCGCAAAAACGCGCGGAAATCCAGAAAATGAAACGAGAGACGCTAACTAAACTATACAGTAAAAAACCAGATGTACGTGCTCAGCTGAGCAATGCGCCGGGGTATGCGGTATTTTCTAATGCGAATCTGAACATCATTTTTGTCGCCGCCGGTACGGGCTATGGCGTGGTGGAAGATAACATCTCGGGCAAATCAACGTACATGAATATGGCGGAGGGCGGTGTCGGGCTTGGCCTGGGTGCAAAAGATTATCGTATTGTGATGGTGTTTCACACCAAAGCCGCAATGAAGCAGTTTGTCGAGTCGGGCTGGACGTTTGGGGGGAACGCCGATGCAGCGGCTAGAGCTGCAGACAAAGGGGCCTCAATAGAAGGGGAAGTCTATTATGGTGATGTGACGGTTTACACATTCACCGAAAGTGGCCTGGCATTGCAAGCGACCATCAAGGGCACCAAGTTCTGGCAAGACAAGGAACTCAACTAGCTTCCTGAATTTCGCCGGCCTTACAGGCCGGCTGATAAATTTGCTTACCAATTGTCATATTTTCATGCCTGTTTTACCCTGTCCCTTTTGCGCTACACTCAGAAAAACACAGGCACAGGAGGTGGTATGATCTTAGTGATTGGTGCAAGCGGCGCAACGGGCAGGCTGGTTGTTGAGCAGCTGTTGCTGGCCCAGCAACAAGTCAGAGTCTTGGTAAGACCAAACAGCGCCCAGCTGGAGGTGTTCAAAGCCTCCCCACAACTGGATGTCAGAGTCGGTAATATTGCCGAGTTAAGCAGCAGTGAACTGGACACGCTGATTAGGGGGGTGACGGCGGTTATTTGTTGTCTTGGGCACAGGGCTACTTTTCAGGGCATATTTGGTCATCCTCGACGTCTGGTCAGCGACACGGTCAACCACGTGTGTCAGGCCATCGTCAAATCTCGCACCGATACGCCAGTCAAATTTATCCTGATGAACAGCACCGGGTGTCGTGACGAAGCGCAAGGTGAGTGCCCATCTTTGGCACATCGCGCAGTGGTTGCCTTACTCAGGGTATGCTTACCACCTCATCCCGACAACGAAGCCGCGGCACGCACGTTACGTGCGTATTCGAGCGCTGAAACGGGCGTAGACTGGGTCATTGTTCGTCCGGACTCTCTGGTTAATGAGCCAGAGATCACTGCCTACGAAGCGCATCCATCTCCACTACGCGACGCCATTTTTGATGCGGGCAAAACCAGTCGAGCTAATGTTGCCCACTTTATGTGTCAACTGGTGAGCGACCCGCACCTGTGGCAGCAATGGCAGGGCCAGTCTCCCGTTCTTTATAACACCAAGCACTAATACTCGATTGTGGTTTTGTAATCGTAACGGAAACCGATGGAAATCGAGTCGAAGTCATCGCCATTAACGAACGACTTGTTCAGGTACTCCAGGTGCACCCTGAGTGCCTTAATTGGGCTCCATTCCAGTGTCACGTTGTAGCCATCAAAGCTGCCAGCGGCGGGATCTGAGTCCTGATAACCGTCGTCAAAGTCAAAGTAACCGGTTTTGAGTTTATAGGCTTTAGCAAGTTGGTAGGCGAATGACAGATCAAACGTGTGTCCGCTGCGATCGGCGCCCGGAGCGCGTCTGTCATAGTTTTTGTCCTGATAGGCAACCGCTGCATAGAAGCTATCTCTTAGTCACATTTTTTGAACTAACTCAGTTTTCCGTGATCTGATCTTGCTCAAAGACACTCACAGGACTGAAATCAT
>NZ_PPUZ01000027.1:0-19072 GCF_004212645.1 Pseudoalteromonas rubra | reverse complement strand
TGGACTTGACCAGTACAAAGACTGATTTTAGGATTAATGGGATTGATAAGCACAGCTTTTCCGAACTTTTGAGTTTAAATGAGCAAGAATTGGAAAATCACAATGCTAAATGGATAACGGCCGATGCGAACCCAGGTTACCCGTGTAGGGTGTCATTGATAGAAGCAAATATAGGGGAAAGGGTTTTAGCATTGCCCTATTTACATCATAACGCTGATTCACCTTACCGCGCATCTGGTCCGATTTTTGTTCGAGAAAATGCTATAAAAGCAAAGCTGAACATTAACGAAATACCTGAGATATTAAGAGAAAGACTGCTTTCCATAAGAGCTTATAATAAACAGCAAATTATGATTCATGCAGAGATATTACAAGGCGCCGAACTGGAGCCCGGTATTAGAAAGCAGCTTTTAAACCATGAGGTTGAATACATACATATTCACAATGCTAATCCCGGTTGCTTTAACTGTAGTGTACATCGCGCATAACAAGAGATTATGGCGTCAATAGCTAAATTCCAGCATTTGACGCTTCCCACATTGTTCCGTCTCTGTGTATCGAGTTCAAGGTTGTCTGTTTTTCAGCTTGTTGTGGCAACTTCTACTCAAATTGGCTGGGTTGCAATAAAAAGAGAGTAATAGGAGGGACCTATTACTCCAAATGACGTTTATAACTGCTTTAAGAAGCGCTCAGCCGAAGCAAGCTCTCTTTTTTGTAAAGATAAGCAAGTGTTTAATCTGAGTTCTGCTGCGGGTAAACTTTTACCAATCCCAGGGAATACCTCCACTTTTGCTTCATAGAATGACTTAATATCCTTAAAGCCTTTCTCCTGGCATTTTGGCATTGAAATATACGGGAAATAAGCAACTACATAAGGCGGAACTCGTTGTGCAACTTGTTCAAAATTTTCAAAAATCCACTGGTTCATTTTTGCTTTTCGTTCAGGGCGATAACTTAATCCTCTCAGTACTGTAGGCGTATCTGATGCCGTTAATTTATCTGTTAATAAGTAGCTTTGTACTTGGGCCTGAAGGTTCTGCTGGTTAAAGTAACCGAGAGCAGATAATAACTTTACGCGAACACTGGGAATAGCTGTCTGTTCAATTGTTGATTTAAATTGGTTGAGCAGTGCCTGATCGCCAAAGTAAGCCGCAATTTCAAGGTAAGTATTGGTTAAATAAGGATCAACTTTACTGGGGTCTTTAAAAAACTGAGTTGTTTGCTTCTGTGCTTCTGCGATAATGTTGGGATCTTGTAGTTCAAAAGCCGCTAGCTTAAATACCATTGCTCTTAGCTCGGAAACCGTATCAGACTCGCCAACTTGTTTCTCGAAGCCATACCGCTCGATTGTATCAGATACTTTTTGAGAAATTAAAGACTGCCACTGAGATTGATTTTTTTCTGTTTCGAAGGTGCGCATATTACTTACAATCCCTTTTAACGCATTGGCCGCAACCTTTGGATGGGGATCGTTAGTGAATGTGTTAAGAGAAGCGAGTAGGGTATAGGCATTAATTTTACCTGCATCCATAAGTTGCTTGGTTGTTTCAATTAAAGAGAGCTTCTCACGCGTGTTTAAAGCTTTATCGGCCTGTGTCAACACTGCTTGATATTGCGCCTCTGGCATAGACCATAAGTAGTAGCCAATGGCATTGTCATTAGGGTACACCCAGGTAGGTTCAAAATCGAGTGTAACCGATTGAGTTTGCTTAGTTAGCAGTACTCTTTTTGTGGCTACATTGCCTTTGTTATCGCCATATTTGATAGAGACCGGCACTTGCCAAAGTTGCTCTTTGGCTTGTTGACCTTTTGGTAAAAATCGAGTCTGGCTCAGAGTGATAGTTTTGCCTGACTGAGTAAAGTCGATTAAAGGGAAGGATGATTGAGAAACAAAAGACCCTAAAACACCCGGAACATCTTTTTTAGAGACAGCTTCAAGTTCAGACCATAAATCTTTTGCTTCTGCATTTTTAAAGGCATATTTTTTGATGTAATTACGCATGCCTTGCTGGAAGGTTTCATGGCCTATCCATTCTTCAACCATACTAAGAACAGCACTGCCCTTAGAGTAGGCAAGGCCTAGCCCATCCATAATATCGTCTGAGCTGTTTATGGGCTTACGAATAGGTTTAGTGGTGATCATGGCATCTCTCAACATGGCAGTATGCTGCGGTAGCAATAAATCACGTTCTAACTCAGGATATAATTTGGTGACCACTTTTCCACCGATCCAAGTGGCGAATGCTTCGTTCAGCCACATGTCATTCCACCATTTCAAGGTTACTAAGTTACCGTACCATTGATGTGCGAGTTCATGTGCAATAACGTATAAATGTGTATTGAATTCATTGCGAGGCTGAATAAATGGGTCAATAAGTAGAATTTCTTCGCGGTAGGTAATTAACCCTGCGTTTTCCATTGCACCATAAGGAAACTCGGGTAATGCGACTTGATCGAGCTTTTTATACGCATAAGGGATGTCAAAGTACTGCTCTAATGCTTGAAGTATTTTAGGTGTTTCTTTAATTGCAGAGTGAGCAAGGTCAATCTTTCCATGCGGCGTTACTATATTGCCCGGAATAGACATTTTTTCAACAGGTGTTTCTTCAAAAGGTCCGACAGCCAGTGCAACTAAGTAAGATGACAGAGGCGGTGTTTTATCAAAGTAGTGGGTTGTTTTCCCATCGTTTGAACTGGTCTTAATTACGGGCGTATTCGCATAAACTTTTTGCGAAGAGGGAGCGGTAATGGTGAGCTGAAACGGGATTTTAAATTCAGGCTCATCAAATACAGGGAACGCACGCCTTGCATCACTCATCTGGAACTGTGTAAAGAGGTATGGTACGCCTCTGTCTATCGACTTATACAGGCCTACGCTCTGGCGATTATAAGGCGCATCGAATGCAATTTTTAAGGTGTATTTCCCTTTAGGGATCAGTGTGTCACAAGCGAGTTTTACCTTGCCTGTCTTCAACATTGTGTCTTTTAGATCACATTGCTTATCGCCGAGTAGTTTAGCAAATTCAATGGCGTAATCTAGCCCATTCAATTCAATAAATTGAGTCTCTTCTAAAACCTGAATTTCAATGACTGTTTGCCCTGAAAAACGCGCTTTAGATGGGTCTACATCTAAACTAACATGTTGTTGTATAGGTTTGGCAACCTTGGCTAAGCGGTAGTCCTCGCCCATATTTGCTGAAGCAGTAAGAGAAAGAAAAATGGCAGTAGATAAGAGAGTGCGCTTAAACATGAATTGTCCTTTTATTGTTGTTTTACCCGATTATCTACACAAGCTGTACTAAGTTAACAGTCAATTCTTTTCTTAGGATTCAAAGTAGAGTCAAACGTCAGCCTTTAATTTAATTAACGTGTTGTTCTATATTGATTTTTCATGCTCTTGGATAGTAAGGGTGGCCCAATCTGGGGCATAGTTATTATGTAACAGAGTTTTTCAACATGTTTTCACTAAAGTTGTATATTGGTTGGTATCAGCATACTGCCATCGACTGAGCGGCTGGTTTTGGAATGGGTATCGCTTAGCTGTATCAGCCCGTTTTGGTTGTTTCATGCAAGGTATGCACAGATACCCAATTGCGCTCGTACCTTTTTGTGGTAAGGTTGTTTTATGTCGCAGTGGCTCTTTGAAAATAACTTATCGTCAATGGGATAGACGCCAAATACAAAATGGCGCAAACCAAGTTATATCAGTACTAAAGCATTTTGCAAGACGGCACAAAAGAGGCTCTAATGATATGCGTGAACATATTGTTCAGACAGGGATTGGATAGCGTTACATTGGGTTCAAATCTGCGGTCATTTATCGAAATCAATTCCTCTCAGCGTAAATGGCATCAGCCATATAGGGCGTGCGGGCAGGGGCAGTTAAAATAGCGAACACATGTACTGTGCGCGCATCAAAGCCAGAGCGTTTAGGGTTAAGGAGAGATTATGCCAATCAAAGACATCATAAAATGGCAATGGGAAGGGTACGCTAAGTTTCATAAGTCGCGTTCCAATTTGTGGTTGCATATTTTTGCAGTACCTATTTTTATAGCAGGTTCAGTATTATTGTTCTTTACGGTCTTCAATTTTAGTGTATTACTACTGGTAGTTTCTATTTTATTGATGGCGGTTTCGCTGGCGGTTCAAGGGATCGGCCATAACGAAGAAGCATTACCACCAGAGCCATTTACAGGGCTCCTAAATGCGGTTACTCGTATCCTACTGGAGCAACTTTATACGTTTCCAAAATTCGTCATTTCTGGCGGTTGGTATGCAGCGTATAAAAATAGTTAAAGCTGCGACAAGTCAGGTGTGGGAATGTTACTCGTGGCATTCCTAAATGCACCAGACTTACGCATTATTCATTTATCGACGAAGGACAGCAATAACATGAAATTAGCACAGTTAAATATTGCGCTTGCCAAATACCCTTTGGATGCACCAGAAATTAAAGAGTTTGTAGACAATCTGGATTTAGTGAATGGTATAGCTGAAGAAAGTGAAGGCTTTATCTGGCGTTTAAAAGACGATAGCGGTGATGCTACCAGCATTAGGCTGTTTGATGATCCAAATATGATAGTAAACATGTCTGTTTGGGAAAATACCAACTCACTCAAAAACTTTATGTTTCGCACGGGCCATAGAGATTTCATGCGTCGAAAAAGCGAATGGTTTCACCGACTGGCGGAAGATAGCTATGTGTTATGGTGGGTTGAAGACGGTCATATACCAACGGTACAAGAAGCTTTGTCTCGCCTTCAGCATTTGCGTGAAAACGGCGATACGCCATATGCTTTTACATTTAAAGCAAATTTCACGGAAGCAGACCTTGACGAGCTCTCAGTACAAGGCCTGTAAACGGAACCGTTGCGTAGAGCTTCAACAGTACGCCGTTTTAAGTGTTGAAGGTAGTTTGCAGTGACAATTGCGCTGCGCATTATTCAACTGGGGGTTAGGCGCCAGGGATGAAATCCATTAAAACACTGAGTATCTTGCACTTAGATGGCACTGCCGGTTTAACGGTGGGTTTGCTCATGTTTTTTCTGCAAGGCTGGATCAGCAATTTGTATAACTTGCCTGTTTCACTGATTCATTTTTTCGCGATTGCAAATGTTTGTTATGGAAGTTATGCATTATCACTCGCTTTTTCAGGCAACCGCAAACCTATTTCAATCTCAATACTCGCAATGGCAAATGCTTTATGGATGGTCGTGTGTGTCATTGTTATTTTGCTGTTTGCTCACACCGCAAGCCTTGTAGGGTTGTTATTTGTCGGCCTCGAAGGTGGCTTTGTTGTTTTACTTGCAATATATGAGTGGCAACACAGGTATCAGCTGTCGAAGGTGCGTAGAGCCTGAGAAAAACAACTATCTAAGCGAGTTATACTTCCAAAAATCTCTCCTTCTGTATGTGGTAATTCGTCAAGCAGGCACCTGGCTATCTTTTTCGCCAACACTCTTTTCATGGTTGGTATAAAGCCTTATTTGTCTCACCTTGGTTGTCAGCAACATAGCATTTCTCAAAAATTTCCATCCTGTAAGTTTCAAGAAAGTTTGTTCCCTTAAATTTTACTTAACCCCGGACAAACACGTTGTCCGACCCAATAAGTTCAATAAACGGAGCACAGTCATGAACAAAACAGTTTCTTTGATTTCTTTGGCACTTATGAGTTTTTCTGCCCTTGCTGATGAGCAAAAACCGGGTATTCAGTGGGGCGTTGGCGCGGCGGTGGTATCCCAGGATCAGGGTTACACGGGTGTAGGTAACGAAACGATTTTGGTGCCAGCTCTGGCTATTCAGTATGGCAACTTTTCATTACTGGGTCCGCGCGCCAACTATAAAGTCTGGCAGCAGGACAATATTGAGCTGTCGCTTGTCGGTCAGTTGAGGCTGGATGGCTATGAAGAAGCCGACGGTGACATTTTCCTGGGAATGGAAGACAGAGATATGAGCTTTGATTTTGGTTTTGAAGCTGAGCTGGATACCAAAGTCGGCGAGTTTGGCTTTTCTTTTATGCACGATATGACCAGCACGCATGAAGGGTATGAGGCAAGCGTAAGCTATGGCATACCGTTTACTGCGGGCGATGGCCGCATTGTGCCGTACGTGTCTGCCAGTTATCTCAGTGAAGATCTGGTTGACTATTACTATGGTGTTTTACCTAACGAGCAACGTGCCGGTCGTATGGCTTATGTCGGGGAAGCTAGCATGAACTTTGAGGTGGGTGTCTCCAGTGATTGGTTTTTCGGTAAAAATCATATGTTCAAGGTAGATCTGAGCTATACCGCTTATGGAAGTGAGATCAAAGACTCTCCACTGATTGAGCAATCTGGTGGCGCACAATTGTTGTTGGGGTATGTCTATGTCTTCTAAACCCCTTATTCTGCTGAGTCTGGCAGCTATGCTTGGCTGTCAGGATCAGCAGCGCGAAGCGTATGTTGAGGCTGAGCCTAATCAGCCCGCTATTATTCAACCTGCCACTGTGTTGCCTGAACGGGTGGTGGATGTACCAAAAAAAGTATTTTACGGCCAGATAGAGGGGGCTGAAGACACTCAGCTAGCCGCGCTAAAATCAGGCAGGGTAGAAAAGCTCTGGGTACGTGCCGGGCAGTTTGTAACGCGCGGCACTGTACTGATGGAACTTTACGACCCCGAGGCCAATGCCATGCTGGAGCAGGCACAGGCAGAGCGCTTGCGGGCCAATGCGGCGTATAAAAATACCCGCGCAGAGTTTGAGCGTACCGAAGCGCTGGTAAAACGTAACCTGCAAACTCAGTCGCAGATGGATAAGCTTCGTCGCGATCTGGACATGGCTTATCAGCAAGTAAACAAGGTACAGGCCGAGCTGAATGCTGCACGTAATCAGCTTGCCGAGCTAACCATTAGTGCGCCATTCGACGGGGTCGTGAGTGACCTCTTAGTGCGCCAAAAAGAGTACGCAAAGGCCGGGCAGACGGTACTGAATTTTCAGGCGGCTGATGCGCTGCATGCGCGCTTTGCCATCCCCGAAGAGGTTGCACTTACCATGGCAGAGCAACAGAAGGTCGAGGTGTTTGTGCCTGCGCTCAAGCAAACCGTTCGGGGCCAGGTTGTTGAACGTGCGCTACCGCTGGGATCTCGCTCGCCGTTCTTTTTTCTCAAGGTACAACTGGAAACGCCTGAACCAGGCTGGATGGGTCTCAATGCCCAGTTACACATTCCATTATCCGATCAGCCTCTATACCGGTTACCTGGCGGTGTTTTGCATTATGACGAAGCCAGCCAGCCTTATGTGGTGCTGCAATCGGCCCCTGAACAACGCCAGCACGTGCAGGTTGTGACGGGGCGAGCAAATCATATTCTGGTGAGCAGCATTGACCCGCTCGACTCACCGGCTCTGGTGTTTGCACATAGCCGCCTGTCTCAAAACCATACATTAAATAGGGAGTAAGTTGTGATGAGCACGCCCTGGTTTGTTACCCCACGCCTGATCCTGGGCCTTGTCTGCATCTTGTGTCTTACCGGCATCGGAGGCTGGTTTAGTGCCCCTGAGCAGGAAGATCCCAGTTTTCCCTATCGCAATGGCCTGATTGTGCTCAATGCCAGTGGTCTGGAAGCACAATCGCTGGCACAGCGTTATGTCCGCCCGCTGGAGCGCGTTTTGGCACAGATAGACGAAATCCAGAACTACAGCGCGCAGGTTCAGCATGGCGTAGCGTCGCTGGATATAGAGCTGAAAGAAACCGTGTACAACACGGATGAGGTCTGGCAAAGGATCAAAGAAGGTGTTGCGCCAATCCGCCAGAGCAATCCATCGCTGTCCATAACCATCCTGGATCGTGTGCAGGACACCCAGGGCATTTTTTTGTCGGTTGGCAGCCGGGGAGATTTGCTACAGGAGCGACAACTTGCTATTGCGCTGCGCGATCAACTCCTAGCGCTCAGTACGGTGCGCAATGCCCAGCTGGTGGGCGATCCGGGCCAGCAGCTGGGCGTGGCTTTTGCACAGCAATCTATGCTGCAAACCGGTATCACACCGCTACAGATTGCCCAGCGTATTGCCCAGGCGAATAACATAGAATCGGTCGCCAGCATCACCAAGGACCGGGCGAATCTAAATTTATCTCCCGTGGCTCAGCTTGATTCAGTCGCTGAGCTAAAAAACACGCTCATTGCAACGGCTCAGGGTCAGCAATTACCGCTGGCCACTTTGGCAGACATCCACTATCGCACCGATCCACAAGCCCGCGAGTCTTTTTGGGTCAATGGTCGACAGCAAGTTGGGGTCGCGGTGACCCTAGTGCCTAACCGGATCCGCATTGCTCAGGCGGGTGAACAAGTAATCCAGCTGGTTGAACGCTTCAATCACACTCATGGTGCAGACACTGTAAGAGTCGAATTGTTCCAGCCGAAGTGGGCCAAAAAGCGCAAAGA
The DNA here is from genome assembly GCF_004212645.1 of Pseudoalteromonas rubra. Classification (GTDB taxonomy): domain Bacteria; phylum Pseudomonadota; class Gammaproteobacteria; order Enterobacterales; family Alteromonadaceae; genus Pseudoalteromonas; species Pseudoalteromonas rubra_G. Next base: position 10,657 of record NZ_PPUZ01000027.1, on the reverse strand, counting down.
TGCGCTGATGCAATCGTTAATGCTGAGCCTGGTTGCCATCGCCGTTATTTTGTTCGTTTTTTTGTCTGCCAGCGGGGCCGCCAGTGTGTGTATTGCGGTGGTGGTGATCACACTCACGGCTGTAGCGGCATTCAGTGCTATGGATGGCGTATTGCACCAGATGACGATTGCCGGGCTAATCTTGTCGTTAGGCCTGATGGTCGACAACTGCATTGTGGTTGCCGAGCGCTTTAATCGCCATGTGTTATCCGGAGCTGCTCCCCTACAGAGCGCAATAGACAGTATCACTGAGCTGTGGCGCCCGTTATGCGCAGCAACAGTTACCACAGTTGCCGCATTTTTACCTATGCTGATGGCCAAGGGCAGTGTGGCCGATTTTATTGCCAGTATTCCAGTGATGGTTATTCTGTGCATTGTAGCCAGCTATGCTATTGCTCTTACCCTGGTGCCATTACTCAATCGCTATTTTCCTGAGCGCAAATCTCAGGCCTCACGCTGGCAGCAGCAACTGAAACTTAAACTAGAGCAAGGGGCATTGGCTTTGTCGCAGTTTACGCTGCAACATAAAGCGCTGACTTTGGTTGCGGCCTTTGGGCTGTGCGTCGGGCTCATGTCGCTGCCGCAGGCAGAGGGCGAATTCTTTCCAAAAACCAACCGGAATCAGGCCATAGTAGACGTAGAGCTACCCATGGGGAGCCACAAATTGCTAACGGCCAGTACGCTGAACCGAATTGCTGAGGACATCAATGCCCATGCGAACATCGAGCGTACTTTGGTTTTCAGTGGTTTCTCTGGTCCGCGCTTTTACTACAACCTTGCCCAAAAGCCGGATGAAAGCCATATCGGCCGGGTGGTACTGAGCGCACAAGCAAATACCGACATGAGCCAGCTGGTTAAGCAGCTAAATACCCGTTTGCAACGAGATTACCCAGAAGCAGTCCTGCGTGCCCGAGAGCTGGGGCAGGGGCCGCCGCTGGAAAGTACAGTAGTGGTGTGGCTGAGCGGTGAGGATTATAGCGTACTGCGCCAGGCTGGCGAAGAGGTATTTGCGGTGCTCAACGCCGATCCGCGTTTTGATAAACCTGGTAAAGCCTACTCAAGTGCTGTGCCACAGCTGATGATGGCGTTTGATCAACAGCGTATCAGCCAGTTTGGTCTGACTGAGCGTCAGCTCAATGATTATTTGGCCTGGCGTAGCGCGGGCTTAACCATGACGCACGTGAGCTTTAACAACGAGCCAACATCCGTTGTGTTGTACGACCCAGATTCCAGCCATGACAGCATAGATATGATGAATACCGGTGTACTGACGCCCTTACTTGATAAAGCGGTGCCCGTGCATGCACTGGCAGATCCGCAGATAATTGGCAAGCAGGCGGTGTTGGCGCGCAGAAACGGAGTACCAGTGGTTAAACTGATCAGCGAAGTGGCACCTGGTGTGGACGAGGCCGAATTATTGACAGAGCTTACGCCAGTGTTGACAGACATTGCTGAACGCCATGGCCTTGAGCTGGAGTTGGGAGGCGAAATGGCGGAATCAGATGAGGCGAACAGTGCATTGTTTAAAACCCTGCCGCTCGGCGCGCTGCTGCTTTTTATCGCTCTGATACTGCAATTTAACTCATTGCGTTTAACCTTACTGGTGATGCTCAGTATCCCGTTTGCCATCATTGGTGCCCCCGCTATGCTGAGCCTGGTGCAGGTGCCGTTCGGATTTATGTCGGTGCTGGGCATTCTGTCGCTGGCCGGGATCGTGGTGAATAATGCTATCTTATTGATCGACGGCACTTTGTTATACGTAAGAGCCGGACAGAACACTCAGGCGGCAATTGTTTTATCGGTACAAAATCGGGTCCGCCCTGTTATAGTGACTTCGGTGACAACCATAGTGGGTATGCTGCCGCTAACCTCAGCCAGCAGTCCATTGTGGCCACCGCTGGCCTGGGCTGTGATTGGCGGCTTGCTCACATCGACCATTCTGGTGCTGGTGGTCATCCCGGTGCTGCTGAGCGTGTTATTGCCCAGGCGCAACAAGGGCTTGCCAGAATACAAACCGAGTCTGGGTAACACATGCACGGAATAAAGAGAAAAACACAGCTAAGTTGCACAAAGGAGAGAGTAGTATGCGCATTTTGATCACCGAAGATAACCTGCAACTGGCCAGCTTTATTCAGCAGGCCATGACTAAAGAAGGCTATGCCGCCGATATCGCGACAAGCGCCGGTGCACTGCATGATCAGATGGCCCTATGGCACTACGATGCTATTATTCTGGATCTGGGTCTGCCTGATAAAGACGGACTGGATGTGATTGCCACATTGCGCGGGGCAGACAACCCAATTCCCGTTTTGATCTTAACGGCACGGGGTAGTGTTGATGACCGCATTGCCGGGCTGGACCTGGGCGCAGATGATTATATCAACAAGCCATTCGACATCGGTGAGTTGCTGGCGCGAATGCGTGCTTTATTGCGTCGCCCCAGCCAGTATACGGGCACCTTGTTATCTCATGGCAATCTTTCTCTTGACCCAAAATCTCGACGGGTGACAGTGGACGGTGAAAATCTCTCCATGGGCAAAACCGAAGTGGCTATTCTGGAATATCTGCTACGTCATGTAGGCCTTACGGTGGGCAAAGACGCACTGTACGATGCCATCTACGCCATGGGGTTTGAAGTGACCGATAACGCGTTACAGGTGGCGGTGCACCGGATCCGTAAAAAACTCGACGGCACACAAGCGGGCGTGACCATTAAAACACTTCGCGGCATAGGGTACATACTGGCATGAAGATCATCAAAAACTCATTAGCCCGCAAGATTTACCTGCACTTTATACTGATTGGCTCTGTGGTGTTTACCGGCATTGGTGTGATCTTACACCTGTTTTCGATGAACTATGCCAATCTGGCTTTGGAAGTCAGCATGAAAGGTATGAGTGAAGATGTGGCAGACGCCCTGCGTTTTGAGCAACAGCAGCTTATTTATGCCCCAGACAGCGTGATAGAAAAGTGGGGCTACGACGCTCTGTACAATAATTTTGCGTTTCGGGTTATCCGCGCAGCTGACAATGTGGTGCTGCTTCAGTCTGTGAACAGTGACCAAGGCTCAGCCGCGCTCAATGCGCTAACTGAAAGCATTCCGATTGGTTACTCTCACCTGGGTGGGGTTGATCGATTTCGCACCGGGCTGACGCTGAACGGTCAGGCACTGTGGGTGGATATGGCACGTAACGACCTGATCACTGAGCTTGCCAACGAAGCGGTGATCCCTGCACTGAACCGGGTTACCGCCATCACTATTTTCGCGGCGTTTGGCGTGTTTATGCTGGTTGGATATTTGTCGGTGCGCTCGGTAGTACAACCGGTAAAAACCGTGGCGGGGCAGTTAAAGCAGATCAAACCCGAGCAACTGAGTTTCAGGCTCAGTAACGAAGGGCTTCCCCATGAAATTCAGCCCATAGTGAATTCACTGAACCAGGCCATGGAGCGGGTGGAGGGCGGCTTTGATGAGCAAAAGCGCTTTGTTGCAAACGCCGCGCATGAGCTTAAAACCCCGCTTGCTGTGCTCAATACCCGAGTTCAGCTGGCCGATATTGCCCCCCAGATCCGCGAAGAAATCGTCAACGACGTAGCCTATATGACCCGGGTGGTACAGCAACTGTTAGACCTTTCTCGTGCCCAAAACTTTGTGGTGTACAACAAAGTCCCTGTGAGCTTATCAGCACTGGCACAGGAAGTGTGCATGATGCTGGCCCCACTGGCAGTGCAGTTTGACAAGGAGCTCAGCCTGGATACTGACGCTGCCACAGATCAGATCCTGGCAGACAAAGCTGCGGTACACATCATGATCAAAAATCTGGTCGAAAATGCGCTAAAACATTCACAAGACAAAGCCAAAATTCAGGTGAAGGTTACAGCTACTGAACTGGAGGTGAGCGACAATGGCCCCGGGATCCAATCGCAATATTACGATCGCCTGTTCGAGCGCTTCTGGCGACAGGAACAATCTACCCTCACCGGCAGTGGGTTAGGCTTGTCTATCGTTAAAGAGGTCGTAGATTTTCATAACGCCAAACTCACCGTCACCTGCAAAAACGAGCAAGGCGGCACAAGCTTTAAAGTCGCGTTTACTGAGCGTGTTGTCTAGCGCAAGAGAGAAGAGGTTTTGTTCAGTTTGAAGAGGCACGGTTAGCAAACTACTTTTCCACCTTCCCGGGCGTTTGAGAACTTGGACCCGCTAATATGCGACACTGGGGACTTATGTGTAAGTGATTCATATACTCCTCTGTTACCCCGCGAGTGCACGAGCCTATAGCTGTTTAAAAAGCTGAGGAACTTTTGTGGGGCTTAACCTACATACTTAGTCGTCATCCCGGACGCTTGCGAGCCGGGATCTACTAAAACACAACGCGGAGGTATTTTGCGCAGTTTATCAGAAAGGCAAATGGCGAGATCCCGTTTTATATATTCTGCGGTGGATGGGCAGCAACGCACCTCAGAGAAGCTGTCATCAACGCAGGTGCAGATGGTATTACCTCTTCTGGTACAACGTTACTAAAGATGCTGCAGCGCGAAGATGGCTAACATGAGCCGTAGGTATCACAGATAGGTATCACAGACACCCATTTATAAATTTAACACTGATGAGATCCCCAATTTGCATAAGGTGCAGCGGAATTTGTAGCCAAAGGAGCATAGGTGTAGTGCAGTTACCTACAGAAGCATTCAATTGACAAGTTTCTGATTGCCATAATTGCGCTCTCACATGTTAAGGAATACGGTTTTCTGAATTATTGATAGTGCTTCGTCTGCGTCTAAACTTAACGAAACAACCACCATGGCGTTGAGTGTGTCCAAAAAGGCTTACTTTGGATTTATGTTTAATTGTCCACGTCTAATCAATTGCCGTGCTGCTAACCTACAAGCGGCGGATAAGGAGGCTAAATGACGCAGAACCGTTCTAATCAAGAGTATACTCATGTTAAGCAGCTGCTGAGTAAGATGGATCCTGAGATTGCGGCGAGCTTTAGCTACAAACAGCGTAAAGCCTTGCATAAAGCCATAAATACTCGCGGCTGGAACAACCATGCTATTGATTTCAGGCCAACACTGGTGATGCCATTTTTGCCCTGGAGTTTCTATATTGTGTTCCTGGGTGGGGTGAATAAACGCAGCCTGAGCAATACAGAGCGGATCACAGCGGCCATTATGTTCCTGATCAGCTTACTGATAGTGGGCGTGATCTTGGTCGCAGTGGTACTCGTTGTTCTCTATTTGCTTAAATCCTGGCTGGGGATAGATATTTTTGCGGATGAATCTTTAGGGCTGTGGGACTATTTTAAAACGTTCTTTGACTGACTGGCCGGTATCTTTGCTTGTAAATATAGACACAATCTGACTGTGCGCATAGTACATAAATCTAGCGCTGTCATTTAAGATTGCGTGATAAAATTTCAATAGAATAAATAAGATAAAAAACAAGTACCTAAAAAGTAAGGTCGAAAAATCACCTAGGTTGCCTTGTTTTTTGTTGCTAATTTCAGCACATTGTTTAACTGATGAGCATAGCCATACAAGCGTGCCGTCATCACCATTCGATTAAACAACAGAGAAATACAACAGGAAACAACATGAAACTGAAAAAGGTTAAGTTAAAAACGCTGAGCACAGATAACAACTTAAATGCGCAGCAAACCAAAGACATTGCTGGTGGCGCAAGTGCTTACAGTAAAGACTACGGTGCGTGTTACACGGCCCCTGCATTTTGTCCCACGGCCTATATCTGCTAATTGGTATGATTTTGCCCGGCCTCAGTCGGGCTTTATTGTCGTGCTATAACGGGGCACATAAGCAAACAAAAACCGTCACCTTATCAGCGCATCAAACGCATCTTTCGCTTGCTGGCTTTGCAATATCCTGCCATGCCCCAGGCCCTGAGTTTCGATAAGTTTTACCCGACACATTTGTGTAGCGGCCTGTTTAGACACCGTAAATTGCGCAAACCGGTCATGCTGATCATGGACAATAATACAGTGTGCAGTTCTGTTTTTTAATTTCTCGAACGGGTCGACCGATGCCATTGGGTAGTTGTACTCGTTTTCGACCTTACTGACTACACTGCGGAACAGACGCATTGAATACCCTGAGCGTTCAATACTGCCAAACAGATTACTGACGTAATCCAGAACAGGGGCAATCAATAACAACGGTTTATTGCTTAGTTTGGGATGCTGACACTCAATGGCGGCGGCGCAACCCATACTGTGTGCAATCACGCCTTGTGTTTCATCCAGGCTATCAAGCACGGCTTCAAGCCCGGATACAAAGCCGGGCAGGTGGCCGACTTCTCCTTCGCTGTTTCCGTGCGCCGGATGATCAAATGCAAGCGCCGTATAGCCTTGCGCAGCGATATGCTGCATAAGCGGAAAAAACTGGTTCGCACTGCCAGACCAGCCGTGGGTTAATACCCAGACTGGCCCGTTGCCAACCCGGTAGGTTTTCAACAAGCCTTCTTTTGAGGAGATACTGTCCTCGATGAGATCTGCCGGGGCAGCATGCTTGGGCTTAGCTCTCACTGGCGTGAGCAGGAGTTTAGTTGCCGTTTTTTCAGCATGCCCGGGTGCAATTCGGTGGTGCACGCGTGTCGCCACATTGAGCATATGCTTTTTGAAGTTAAATCTGCTGTCGGATTTAAAATAAATTTTGTCACTCATATCTGTTCCTCCACGAAACAACACCTTAGCTTGATAAGTTTAAAACGAACGGTCGTGCTATTAATGTGTTCAAAAAAAGGCTGAAATTACTCAGCCTGTTTAGTTAGCTTTAATCAAACCGCTTTAATGGTCTATTTTCCAGCTTTGTATTAAACGTGCTACGCCTTGCCAGAATCGCTGTGTACTTTCAGCCTGGCCATGCATTGAATGATATAAGTGCGCACTCAAGTACATGCCATATAGCTCAAAGGTGGCTTGCTCTGGTTGCAGATCGGCACGAAACTCTTGGTTTTCTATACCTTTGCCTATCTGGATCTGTAAGTAGGTCAGCCAATTTGCAATTGCTTGCTTTAGCACCTGCTGAGCGGCCGATTCATCAGCACACTTTTCTCGCCAGGCGTCCAAAAACATACAGCTGCCCTGAAACGACTGATTCCAGTTTAACCAGTGATGCAACAGCGCCTTTATTTTCTCTTCATAATTGCGGCAGTTATCAGAGCGGGCAGGGACGATCACGCGTTGTATAAATATCTCATTGGCAAATTCAACTACCGCCGCCTGCAAATTTTCTTTTGAATTAAAATGGGCAAACAAGCCACTTTTAGACATAGCGCATTGCTTTGCCAACTCACCAATGGTAAGGCTTTCTAGGCCATTTTCACTGGCTAACCTAAATGCCACATTCAAAATGTTATCGCGGGTTTGCTTACCTTTGCTCATACACTACTCACAGCTACCTTATGTCCATTTATAGCACGACCGTTCTTTTAATGGTAGTGCGGCGTGCTAAGAATGAAAGATGAGTAAAAAAACTTAGTGAGAATCAAGGGGAGACGAAAGCCAAAGGCGCGGGTCACGTTGGGCTGAATGCTGACCACCAGAAGTATCAAAGAGTGAAAAACTGTCGCTACCAAACGTTCTTTATGCTGATAGGGCACATTTGGCAGGCCTCCTGCGAGGCTTACCAAATCAAATGTTATCTGAGCTTACACTTCACGACAGAGGTTAATAGAGATTGTAATGGGGATAATGGTTGGTGTTATGCCACCGCCAACTTGTGGTGTCATATTATTTGGAAGAGATTTATTTTGTTCAACCAGTGTTTTGAGCTTTGTTTTTTTAACTTTAAGTGCTTTCATTTACTTTCCTTAATTTTGAGTTTTCAAATAAATCACAAATATTAATGACAGTAAGCCACTTTATTGTCAAGCTGAAGTCAGAAGCCAGAAAAAATGGGCTTTTTAGGGCTTTGATTTATGAAGTTTCAATAAGTGCATTGAGAAATGATTGTTTGTGTTTAATCTGAGGGGGAGAAGAATGGTCGGCATAGCAGGATTTGAACCTGCGACCCCTGACACCCCATGACAGTGCGCTACCAAGCTGCGCTATATGCCGACTTGGTTGCCACTATAATGATTTTTATCACAAAGGCAATACCTTTACAGGTCGTTTGCACACTAAATAGGCAGCCCTTCGAGATCCGATACTATTGAAGCCAGGTTACGGTAATTATGGCTTTACTCTGACTACTGATGGGCATGCAAGACTGGATGCGACACGCTGATACAAACATGATAATCAGAATGCATTATTCTTTTTTCTTAATCAGGTCATTAAACAACACGTCTCGCTTGCCAAAGAAGCTTTTGGCGCAGCAAAGGCTGCACAGTCTACTTGCGAATAAGAATATAATGTTTAAAGCAAACAACTATGTGAAGTAATAAGGTTTGACTTTCAGTTGCTGTAAAGAACTTAAAAGAGGAACAGAACGAAAATAAGTATTTAACTGGAGGGGGAGAAGAATGGTCGGCATAGCAGGATTTGAACCTGCGACCCCTGACACCCCATGACAGTGCGCTACCAAGCTGCGCTATATGCCGACTTGGGCTTCACTATAATGATTTTTTGATGAAAGGCAATAAGTAATTGTTTCAACTGAATGTTATTTGTACTTAATGGGTTTGGGCGGAGGTTTGTTGAACAGTTTTACTTAATGAGGAACAATGAAAAGGGGAGGTAGCCGGGTGACTACCTCCCGTACAGATTATTTGTGCCAGATACCTTTAGGCAGGGTTTTTAATACTTCAGGTTTTTGTGAAGGATCAAAAACGGGGGTTTTGCCTTGTTTTAGTTGGCTACGGTAGTCTTTGGCAAGCCAGATAACAATACCCGACATCATAAACAGTGCGATCACGTTGATAATGGCCATTAGGCCCATCGAGATATCGGCAAGTGTCCAGATCAGGCCAAGCTCGCCTACAGCACCAAACATGACCATGGCCAGCACACAGGCTCTAAAGATAAACAGGCCTTTGGGGTGATTATGTTCCAGGAATAACAGGTTGGTCTCTGCGTAACTATAGTTGGCGACGATAGAAGTAAAAGCAAAGAATAGAATGGCAATGGCAACGAAAATTCCGCCCCATTCGCCAACATGCTCAACCAGGGCGGCTTGTGTTAACTGAATACCAGTAACGCCAGACTCGGGCACCAATTGATTTGACAGTAAAATGAGGGCAGCGGTGGCACTACAGATAACAATAGTATCAACAAATACGCCGAGCATTTGAACATAGCCTTGCGAAGCCGGATGATTTGGATTAGGCGTTGCGCTTGCCGCGGCATTTGCAGCACTACCCATACCCGCTTCATTTGAGAACAGGCCACGTTTAATCCCCTGGATCATTGCCTGCATCACTGCATAACCGATTGCACCGCCTGCTGCTTGCTCAAAGCCAAACGCGCTGTTAATGACTAACATGAAAACGTCGGGCAACTGGCTTGCGTTCATTACACACACAACGATTGCCAACAATAAGTAGGCGACTGCCATAAATGGTACGGCGAGCTCAGCAAAGCGGGCGATGGTTTTAAGGCCACCAAAGATAATAAAAGCAGAGCCGCAGACTAACAGAAGACCCATTACGTACTTGGGTACATCAAAGGCGACTTCAAATGCCGCTGCAATTGAGTTTGCTTGTACGGCATTAAACACCAAGCCAAACGCGAGGATCAGACACAAAGAAAAGAGTACACCCATCCAACGTTTATTCAGGCCATACTCCATATAATAAGCAGGACCGCCGCGGAAATTGCCATCATCGTCTTTGGTCTTATATAGCTGAGCCAGGGCGCTTTCAGCAAAACTGGTCGCCATACCGATGAGGGCGATCAGCCACATCCAAAAAATAGCGCCAGGTCCGCCGAGATAAAGTGCAACTGCAACACCTGCCATATTACCAGTACCAACCCGCGCGGCGAGTGAGGTACAAAACGCCTGGAAGGAGGAAATACCATCTTTGGCGCCACTTCGGCTGTTTGCCATGACCTTAATCATGTACGGGAATTGAGTGAACTGAATGAAACCCAGTCGGAGGGTAAAGAAAACACCTGCTGCAATTAATAGGTATATAAGTATATGACCCCACAGCAAGCCGCTTATTGTGTTAAAAAAGTCAGCCATTGGATTACGACCCTTATTATAGATATAGCAGAACGGGTAAATAAGGTTGCGTAATTTAGCACATGACGGCTTTCAACTCTAAGTATTATTGCTTTATCCACAGCTTTTTGTGGGTAACTTGTGTGGTATTTGTGAGGCTGTGTTGGGTAAAAAATTAATTCAAAAAAATCATAAAAAGCGCTTGCGCCGCATTCGAATCTCCCTATAATGCGCATCCATCGACACGGCGGGCAGCAAATAAAACGCTAAACAACATGTTGATGAGTCATATAAAACTCAGTTTAGTTTCTTTTAAATCTGAGTGTTGACAAAAAGAGGAAAGTGATTAGAATGCACAACCCTCAGCGATGACGAGTTATCGCACCGGGTAACCGGAATATGTTCTTTAAAAATATGAAGCAATCATCTGTGTGGGCACTCGTACAGATTGAGTTCTAACAGCGAATTTCAGTTTTACTGAATGACGCACAAAAATTTAGAG
>NZ_PPUZ01000026.1:0-47597 GCF_004212645.1 Pseudoalteromonas rubra | reverse complement strand
ATTAAGCAAATTGGTATAAACGGCTGCCCGATTGCGTTTAGGCGGGTTTGCGCCACTCAAGTGTCAGAGACACTGAGTCCGCAAAGCGCAGTGCATGCGGTTTATCAACCCTGACCTTGGCATAGCTGACGTCCGGGTGCTGATGACACTCCGTAAGAATGTCGGCGACCAGCTTCTCTAACAACAGGAAGTGGCCATCTTCGACTTTCGCGATCACCGCTTTGGTAATGGTTTTGTAGTTCAGCGCGTGGCCAACCTCATCGTGGAACAGGCACTCCGCATCAGCCGGGTAGTGGATCTCGATATTGATCACCACGTCCTGTTTTTTCTCTCTTTCTTCTTGATTGAAACCAATGAAAGTACGTAACCTCAGGTTCGTAATATTGATGATGGCCGTGTGCATAAGCGGTCCTTAGCGTTTCAGTAGTTGTAGGAATTCATTGCGTGTTTTGGCATCTTCTCGGAAGTTACCCAGCATGACAGAGGTGCGCATCTGTGAGTTTTGTTTCTCAACGCCACGCATCATCATACACATATGCTTTGCCTCAATAACCACACCAACACCGCGCGCTCCGGTTACGTCTTCTACAGCTTTGGCAATCTGGTGCGTCAGCTGTTCCTGGATCTGAAAGCGGCGTGCGTACATATCAACAATGCGTGCAAACTTAGATAAGCCTAACACCTTACCATTGGGAATGTAAGCGATGTGCGCGCGCCCGACAAAAGGCAGCAAGTGGTGTTCGCACATAGAATACAGCTCAATGTCCTGGATCAGTACCATGTCATCGGCGTCAGAGCTAAACACCGCGTTGTTAGTCACATCACTAAGCTCCTGACGATAGCCCTGAGTCAGGTATTCCATTGCCTTGGCAGCACGTTTGGGGGTATCGAGCAGCCCTTCACGGTCTTTGTCCTCGCCAACGGCGGAAATGATCTGTTGAAAACTGCTCTTTAATTCTTCATGCATAATAAAACTCACTGTAGTTGATTCGCTCAGGCCCACTATTTCAGGTGGCGGCCTCCGTCAACGGCCAAAGTACGGCCGGTGATGTAATTACTTTTACGCAGCAACTCGATGGCGTCGATCACTTCGCGACAACCCGGTTCAATGCCCATAATGGATTTTTTCAGTGTTTTCGCCTTGTACTCTTCACTGTCATCTTGATTAAAAATGATCAGTGACGGGGCCACGGAGTTTACTTTGATATCCGGCGCATACTTGGCTGCAAAGGAGCGGCTGAGGTTATCCAGCGCAGCTTTACTGGCCGCATAGGCAATATGTTTTGGGCTGCCTTTTTCGACCACATAATCCGTAATATGAATGATGTCCGCTGTTTCATGATAATTTTGCAGCAATGGCGCGAGGCCCATATTCAGCAGATATGGCACTTTGGCGTGAATGTGCATCATGGCATCAAACAGGGCATTGTGATCCGGGTTGCGCGCTTCGCAATCCCAGCTGGATGCATTATGTATCACGGCGCTCAACGTATCGGTATGTTGTTTAACCTGAGCGATTAAAGCATCCACGGCTCCCGCTTGATTAAAATCGGCCTGGATACAGATCACGCCCTGTTCAGCCAGGGTGTCGATGACCGGGTGTTTAGTGCGATATGTCATGATCACCGGGATGTCTTCAGCAACAAAGTGCTGAACCATCGCCAGCCCAATACGCTGTGCGGCTCCGGTGATCAAAATGGGCGCTGTCATTGGCATCTATCCTTCTTTGCAAAGTGAACGGGTGGCGGGTGGATCCGCAACTGTACCCGTAGTTCGTCTGGCCTTGTACGAGGGTTAACGCAGGCCAGATCACTAAGATTATGTCGGGGTTTTACTCATGGTCGTAAATAGTTGGTATAGGCTGGCGCTTGTGTTGTGTTTTCTGATAAATCTCGATCAGCAGCTGTTCAACATCCAGGCTGATGGGCTTGCCTTCCAGAAAGTCATCAATGTCATCATAGCTCAGGCCCAGCGCTTCTTCGTCGGCAAGACCGGGGCGGTCACATTCCAAGTCCGCAGTGGGGGTTTTATGCACCAGTGATTGCGGTGCGCCCAAGTGATCGGCTAATGCACGCACCTGGCGTTTAGACAGACCAAATAGCGGGGCTAAATCACAGGCGCCGTCGCCAAACTTGGTATAGAAGCCGGTGATGTTTTCGGCGCTATGATCGGTGCCAACTACCAGGCCGCGTGTCAGTCCGGCTATCTCATACTGAGCGACCATACGTTGTCTGGCTTTGACATTACCCTTAACAAAGTCGACCAGAGCGGCGCTGGGTAACTGGGTATCGCTGACCTGCATTGCCTGAATTGCCTGCTCATGCATAGCATCGGCCGCAGCCTTGATATTAACCGTCAGGCGCTTGCTGGGCTGAATAAATTCCAGCGCCTGCTGAGCTTCGTCTTCGTCAGCCTGGGTACCATAGGGCAAACGCATCGCGATGAACTGATATCCCTGGCGACCTTGTTCTGCATTCAACTCGTCAATGGCCAGCTGGCATAAGCGACCGCAAGTCGACGAGTCAACACCGCCACTGATCCCAAGTACCAGACTGTGGCAATGGGCTGAGATCAGGGTTTGTTTAATAAACTGAACACGTCGGGCAACTTCTGCCGCAACATCAATGGTTGGCTGAACTTTCATTTCAGCAATGATAGCTTCACGCATGGGGGCTCCCTTTGACCTGCCGTGTTTTATTCGGCTGGTCTAATAATGACTAATTGCTCTAAGTTTACTTGAAATTATGGCAGATTAGATCTGTTTCTTGCCGTGATCGTTACAAACCCAGATGCTGCTTGATGGTTTTCAGTTCCTGCTTAAGCTGATCGATTTCCTGCAGGAGTTCATCGAGGTTTATCGCCGGCTCTGCATCGGGTGTGCTCATCTGCTCACTGAGCGCATTGTCTTCAATGTCGCCGAACAAGTGCTGATAGCGCGCTTCGCGTTTGCCGGGTTCCCTGGCCAGGCGTGTGACGAGCTCTTGCTGTATCAGTGCGTTGAGTGCCGCTTCTACCTCACTGACTGCGGCGAATTCCGCCAGCCGACCGCTGCGGGTGCGCAGTTCTCCGGGTGTCTGTGGTCCGCGTAACAACAGCAGACAAACAATGGCCCGTTGCTGTTCGGTGAGCTGCAGACTACCGAACTCACTATTGCAAAAGCGATGTTGGTACTTACTTACTCTTCCGGATAAGCCCTCATCGCAGACCACAATGCGCTTTTGCTCAAGCTGTGTCAGCGTGTCCAGCACTTCTGACTCTGACAATGACATCACAGGCTCGCGGTTCGATTTTTGATTGCAGGCATTGGTCAGCGCGTTGAGTGACAATGGATACTGATCTGGGGTTGTGGTTTGCTTTTCCAGCAGGCAGCCAATGATCCGTTGTTCAATCTTGGATAAGTTCATATTCATTCCCTATATGATGTGCTGCCATACAGTGCAGCAGATCAGGTTAGTTTTCATAACTTTACTCTATGCGATTTGCAAGACCTTGCATAGTGGCCTCAGGTGAATAGCGAGTATTTTCAGTGTGTGGTTTAGCAGGTTTTGGCCTCATCCACCCACCGCTGTAGCATTTTACTTAGCGCCACAAAGTTAATCGGCTTACTCAGGTAGGCATCCATACCGGCAGCCAGGCATTTTTCTTCATCGCCCTCCATTGCATTGGCCGTCAGGGCGATAATGGGAGTTTGCTGGTGCTGTTCACCGGCCACGCCAGCGCGGATTTCTCTTGTTGCTGTGTAGCCATCCATCTCGGGCATTTGGCAATCCATCAGGATAATGGCATAGGATTCATCGCGCATTTTGAGGTGGTTAAGGGCGGCGAGGCCATTGTGTGCGCAGGTTACATGGGCGCCCAATTTTTCAAGCAGGGTGGTTGCCACGGTTTGGTTTATCTTGTTGTCTTCGACCAGCAGGATATCCACATCCAGGCATACGTCTTCTACGGTTTTAGCAGCCAGTTGCTCTTTGCGTTTCACCAGCGACAATGCATTAGCAGGCGTGAGTGGCGCAAGCAACACATTATTGGACGAAAACTGTGGCCAGGCTTGAGTCTGCGCCATGTTTTGGCATAAAAGTGCATAGCTTAGCTGCTTGGTTTTGATGTGCTTCAGTAAGCGGTTGATGTCAGATTCCGGCGTATCATTCAGCACGTCAGTGGCGATGATCAGGGCTGGCCGCTGCGATGGGGCCTCTTCATATACTTCAAGCATATGCGCAACGCTTTCAAAATGCTCGCTGGGTATGTGCCAGGCATCCAGCATATGCCGAGCTGCCAGGTCGGACGCGCAGTGGGCGTCTATGACATACAGGCAGTCATTATTGGTATCCAGTGCGCGGATCGGCTGAGGGTCAGTGAGTTCAATGTAAAAGGTAAAGGTGCTGCCTATATTGGGTTTGCTGTAGGCATTAAGTGCGCCACCCATCAGCTCACACAATTGCCTTGCTATCGTTAAACCCAGCCCGGTCCCACCAAATTTACGGGTGGTTGAAGGGTCAGCCTGGGTGAAGGAGTCAAAGATTTTACTCAGCTGCTGTTTACTGATCCCAATCCCGGTGTCTTCAACACTGCACCAAAGGCGTGACTGCTCGCTGGTACGCTCCGTATAACAGGTCAGTGTCACTTTGCCGTTCTCAGTGAATTTAACGGCGTTGCTGATCAGGTTATTAAGAATTTGTTTGAGCCGGTGTGGGTCGGTTTTAGCGTGCTGATATTGCATATTCCGGCTGTCAATAAACAGCTCAGTTTGCTGATCGTTGGCGCGCGGGGCAAAGGCGGCAAAACAGTCACTGATTATCTGGATCAGATCGCATTCGATATTCTCAATATTGAGCTTACCAGCCTCAATTTTTGAGAAGTCTAGGATGTCGTTAATAATCGTCAGTAATGACTCGGCGGAGCTTTGTGCCAGTGCCAGGTTGCGTTGTTGCGTATCTGTCAGTTGCGAATTGCCGAGGATCTCGAGCATACCTATGATGCCATTCATCGGTGTGCGGATCTCATGGCTCATACTGGCCAGGAAATCGGCCTTGATTTTGGCTGACTGCTCCGCCAGCTCCTTTTCTATAATGGCTTTACGCTTTGCTTGCTGTTGCTGCTGGCCACTGAACAAACTCGCCAGCATTGCGGCAATGGCGTGAATAAAACGCCTGTCGCTGTCGGTCCAGTCTGGGTACGGGTCGCCGTATTCAGTACAGAGTATGCCGCACACTGCACCGCGATGCAGGATAGGCATGATCAGCATGGCTTCGACCTCAAAGGGGTCGAGATACTGATCGGCCAGTGGTCTAGTTATCGGGTGCTTGGTTGCCATGCTGGCCTCAATCACCTGCTTGCTGAGTACCGCTGAAAACAGGCCTGGCAGGGTGGCTTTGCGCCAGGGAGGGAAGTGTTGCAGGCTATCTCGTCGGGTATTACTAAAGCAAGTGGGATAGAGCAGCGCATGATCTTCGCTGAGTAGCCAGATACTGGCACGTGAAGCGCGAGCGGCCTGGCAAACGGCATCGGTACACAGCTCCTGGGCGCGTTCAGTGTGATTATTGAGGATAGCTTCGTGAGTACTCAGCTGTGCCAGCAGTTCGTTATTTCTGGCCACTTTTTCGTGCTCAATGGCCATCAGTTTGCGGTCGTTGATATTTTGCACTGAGCCAAACACCTGTAAGGTCCAGCCGTTATGCTGCTTGGCCTGAGCCTTAATGAGCACCCAACATTCCTGCCCTTTGTGTGGCTGTACAATGAATTCATCTTCAAAAGGCTTACCGTATTTGATCGCCTGATTCATATGATCCTGAAACTTCTTGCGATGCGGACCTTCTTTGAAAAACTCGGTGCTGCTCATCCAGGTGGGTTGGTAATCCGGTGGTACGGCAAAAATTTGACGGGTGACTTCCGACAAGGTGATTTGGTGAGTTGCCAGGTCCACCGACCAGGCACCGACTTTGGCCAGCGACCCCATGTTGGTCAACGCACTGGTCTTGCTTTTAAGCTCAGAGAGCAGCCGGGTGTAAAACGAAAAAGCGAACAAAAAGAACAGCACTATGGTCAGTAATGCAAGCCGAAATGGCCACAAGGCGGCAGACGACGCTTTCCAGCCATAACGGGGGGCTGCATACATTACCCAGCTGCCCGATGGCACGTGAATGGTAAATGCAAGCGGGTTGTGCTCCTGTATGGTGGGCGAGCCATAGAAATATTCGCCGCTGTCACCCAGGCCATTTTTGCCTTGAATGGCGATCAGGTAATCCCCTTCAAGCTTGTTCAGTGACACTTGCTCGTATAGTTTAGGCATATCAATTACAACCGACAACAGGCCCCAGAACTGGTCCTTATCAACATACACCGGGACACGCGCGATCAGCGCCATACCGCCCTGGACCAGCTCAAGCGGCCCGGCCAGTACGATGGTGCGAGAGTCTCGAGCTCTGATCGCATCTTTCTTTTGCTGTGGATGAGTAAGGTAATTGAGCCCGATGGCTTTTTCATTGCCCTCGAGCGGATAGATCATTTTTAGCACCATGTCCGGTGCCGCACCAACATTACGCAGCACCTGGCTGGTCTCAAATAGCGGTGCGGCAAAGCGCTCAAACTGCGCTTGATTAAGATTCGTCTGTGGGGCCAGTGCAATGGCCAACCCACGGACCAGCTGAATATTAGACGCCAGTGTGCCTTCGAGCTGGGTACGATAGACATTGAGCTCTTCAAACGTTCGGTTTTTTTCAACTTCAATCAGACGTCGCTCGTTAACGCCATCTATGTACCAACCCGCCGCCAGGATCACCAATAACAGTGCGCCCACCATAAAGCGGGTTAAAAAAGCTTTCCTTGACGACAGCACGTTTATGGGTTGCATGTAAACATGAAAAAGTATCCTTGAATCATTTAACTATAGTTGTCTGTATGAAAACTCGCCAAGACCCAGATACATTTAAAGCACAAAAATCCTGTTGCAGCGTACAGCCTTGCCTGACGCATTGGTTGAACCCTGTTTTGCGCGGATTACAAGTCTGTGCAGTGACCGATTCAGATTCACTGAGATGTAATGCAATACAGCGTAATAACCGCTAAGCTGGCTAAGGTCATTAATCAATCAAATGAGGGAAGATATGCTGACTTGGCTGAAACGCGGGGTGGCAGTGTTGGTGTTGCTCGCACTGGCTGCCAGTGCAGTGGTGTATGGCGTGTTATCACTGAGCTTGCCGGCGCTCGACGGGCAGGGTCAGTCGGAGGGGGTGAGTGCCCCAGTGACGTTAGAGCGAGATGCTCTGGGACAGGCGGTGATCACGGCTAAAAACCGTCATGATGCTGCTTATGCACTGGGTTTTGCGCATGGTCAGGATCGCTTTTTTCAGATGGACCTGCTGCGTCGTAATGCCGCCGGAGAACTGAGTGAATTATTTGGTGAAGCGGCGATTGGGCTGGATAAACGCCTGAGGTTTCATCGCTTTCGCGCCCTGAGTCAGACCATTTTGCAGCAACTGCCGGAGTCTGAGCAGGTGTTGCTGGCACGTTACACTCAGGGAGTAAATGAAGGACAAGCGCAAAGCGGAATGACAAGCTTTGAATACCTGCTGTTAGGTGCTGAAGTCAGGCTCTGGCAGCCAGAAGACAGCTTACTGGTAATTTTCAGTATGTATCTGGATTTACAAGAAAGTACGATAAAAAGAGATGAGTCACTAATTTTGGTGGAGTCATTGTTTGGAAAGGAAATGGTAGACTTTATTCTGCAGCCAGGGAATTATCAGGCGTCGCTTGATGGGTCTAAAGTCACCGCAAAAGATGTTGATATACCAAATATAGGTGACATTGCTTATTTTGGTAGTGTTGTGCATATTGAAGAGTCTCCCGTGCATGGGAGTAATAACTGGGCTGTGACTGGACAGCATACTCAAACTGGCGCAGCGATGCTTTCAGACGATATGCACCTTGGCTTAAACGCACCGGCTATCTGGTATCGTGCGCAATTAAATTATGACACGGATACAAATCAGCCGGTTCAGGTCACGGGCGTCACTTTACCGGGGGCACCTGCTGTGGTGGTGGGCAGCAATAACCACATTGCCTGGGGGTTTACCAATGGCTATCTGGATACAGCCGACTGGATCCAGCTCGACCCGCAGGATGACAACACCTGGGAGGTTACTGAGCAGCTGAAGTTACCGGGTGGTAAAAGTGAAACGTTCAAACTGACAATGAGTGATTTTGGCCCGGTTAAGGAGATCCAGGGTCAGCCCTATGCCCTGAGCTGGGTGGCGCATCAGGACTATGCGGTTAACCTTGGGCTACTGGCGCTGGAGCAGGCCGACTCTGTGGATACAGCACTGGAGCAGGCCGCACACATTGCTATCCCGGTGCAAAACTTGGTGGTTGTGGATGCCAAAGGTAATGCCGCATGGCGCCCAACAGGCGCGGTGCCGGGTCGCTCAGTGCCCAGTGATTTAGCGGTGCCCAGCCAGGGTTACAGTACTGACTGGCAGCACAACGAAGTGCAGCGTCCGGTGGTTAAAAACCCCTCTCATGGCAAGCTATGGACGGCCAACTCCCGGGTGGTGTCGGCGCAGCAGCATCTACGTTTTGGTGATGGTGGTTATGCACTGGGCGCGCGGGCTGTGCAGATCCGCGATCGCCTGATGGCGCAGAGCCAGTTCGATGAGTCCGATTTTATGCGTTTGCAGCTCGATAATGAGGCGCGTTTTCTCATGCCCTGGCATCAGCTGCTCAGCGAGCTACTGGCAAACAATGGCGACCGTTATGCCCGTGACCGTCAATACCTGGCCGACTGGCAGGCGTGTGCTTGCCCGGACTCGGTTGGTTATACCCTGGTCAGGCGTTTTCGTGATCATACGCTTGATCAGCTGTTTGCACCGGTAGAAACAAGGCTGCAACCAGCAAAGGGCAGCTTGTCACCCTTAAAGCGCTATCTTGAGCCGGCTGCGTGGCAGCTGCTGCGTGAGCAGCCCGCGCACTGGCGAGCGCAACATCCTGACTGGGATAGCCTGTTACTGGCTTCCTATGAAGCAGCCAAGGTGCAGCTAACAGAAACACAGGGCCGGGATATGGCGGCGTGGCAATGGGGGCGGGTGAATCAGCTTGAGGTGAAGCATCCGTTTAGTCGGCAAATGCCACTGCTCAGTGGCTTGCTCGATATGCCGGTGGTTGCTGGGTTTGGTGACAGTTATATGCCTGCGGTACAAAAGCCGGCATTTGGCGCTTCTCAGCGCTTTATCGCGCAACCTGGCCACCTGGATAACGCCATTATGAGCATTGCGGGAGGGCAAAGCGGCCATCCTTTATCGCCATTTTATCGGGCTGGCTTTAGTGGCTATGCACAGGGAGAGGCGGTGCCCCTGTTACCGGGTAAAATTACCCATCGCATTTCGTTTACACCCCTGGACTAGCCAGAGCGGGCCGCAGTAATACAATTGCGGCCCTTTGCTTTACTGCTGTATAGCGCATCGTCGGCCAGCTGCAAGGCCACAGAAAAGGGCAGCGCAGTGTGCCATAAGGCCACACCAAAACTCATGGTTGCCGTCAGTTCATCGCCGTTAAAGCGCTGCTTTTCCAGCGTTTGCCTCAGTGTCTCAAGGCGCTGGAGCGCTTCTTCTAGTGAGCAGTCAACCAGCACCAGCAAAAACTCCTCCCCACCCCAGCGTACGGCAATGTCCTGATCAGTGACATGCTCGCGCAAAATGTTAGATACGGTTTGCAGTACTTCGTCGCCTACGTCATGGCCCAGCTGGTCGTTGATCTGTTTAAAATGGTCCAGATCGGCCATTACTACGCACAGGCTCTGATCATTGTGAGCACAACTGCTGTGCGCCCTGAGAATAAGCTCCTTGGCATAGCGGCGGTTAAACAAATTCGTGAGTGGATCTCTGGCCGCCAGGGTCGCCAGCTGATGGCGCTGAATAAAGGTACTTTCGCGGACATGACCAATGACATAAATCATCGGCAGGCCACAGACAAAGACATTGATAAAATGAATAGGGCGAGCGTAGTCATGAAACACAAATGCGGTTTGCACGTCACTAAATAGCTCAAACAGGGCGGCAAATAGCACGATCAGGCTCAGCGACAGGGTGATGGCCAGTCGTAATTTCAGTTTCATATCCAGCAGTAACATACAGGCGATGGTCCACAGGTAATACTGAAAGCCATAGTCCATGCCAAGGGTGGCGCACACCAGCACCGAGTGGGCGGTGACTTCGATGCAAAAAACCCTGAGTGCCAAATGGCTGTGGCCCAGGTTCAGTAAGTAAATACCCGTTGCCCAGGCTGCGACGCTGGCGATATTGGCGATGGCCAGGATATACACCTGGCTGTACCAGAAGGCGAAAATAAACAGCAAATGTAAGCACAAGCAGTAATAAGCGACTTGCTTAAACAGCTTTACTTTGACCAGTTCTACTTCGTCCGGCTGACTATAAATGTGTTGCGCAATCGGCACGTAAGGCACTCAGTTGTTATTGTTGCGATATCTTCAGTATAGAAAGCGTCCACATTTTTTCCCTGAAAATTTATGTCAGGCCAGTCGCCTAGCCCGTCATGACCAGCACTGCGGCCAGTGCTATCAGCCCCAGTCCCAGCGTATCACGCCGGGCAACGGGGGTTTTCAGCCACCACAATGAGATAGCAAGGGTAAAGAACACTTCAATCTGACCCAGGGTCTTCACATAAGCAACGTGTTGCAAGCTCATGGCACTAAACCAGCCAATCGATCCGATACAGCTGGTGGTGCTGATGGCACTAGTCAGTCGGCGATGTTGCCACAGCTGCCGCCAGGAGTCGGCTTCGGCATAGCTCAGGTAACCCGACAGCAGCAAAGTTTGACAGGATAACACCAGCAACAACACCCAGGCTGCGCTGTGAGGAAAGGGTAACTGAGTGGCAATACTGGCTTCTCGCACCCACAAAGACGTGAGTGCAAAGGCACCGCCGCAGGCAAGTCCCAGCAGGGCGGTCGACAGCTGAAATTGCCGCAGGGTCACGCCGCTGAGCAGCAGCACGGCAATGCCGCCGAACACAACACCCAGCCAGCCCAGCGCGCTCAGGTGAGAGCCAAAAAACACCATGCCCAGCATAGCCGCCAATAAAGCCTCACTTTTGGCCAGGCCCACGCCCACAGCGTAATTATTGCGTTTGAACAGGACCACCATTAGCCCGGTGGCGATGATCTGCATCACGCTTGCGCCGCCAATATAGCCCAGCAAAGCTGGATTAAAGGTCAGGGCGGGTGCCGCCTGCCAGTGGTACAGGCCCAGCAGGTATAGCGCGGCCAGAGGTGTGGCTAACAGAAAACGGGCCAGCGTGACACTGGCCACACTGGCGTGCTGGCTCAAACGGCTTTGCAGGGCGTTACGCCAGGCCTGGCTAAATGCGGCCAGACAGGTAAAGGCAATCCATTCCATACGTAATGACTTTTAGTTATTCAGGAGCACTGACGCTACCTGCGCCGGTCGAGAATTACCAGCGCCTTGAGAAATATTCAGCATAAAAAGGGTCAATGGTGGTGCGACAATTTGCCACAGTGTGTCGCGACTCGCCGCGCGCTATACTGCTTAGCGATGCTACTTTTTACCGCCCAGACAGCTGGTCGGGCGGTATTATTTTTCTTTTTCCAGCAGCTCAAGCTGCGTCAGGGCAATGGCCTGATAGTGTCCGGGCGGCAGGGCCTGTGCATCCAGGTGCAAATTGGCTATCCGCACCCGATATAAATCCACAACCCGATAACCACAATAGCGCGCCATTTTACGGATCTGCCGGTTAAGCCCTTGTTTGAGAATGATGGTAAAGGTATCGGTGGTAACAGGCTCGACCCGACACGGCTGAGTCATGACGCCATCTACTGGCACACCGGCGCGCATTTGCGCACAAAATTGCGCATCAAACGGGCGGTCTACCGCCACCCGGTATTCTTTTTCCTGATGATGGTCGGGGTGGATAAGCCGGTTGCAGAGTTCGCCGTCATTGGTGAGTAGCAACAATCCGCGACTGTCTTTATCTAACCGGCCAATGGGATAAACACGCTCACCCGGGGGGAGATAATGGATCAGGCTGCTGGCGTCGTCCGGGCGTAATTTACAGTCAATGCCCACCGGTTTGTGGTACGCGTAGAGCTTTTTCGGGGCTGGACCGGAGACCGGGCGGCCGCTGACAGAAACGTCGTCGGCGTCGGTAACATGGTCAATGTGGTTCGCCGGGCGACCATTTACAGTCACCTCAGCGGCTTCGATCAGCCGTGAGGCCTGACGGCGGGAGCAGACACCGCAGTGACTCAGGTATTTGGCTAGGCGCATTGGCTGCATAAATGAGATAACCCGGAAGTAAAAGCTCAGTATATCAATTGTGGCTGCGCGGGCGCAAAATCAGCACCGCATTTTGCTGGTCTATATCGAAGTCAAAATGGCGCAGGAAGTTCATGCCCAGCAGTCCGGGGCCTGCTCGCATCTCATTCATCACCGCAAACTGCATGGGGCCGCGTACCTGATCGCCAATTTGCATCTGCTCACTTTGATAAAATTCGACGTTCGCCAGACCATTGGCCGTAGACACGGTGCGGGTATCGAGATAGTCAACGGCCTGCGCCAGGGTGGCGAATTGCTGTTGGGTCAGCGACGTCACGCTGGCGCCAGTGTCTATCATCAATTCAATGGTGGTGCCGGCGAGTCGGGCTTCGAGAACAAAATGACTACCCAGGCGACGCAGCGGGACATGTGTAACGCCCTGTTGCAGCGCTTGGGCGCGCTGATAAAGTGCCTCGGTCTTTTGGTGGTGGCGCAGGGTATGATCTGCCTGGGCAATTAAAAATAAGGCTTCGGCAGGCTGCAATAGTGCCAGGTGTGCCTCGACCTGGTGTATCAGCAGGGGCAGCATCTGTGGCTTTTCATCGTACCAGGGCGCGGCAAGTGTCAGCAGCTCATGCCACTGTTGCTGTTGGCTCAGCGCGACCAGACGCGGCACCAGCAAGGTATCAACCAGCGTTTGCCACTCGGTATAATGTGGGTTGCGCCGGTACGCAATAAGGAGCCGGGTAAGTGCCTCATCGGGCTGCCCAAGCGATTGATAGAGCAGAATCTCCAGCCGTTGTGCTGTCAGTGCCTGGGGGTCTGCTCTGAGATAACCCTGTACCAGCGCCAGCTGGGCAAACAACTGAGTTTGACGTGCCTGCATGCGCTGGGTATCTATCCACTGCCACCACTGCTGCGCATAGCGCTGTGTGATGTCCGGGTGGGTTTGTCGCGCTTGCAGCAAACTGACCAGAGCCTGTTCATAACGAGCCTGTTCAAATGCCTGCTGGGCCTGAGCAACAGCGGCTGGCGTATCGCTGTCTTTGGCCCGTATTGGCCTGGCCTGTGGGACCTTAGGAGTCAAGGTTGAGTCTGCAGGTTGTAATGCAGGTGACAGCTGAGACAACTGCCAGCCCAGGTAAGCGTTAAGCAGCAAAGAAAGTCCTAACAACGTTGATTTCACCTGCATCCCCTGTGCTCCTAAAGGTGCTTGCTCAGCACGCTTGCTATCGCCGAGGCAAAATCGCGATGATGGGCAATCCCTAACTCGTGCAGGCGGGTGTCCTGAAGTGCACAGTTGTGTGGCCGGGCTGCGCTTTGCGTCGGCTCAGGCACAGCAACAAGCTGTTCGGCGTCTACACCTAACTGCGCTGCCACGGTGCGTGCCATCTGATACTTGGTCATCGCCTGAGTATCCGACACATGGTAAATCCCGCCTAGCTTTTCTGCAGGCAGTGCTACTAAGTCGGCCAGCGTCAGTGCGATATCTTCAACATGAGTAGGGTAGCGGATTGCCCAGTCGTCATGCGCACCGGATGGGGATGCTTTTAGTTGCTCGGCAATCACAGTTACAGCCGACTCGGCCAGGTATTCGACCTCACCATACAGTACGGGGATGCGGATAACGCAATGGCCCGGGTCGATAGACAGCACAGCCTGCTCTGCCCGTTGCTTACTCTGACCGTAAAAATTGAGCGGGTTGGTTGTTGCCTGCTCGTTATAAGGCGGCTGAGTGCCGTCAAAGACGTAGTCGGTGCTGATAAAAAACAACCGTATCCCACGCTGGCTGCATTGTGCGGCCAGGTGCTCGCTGGCGGCAACATTGAGTGCCAGCGTCTGAGCATGATCCGTTTCACAGACATCAGGCTTGCGTTCTGCGGCAGCGTGGATCAGCACATCCGGTGCGTATTCATCAAGGAAGTTGTTTACGGCTCCCTGATCGGATAAATCTAGCGAGACCAGCGGCGGTGCGGCACGACGGAATCCACAGCCAATGATGTTGTACTGAGTCTTGAGTATTTTAACCAGTGCGCGACCCAGTAATCCGGTGGCGCCGGTAATGGCGATGGTTTGCATTCTGTCTCCATTAAATAGCTGATTGTGTTACAGCGTGAGGTAAAAAACAGAGCGTGATTCACGCTGTTATTGCACTGTTGTATTGCTCAACTGGCGAATTGGTTTGAGTCTATATGCGCCGAGTGCGATGCATTGTAGTAGCAACTGTGCCAGCTTACCCAATTCCCACAGGGTGTCCAGATGGCGGTGGTGATTTTTCGCAGCAGGAGCGAGTCTGTGTGGATGGGGAGTTGAGGAGGGCAGATAATTTAGGGCCGGTTAACACCGGCCCCGCGACATCATGCCGCTTGTTGCTGACCCTGACCTTCCCAGACTTTGGCACGCAAACCAAACAGGCCAACCAGGATCCCCACGCCAATACAGAACAGGCTGATCTGCAGATACAGATTCGGCATCTGCTTTACGTTGTTGGGGTCAAAATTACCGGCCAGCAGGCCCGAGATAATGTTACCGATTGAGTAAGTTAACACAAATACGCCCATCATCTGTCCGGCAAAGCGTTTTGGCGACAGCTTGCTGACTGCACTCAGTGCCACCGGGCTCAGGCATAACTCACCAACTGTATGCAGGAAGTAAGTGGTTACCAGCCACATGGGTGCGACCTTGAGGCCTTGCGCAGCGTATTGAGCGGCAAAGAACATGACGATAAAGCCGCTGGCCATGATCACCAAGCCAATGGCACATTTTACTGTGTACGACGGCGAGATCATGCGCTTGGCCAGGTTGATCCACAGGGCCGCGAAGAAGGGCGACAGTATGATGATAAAAAAGGAGTTGGTTGACTGGAACCAGGCGGTGGGAATACTAAAGTCGCCAATCAGTCGGTCGGTATAGTCACGGGCAAACAGGTTCAAAGAAGAACCGGCCTGCTCAAACCCGGACCAGAAGCAGGCTGAGGCCACGCAGACCAAAAAGAGCGCCCACATTTTGCGTTTCTCATCGTGTTCCAGCTCACCGGCAAAGTAAATAAACCCGTAATAGGCGAAGAAGATAAGCGTAAACGCCACGGCCACATATTGGGCAACCACCACCGGATTAATGGTGATCAGCCCACTGTAGGTAAGTGCCACCACGCCCGCAACGACGGCAACCACAGCACCTATGACCGACCAGGCCTTGCGCGCCTTTTCAGCAGGAAGCGGGTTGCTGGGCTGGTCGCCGACCTGGGCAATATTACTCAGAGTGTGACGATACTGAATTAGGCCAACACCCATGCCTACCGCGGCCGCGCCAAACGCCCAGTGCCAGCCCAGATTTTCCATAAAGTAGCCACAAATGGTATAGCCGAGCACTGACCCCAGGTTGATCCCCATGTAGTACAGGGCGTAGCCGCCATCGCGTCGTTCGTCTTCATCGCGATAAAGCTGACCCACCATGGCGCTGATATTGGGCTTTAGCAGGCCGGTGCCCGCAGCCACCAGGATCAGGCCAATAAAAAAGGTTTCATGGGCCGGAATGGCCAGCACGATATGGCCACACATGATGATGATGCCGCCGTACCAGACGGTGCGCTGACCGCCCAGCAGGCGATCGGCTATCCAGCCGCCGGGTAAGCCCAGGAAGTACACCGCGCCTGTGTATAAGCCGTAGATGGCCGCGGCGGCTGCCACGGTGAACTCCAGGCCTTCTTCTTGCAAAGAGGCGGTCATAAAAAGCACCAGCAGGGCGCGCATGCCGTAGTAGCTCATGCGCTCCCACATTTCAGTAAAAAAGAGGGTAGACAGGCCTTTGGGATGGCCAAAAAATCCCGTATCAAGATGAGTGTCCTGAGATGACATAATAGACTTCCGATTGTTGTTTTATTATCCGAAAGTCTTATTAGTACGTGATTTGTTAAAAGTTTGCAACCGAAGTCAGTTGGCCTTTTACCGGGAGGAAATGCCTTGTGCTGTGGTTATTTCAGCAGTAATGACAGGGCATGGATATCATCAATTTCAATGTCGGCGAGGCCCTGATAACGGTAGGCAACATCCTGATTGTTTAGCCACACACTGCGACATCCAGCCAGGTTGGCACCCTGCACATCCGTATCCAGGCTGTCACCTATGTGCAGTATCTGGTGCGGCGCTACAGCGCAGTACTGACAGGCGGCGTCAAACAGATCGGCATGGGGCTTAGCACGGCCATCTCGTCCTGCCATAAACACTTGCTCGAACTGACCGGCGAGGTTGAAGCGCTCTACCTCAACATTGCCATTGGTGATAGCAATCAACCGGAAGCGTTTGCTCAAACGCGCCAGCAGCTCCAACACCGATGCGCTGACCTCAATCTTGCTGCGCGCGGTTGCAAACGCCTGATAAGCAGCATCGGCGTGGTGTTCAACGTCTGCATCGCTAAACCCGGCTTGCCGTAAGCCATAGCGCAGCGCAGCCTGACGCCAGCGGGTAACGTCATTGGTGAGCTCGCTTTGCTCGGTGGCAACGTGCTGGCGGCATTCGAGCCAAAATTTTGGACCCTGGGCACGCCAGGGCGCTAGTGCATTCACGTAGTCGTTCATTGCCTGCACCGCATTCGCAATGATAGGGTGGTTGTTATACAAAGTATCGTCCAGGTCGAAGCTCAGTACCTGGATCTCATCAATAGCACGGTTAAATCGCATAACACCTCTCAGTTGTTCAAGTTTGCCAGAGTGTACCTAAAGAAACGCTTCAGGCCTACTTAGTCTTTACGTTGTTTGCGGGCTCGGGGGTGGGCGTTGTCATACACTTTGGCAAGATGACCAAAGTCGACATGGGTATAGACCTGAGTTGCCGACAAACTGGTGTGGCCCAGCATTTCCTGGATGGCCCGCAGATCGCCACTGGATTCGAGTAAATGGGTGGCAAAGGAGTGACGCAATTTGTGGGGGTGAATAGTACCGGTAATGCCCTGACGGATCCCCCACTCCTGCATTCTGGCACGCACATGGCGGGCCGAAATGCGGGTTTTGCGTTTGCTGACAAACAGCGCCGGCTCATCAGCAGGCGCAAACATAGGACGGTATTTTAACCAAAGTGCAATGGCCTCCAGGGCCTTACCGCCCACGGGCACAACCCGCTCTTTATTGCCCTTACCCAGCACCCGTATTTCACCATCGCGGATATCATGCAGGTTGGCATTGACCAGCTCGCTGATCCGCAGTCCGCTGGAATACATTAGCTCCATCATGGCCTTGTCGCGCACTGCGAGCGCATCGTCATCTGCAATATCCAGCAGTTGTGCCATCTGATCCACATCGAGGCTTTTGGGCAGTGGCTTTTGAAATTTTGGTCCGCGCAGCCCCTGGACCGGGTTGTAGGTCTCTTGCTCTGTGGCGTGTTTGTGCTGCAAAAACTTGTATAAGCTGCGCACACAGCTGAGTTTCAGATTGATACTGCGCGGGTTGTATTGGCGGGTGCGCAGCTGCATTGAGTAGCGCCTGACCAGCTCACTGCTGACTGCCAGCCAGTGCTCACAGTGGGGGGCAAAAAAAGCCGCAGCCTGCAATAACTGGCGTTGGTACTGACCCAGGGTATGGGCTGAGTACTGACGTTCAAATTTCAGGTAATTAGCAAAGTCGGTAATCGGCTCCAGCCAGCCTGGCCCAAGCTCGCTCGGATCCACATCCAGGTGGGGTTTACTCATGCCAGATGCTGCAATCTAAGTTGCAAAGAAGACACCAGCTCACTGACGAACAGCGAACCGTTACCGGGAGCAAAATGATCGGCGCAATGACTGGCAAACAGCAGCACGGCCTGCGGGTTATCCTTGTCACCCAGTGTATACAAGGCAAACGACTGGCATTGTTCGTCTTCGACGAGGCCGGCGCGTTCTGCCCGATTCAGGCGGCCCTGATAACCATTGCTGTCTTTTAAGCGGCTGTGCCTGAGTGCATTCACTGCACGGGCTTGCTCACTGTCGTCACTGAGGTTAACCAGCTGGCAGTGATTGACGTTAGGCAGTTGGGTTAATTCCTGACTCAACAGCTCGGTCAGGGCTGACACATCCTGACATTGCCACAGGCGTCGCTGACACTCACTGAACAAACGATAAATCTGTTCATTTTCCTGTGCGTGCGCGACCATCTGCGCAATTTGCTTTTGCAGCTGCTGATTTTGCTCACGCAAAGTGCGCTGCTGTAACAGTGCCAGGTTAGGCGCGCCCTGGGTATCGTTGTACAGGTTCAGCTCCAGCAACAGATACGGGTGCGCTAGCAAAAAATCGGGATGCTGGTGCAGAAAGTCCTGCACCTGCTGGTGTGTCAGTGGACCTTCTGAGTGGCTCATAATGCAATTTGTCCGTCAAAGACGTGTTCTGCAGGGCCGGTCATTTTAACGCTCTGGCCTGGGCCATTCCAGCGTACCTGAATGCTGCCACCGGGCAGGTCAACACGCACTGTGCTGGCCAGTTTATCCTGCGCTATGCCGACGACTGCGGCAGCGCAAGCGCCACTGCCACATGCCAGGGTTTCTGCGGCACCCCGCTCCCAGACACGTAGTTTGATATGTTCACGGTTAATGATCTGCATAAAACCAATATTAGCACGTTTTGGAAAGCGTTCATGGGTTTCCAGCAGCGGTCCAAGCGTGTTCACATCTGCCTGCTCAATGTCTTCGACCTCAATCACGCAATGCGGATTTCCCATAGAGACCACACCACAAAACACCGTATGTTCTTCGGCACGCAGAATATAGGTTTGTTCCTGCTGTTTCGCCTTAAAGGGCACCTGTGCGGGCGCAAATTCGGGTTTGCCCATATTCACGGTGACCTGGCCGTCTTTTTCGGTAAACAGCGTAATATTGCCGCCCTTCGTGGACACGCTCACTTTGTGTTTGTTGGTCAGGCCCTTCATGCGGACAAAGCGGGCGAAGCAGCGTGCGCCATTGCCACATTGTTCTACTTCGGTGCCGTCGGCATTGAATATACGATAATGAAAGTCCAGGTCGGGCGAATAGGGTGGTTCAACCAACAATAGCTGGTCGAAACCGATGCCAAAATTGCGGTGTGCCAGTTTACGGATCTGGTCCCGCGACAAAAAGACATTCTGGGTCACGTTATCCACGACCACGAAGTCATTGCCCAAACCATGCATCTTTGAAAAATTTACAAACATAAAGCCTTTTCTATTTTGGTGTCGCGCTGTGTATGCCCGCACCTATTTTATGATTGTGATACCTTACTTTGCCACGCCGCGTGTTATTACGGAAGCACTTGCTCGCCTTGCCACAGCGATTCCAGCGTTTCTCGTTGGCGGATAAGGTGGCAAGTATCGCCATCGACCATGATTTCCGCAATGCGTGGGCGTGAGTTGTAATTTGAGCTCATGGTAAAACCATAGGCCCCGGCGCCGCGTTGCGCCAACAAGTCGCCGGGCTGGATCGCGAGTGGGCGGTCTTTGCCGATAAAATCTCCGGTCTCGCACACGGGCCCTACAACATCATAGGTATGCAAGGGTGTATCGTCCTGTCTTGGGGCGACCGCAATGATCTGCTGCCACGCCTGATACAGCGAAGGGCGCAGCATGTCGTTCATGCCCGCATCGACAATCGCAAAATGCTTGTCTTTGGTCGGCTTCAGGTATTCCACTTTGGTAACCAGTATGCCGGCGTTCGCTGCAATGGCACGGCCTGGTTCAAAGATCAGCTCCAAATGTTGATAGTCGGCAAGTCGTGCCTTGACCTCAGCGGCATACGCGCTGGGATGGGGTGGTTTTTCGCTGTCGTAGGGCACACCCAGGCCGCCACCAATATCCAGGTGCTGCAAGGTAATACCGGCCGACTCAAGCGTGTTGACCAGCGCCAGCACTTTGTCCAGCGCGGCAATAAAGGGCGCAACTTCAGTTAATTGTGAGCCAATGTGGAAGTCGATGCCTACGACTTTGATGCCGGGCAGGGCACATGCCAGCTGATAAACATTAAAGGCTTCTTTAATATCGATGCCGAATTTGTTCTCTTTCAGCCCGGTGGAAATATACGGGTGTGTTTTGGCATCTATATCCGGATTAACCCGAATAGAAATGGGCGCGAGTAGCTCAAGCTCACTGGCAACCTCACTGATGCGACGCAATTCAGCGGCAGATTCCACATTAAAACACTTGATGCCTGTTTTAAGCGCAAAAGCGATTTCCTGTGCCGTTTTAGCAACGCCGGAAAACACGATTTTGGCCGGATCGCCGCCGGCTTTGAGTACCCGTGCCAGCTCACCCTGAGAGACAATATCAAATCCGGCGCCCAATCTGGCCAAGACATTCAGCACAGCCAGGTTGCTGTTGGCCTTGACGGCATAACAAACCAGGTGAGGGTGTCCCTGTGCCGCGTCGGTGAACGCATGATAATGGCGCTCCAGCGTCTTTCGGGAATACACATAACAGGGCGTGCCATAGTTTTCGGCGATATCACGGATGGCTACCTGCTCAGCGTGGAGTTGATTATCCTGATAGTGAAAGAAATCCATTTATGACTCCTGTTTCGTATCAGCATCCTCAGACGATCCGCTATCCTGTTCAGGCTGAGGAGCCTGCTCGGGCGCGTTGGTCGGTTGGGCGCGTTGCTCGGGTAAGTATAGAGGCCCACTCTGACCGCATCCACTTAACAGCAAGAGGCTGGTCAAGATCAGGGTAAATAGGCTAAATTGAGTGTGTGTCGCTTTCATTAGATTAATGATGTCAGTGCCTTTATAATCGCAGAGTAACAGAATTGGTAAAAAAAGCAGCTTAGAAAGTAAATTTAATTGCGCCAAAGTGGCGGACTTTCGGGGTTTGCACAGTAAGGATCAAGCTATGACAGATCATGAATATCACGAGTTAGCCGATGCGTTAATGTTAACCATTGAGGAACAAATTGACGACTGTGAGGTAGACCTGGATTATGAATCGGCATCCGGGATCCTGGAAATCATTTTTCCGGATCGCAGTAAAATAGTGATTAATAAGCAAGCTCCGCTGCACCAGGTGTGGGTGGCCACTAAGTATAACGGGCATCACTTTGAATTGCGCGACACCCAGTGGATTGATAACCGCAGTGGCGCAGAGTTCTGGCAGTTTATGAGCGATGCCGCAACCCGCCAGGCGGGCCAGCGCATTGAATGGCAGCACGACTGATGCTGCCGTTTGTAGAATACCCGGCCCAGGGAACCCACAGGGCAAGTGTGATTTGGCTGCATGGTCTTGGCGATTCTGGCGACGGCTTTTTACCTATTGCGCCAGAGCTAAGATTACCCGCCGAACTGGGTGTCCGGTTTATCTTCCCGCACGCGCCAGAGCAGCCGGTGACCGTGAACAACGGTATGGTGATGCGCTCCTGGTATGACATCAAATCTTTTGATCTGGATAAAAGAGCCGACGAAGCCGGTGTGAGAGACTCTGCGAAGTTGGTCGAGGCATTAATTGATGCTGAGCTGGCTGCGGGGATACCACCGGAGCGTATTATTTTGGCTGGATTTTCGCAGGGCGGCGTGATGGCGCTGCACGTAGCGCCGCGTTTTAAAGCGCGCCTGGGCGGTGTTTTGGCGCTCTCTTGCTACATGTGTGCCCCGGATAAACTGGCTCAGGAGGCACAGCAAACTGACCTCAATGTGTTTATGGCACATGGCAGTCTGGACCCTGTGGTGCCGATGATGGCAGGACGACAGGCATTTGAAACCTTACAAGCACAAGGCTATGAAGTAAGCTGGCAGGATTACCCGATGCAGCATCAGGTTTGTCAGGAAGAGCTGGAGGCAATCCGCACCTGGTTACTGGCCAGGTTAACGTGACAACAGAGTGAACACCCATGACACAACGCATTGTGATTAAAACAGCGGTAACCAAAGCAAACGAAGGCCCAGCCAGGCCCGTGACCTACCAATATCACTGGCGCCGCATTGGTGCCGTTGGCAGTGTGGCGGCATGTGGCTTAGCCGCTTTGTTTTATGGGATAGTGAATTCGGTTAGTGCCGATGAGCAACCAGCTTCGGCACTGAGTGACTATCAGGCGGCTGTGCAACCAGAGCCGAAACCTGATGATGCTGAAATATCTGCGCCCGTCAGTGAGTCCGAGCCTGTTAGTGTCGCGGCATCCGCGCCCAGTGAACTCGACTCTGAGCCTGTCATCGAAGCACCACCAACTCAGGCAGTTGTGACGGCAGCTGTCGTACCGGCTGTTACCCGGGTTGAAGCAGAGCGGGACGATGAGCAAAGCAGTGACGATGTTGCGCCGCAGAGTGCGGATGGAATGACCGATGAAGAAGCCAGCAACGAGCCGACCAAGCGCTTTGCTGACGATGCTCAGGTAGCCAGCGTGGCCATGGCGGCACAAGTGGATACCAATCACATCAGCCGCGCAGTGCTGACCACAGAGGTGGTCAACCGCGAGCCGGTGAATGTACTCAAAGACAGCGTGGAGCAATCGGCCTTTGCAGATAAGTTGTATTTCTTTACCGAAGTACGTGGCCTGCAGGGACAAACCATCCGCCATTTGTGGTTTCATCAGGATCAGCTGATGGCAGAGATAGACCTGGCTATCAGTGCCTACCGCCATCGCACCTATTCCAGCAAAAACATAATGCCCAGCCAAAGTGGCCAGTGGCGCATTGAAGTGATCACCGCCGATGATCAGCTGTTGGCACAAAAAACCTTTAGAATTATTGCAACCGCTCAATAGTGAGCAGACTGAGTAAAGCATGACGACGAAAAATAACGTGTTGCGTATCGCAACAAGAAAAAGTGCGCTGGCCTTATGGCAGGCCGAATTTGTAAAAGCCGAACTGGAAAAGTTTCACGCCGACCTGACCGTCGAGCTGGTACCTATGTCGACTAAGGGGGATAAAATCCTCGATACGCCGCTGGCTAAAATTGGCGGTAAAGGCTTGTTCGTAAAAGAGCTGGAACAGGCCATGCTGGACGGACGTGCGGATATCGCCGTGCACTCGATGAAAGACGTGCCGGTTGATTTCCCAGCAGGGCTGGAGCTGCACACTATTTGTGAGCGTGAAGATCCGCGCGATGCGTTTGTGTCGAACCATTATCAGGCGTTGGCTGATCTGCCGGAGGGTGCCGTGGTGGGCACTTCCAGCTTGCGTCGTCAGTGTCAGATCCGCGCAATGCGCCCGGATCTGGTGATCAAAGACTTACGTGGTAACGTCAATACCCGGCTGGCGAAACTGGATGCTGGTGAATTCGATGCCATTATTCTTGCCGCCGCAGGCCTGATCCGACTGGAAATGGCTGAGCGCATTGCCAGTTTTGTCAGCGTTGAAGACTCTCTGCCGGCCAATGGTCAGGGCGCGGTTGGGATTGAGTGCCGCAGTGATGATGCACAGGTTCAGGCCTGGCTGGCACCGCTGGAGCACAGTGAAACGCGGATGAGAGTACTGGCAGAGCGCGCCATGAACCGTCGTCTGGAAGGGGGCTGTCAGGTGCCGATTGGTGCCTATGCCGAAATTGCAGGCGAGCAGCTGACACTGCGCGGGCTGGTGGGTGCGGTTGACGGCAGCCAGATCTTACGCGGTGAACAAAGCGGTCCGGTCACGGATGCTGAACAATTGGGGATCCGCCTGGCTGAGACTTTGCTGGCACAAGGTGCGGACCAGATCCTCGCTGAGGTTTATCGGGACAACTAATGTGAAACTAGCCATCACCCGCCCGGCCGGCAAAGGAACCTTGCTGGCGCAGCAGCTTGAAGCGCAGGGGGTCCAGTGTGACTGTACCCCCGTACTGGAGCTGGTCAAACTGCCTGTCAGCGAGGCCGAACTGGCGCCCATCGTGGATGCCGAGCAGCTGATCTTCATTTCTCAGGATGCCGTGCACTATCTGGCACAGCATCAGCCTGATTTTTCCCCCGATTGTCAGTTTTTCGCCGTAGGCGAGCAGACCGCAGCCGCCATCGAGGCTTGCTTTGGTCGCCGTGCGCGTGTGCCAAAGCAACATGACTCAGAGGGATTGCTCGCTCTGCCTGAGCTGCAACAGGTTGAAGATAAACGGGTTGTGGTGGTCAAAGGGCGTGGCGGCCGTACCCTGATCAGTCAAATGCTGAAACAGCGTGGCGCGTTGCTATCGCATTGCGTGGTATATGAGCGGATCCCGGCTGCGACTGGCTCTGATATCTGGTTGGACCACTGGCAAAGGCAGGGTATTGACGGTATAGTGATCACCAGTAATGCGGCCATTGATGCCATTTTTAATACCCAGCAGAGCGAATTACTGAACTGGCTGAGCAGTCGCCGGTTTTATCTGGTCAGTCAACGCAGTGCTGAATACCTTCGCGAACAATACGCGATAGAGGACAAACAAATCGCCATCAGTGCAGGAGCAGATAACGATGCGTTACTGGCTTGCATTATGGATAATCAGCCCCGCCAAGGTGGAACTATGACAGAACAACAACAAAGTCACTCAGGCCCTCAGTCTTCGGGCAAGGCAACCAAACCCGCAGCCGTCTCAGACAACAAAGTCAGTAAAACTGCCGTACTGGCGCTGCTGGTGGCGTTGGCGTCCGGCGCCGGTGCTGCAGGTGTGTATTATCTTGGCCAGCAGCAGCTGACTCAGTACCAGCAGGCTGTGGCTCAGTTGAACCGCGACAATCAGCAATTGCGCCAGGCACTGAGTGCCAGTGAACAATCACTGGCTGCGCTGAATGCGCAGGTGAGCGAGCGCGAAAAACAAGTTGCAAAGCAACTGAGTGCACAAACTCAGGAGCTTGAACAGCGTCTGCAAAGCACGTTACAGGCTGCTAAAAAGCAGCTTGGCGGTGCTCAGAAAGCCGAAATCAATGCGCTGATCCGCAGCGCAGAGTTTCAGGCCAATATTCAACGCCACTATTTGGCGGCGGCCGCGACGCTCACACGACTGCATGATCTGGTGCGCTCGCAAAGCAATACAGCGGCGGTGCAAACCGCGATTGCTGCCGATCTTGCCCTGCTCAATGCGCAGCCGAAACCTCAGCAAGAAGCGCTGTATCTGGACTTGCACGGCTATATTAGCCAGGCTGACAAATTACCGTTACAGGTGATGACCAAACCGGCGCAGCAACACAGTGAGCAGAGTGAACTGACCGAGCAGGTGAGTGACTGGAAAGCCAATGCCTGGCGCTCCTGGCTTAAAATTCAGGATCAGTTTATTAAGGTGCGCTCGCATGATAAACCTGTCATCGATCCGCTACTGGATGGTGAAGAGCAGCAGCTTATTCGGGCCCAGCTGAGCAGTTATTTACGTCAGGCGCAGACGGCCCTGATGCAGCACCAGCAAAGTGTTTATTTTACCGCCCTGGAAGGGGCAAGCGCCACCTTAGCGCGTTATTACCGTACCCAGGACAGTGCGGTGGCGGCAATGCAAACCGGCCTGAAAGTACTACAGCAGCAAGAGTTTGCAACGCAACGCGTGCTTGAGCTACAAACCCCGCAGGCGGTGAAGGAGTGGTTACAATGACACGCACACTGATCTCAGTCATGGTGCTGCTGGGTGTGCTGGCAGCGGGCCACTTGCTGATCGATGAAAAAGGCTACTTACTGGTTGCGGTGAACAACTACACCATAGAAACCTCCCTGTTTGCTCTCGGTGTCATACTGATTTTTGCGCTGCTGTTGGGGTCTGTGCTGTTAAACCTGGCCGGCACTTTATGGCGGGCATTTGCCCGCAGTCGTGGCTGGTTGAAAGGCCGTAAAAGCAAGCGTCAGCAACAGGCATTTGAGGCTGCGCTGTGGGCATGTATCAATGGCGATGACGAACAATTACAGCAGGCCCTGCGCATCGCTGATTTACCAGATCAGTGGCAGGATCAGCAGCGTGCAATGGCTGCGCGGGTTGCATTGCAGCAGCAACAGCCAGCTCAGGCGTTGGCACAGTTGCAGGCGATGTCGCCAGAGTCACAAGGTCAGGTGGCCAGGTTGTGGCTGGAAGCGAATCAGGGTGAACAGGCACTGGTGTTACTCGGCGCACAAATGGACGAGAAAAAAGTTTCGGACAATGTTGTGGCCAGTTACCTGGACGCTTTGCTCCAGGCCGGTAAAGGGCAGCAAGCACTGGCATTGATCCAGCAAAGGCACAAACAGCTTGGCTGGTCAGAATCGCGCTGGCAGCAGTACCTGCAGGCGTTATTTGCCATTGACGAAAGCTCGGCTCAGACCACGTTTAATGCCTTGCCTAAAGGATTGCGGCCATTGGCTGCCCCGGCACTGACTCAGCAGGCGCTGCGCCTCGGTCAATTTGATGCGGTGCGTGGAGACTTATTAAAATACCTGAAAAAAGGTCAGTATCAGCAGCTCGCTGAGGCCTTACAATATGCTGGCAGTTCCGACCCTGAATTACGCAAACTGATCCAGGCGGCATTGCAGAAGCAGCCGGAGCAGGCCGAGTTATTATTCAGTCTGGCGTGTCTGGCCAATGCCGAAGGAGAGCATGAACTGGCGGCCAAGATTTTCGATACACTGGCAAAATCGCCGTGGCAGGCCTTGTGGCAACAGCAGGCAGAGCAGGCTTATGCCAAAACCGGGCAGTTTGATAAAGCCTACCTGTTGGCTACGCAGTAACCTCAAGAGGTTTATAAAAAAACCGGTCGCCAGACCGGTTTTTTTGTGCCAATTTACCCTGTAAATTGACCCCGCATTAAGTGAACCTGGTCTATATTTGTCACTTTGCGGATATTTGTCCTTGAATCTACACTTAGGCTGCGTATGATCTGAAAAATTTTATCTGCAATCCGGGTGTCCTATGATCAATACCAAACTACCTTTACTTGATTTACATCGCCACTTAGACGGTAACGTCCGTGCTGAGACCATACTGGACCTCGGTCAGAAATTTAACATGCCATTGCCTGCGCTGGATGTAGAAGGTCTGAGACCTCACGTCCAGGTCATTGATAATGCCCCCAACCTGATGGCCTTTCTGGCAAAGCTGGACTGGGGCGTTAAGGTCTTGGGAGATTATGATGCCTGTCGCCGTATTGCCGTAGAAAATGTCGAAGACGCCATGGCGCAAAACATGGATTACACTGAGCTGCGCTTTAGCCCCTACTACATGGCCAAAACCCATAACCTGCACCCGCAGGGCGTGGTGGAAGCCGTGGTCGACGGGATCAAAGCCGCGTCGCGCGGGCAGGATATCCAGGTGAATCTGATTGGCATTATGTCGCGCACTTTTGGCGTTGAAAAATGCCAGTATGAGCTGGATGCCTTGCTGGCGTTTAAAAACGATTTGGTAGCGATCGATTTGGCTGGCGATGAAATCGGTTTCCCGGGTGCCTTGTTTATCGATCACTTCAAGCAAGTACGCGACGCCTACCTGGGTGCCACTATCCATGCCGGAGAAGCGGAAGGTGCCAGCAGTATCTGGCAGGCGATCAACGAGCTGGGCGCAACGCGCATTGGCCATGGCGTAAAAGCCATCGAAGATCCTAAGCTGATGGATTATCTGCGCGATAATCGCATTGGCATTGAATCTTGCCTGACCAGTAACTTGCAAACCAGCACAGTGGCAAGCATAGAAACACACCCGCTTAAACAGTTCCTGGATCACGGTATTCTGGCCACAATCAACACCGACGATCCGGCGGTGCAAGGGGTAGAGCTGGACAACGAGTTTGAAAAAGCAGCGCCACTGGCGGGCCTCAGTGAGTCAGATATCCTTCAGGCGCAAAAGAATGCGATTGAAATTGCCTTCTTAAGTGATTCAGACAAGCAGGCGCTGTTGCAAAAATACGCCTAACCCTGCGCGTTAAGCTGCTCAGTGTGCTGAGCAGCTTAAGTAATTCTCTTTCAGTGCACTGAGCACCTGACTGCGGGTTACAACCGCAATTACCTTGTCATTTTTGATGACCGGATAAATTTTGGGCTTGTCCTGTTGCATCTGTGTGGCCAGGTCGACCACAGTCGTGGTTTGACTGACCGACAAAGTCTCTGTGCGCATTAGCTGGCCTACCGCAGTGGCACCATCACAAAAGTAACTGCTTTGCAGTAACGGCGCCAGCAATTGTTGCTCAGAAATAAAGCCCACCAGTTTACCTTCGCTATTTTGCACCGGTGC
Source organism: Pseudoalteromonas rubra (assembly GCF_004212645.1). GTDB lineage: Bacteria > Pseudomonadota > Gammaproteobacteria > Enterobacterales > Alteromonadaceae > Pseudoalteromonas > Pseudoalteromonas rubra_G. Next base: position 19,283 of record NZ_PPUZ01000026.1, on the reverse strand, counting down.
GCCGAAGAGGGCGAACTTTTCGAGCTGCGCAATGGCGTCGGTGATTTCGGTCTCGGGCGTGATCAGCGGAAACTGGGTCGACATGATGTCTGCGATAAATTGTTTAGCCATATGAATTCTCCTGTTAAGTGACAGGTTCAGTATGGATAAAGGCAATTGATTTTTAAAATGGATTAATTATATTGCAGTGATTGGTTTTATGAATTGATGCGCGATCTGGCAACCGCGCATCACAGTGCATTACTTGATAAATGCAAACGCATCCGCGAACATAAACTCGCGCTGAGCGCCGTGGTTGATGAAGTCATCACGTACAATGCCAATCATGTCAAAGCGACCCGCCATGTAAACACTGTATGGCTCCAAAGACACAATGTCTTTCATCACCGCCTGGTGCACGTAACCGGTATGGCCTGTCCAGGTCTCTGAGGCATGTTCTACCACAGGAATAAACTGGAAGTTGGCTTTGCTGTTTGCCCAGGCTTCCATTTCCGCTTTGGCATACAAGGCCGATTCTTCTTTAACACCCCAGTAAAACAGCACCGGCTGGTCGTAGTTAATTTCAGCCAGGTGATCGGCCATGGATTTGACGTAAGAAAACCCGGTACCGCCCGCCAGTAAAATCAGTGGTCGTGCCTGCTCAGGGCGCACCTGAGAAACGCCCAAACCCACTTCCAGGTCTACCTGAGTCTGGCTGGTGTGTGCCGCTTTTAAATGATCCAGCGCCTGCATCGCGTAAGAATCGGCACCCGAGGCTCCAATATGCAGCTCCAGGGCGTTTTTCTTCGACGGGCTGCTGGCGATTGAGAAGGCGCGTTTGTCTTTTTCACCCAGTACTAATTGCAGGTAATGGCCAGCGGCAAATTCGGCATCCTGCTCCGGTGTTAAGACAACTTTAGATACGTATTCGGTCAGTGGCGAAATCTCGGCCACGGTGGCTTTTAGTACTTGCATTTTTTACCTTAGAAAATAAGCACGGTGGTGAAAGTGTGTGCACTTTAGCACACTCACGTTTACCTGTAACCGCTTTCACACCGAGACAGACAGATTCCGGCATGGCGCATTGCGACATGCCAGAAAAAAGTCTGTCAGATTGATTATGACTTCATGATTTTGAGGCTGTCCCAGATGTCATCAACGCGTTGCTTGGTTGCCTCATCCATGACAATGGGCTCGCCCCACTCACGGTCGGTTTCACCCGGCCATTTGTTGGTGGCATCCATCCCCATTTTTGAGCCAAGGCCTGATACCGGCGACGCAAAGTCGAGGTAATCAATCGGCGTATTCTCTATCATAGTGGTATCTCTGGCGGGATCCATCCGGGTGGTAATTGCCCAGATCACATCGTTCCAGTCTCTGGCATTGACATCATCATCGCAGACAATCACAAACTTGGTGTACATAAACTGACGCAGGAAAGACCATACGCCCAGCATCACACGTTTGGCATGACCCGGATATTGTTTCTTCATCGTCACCACCGCCATGCGGTAAGAGCAGCCTTCTGGTGGCAGGTAGAAATCGACAATTTCTGGAAATTGCTTTTGTAATATGGGCACGAACACTTCGTTCAGCGCAACGCCCAAAATAGCTGGCTCATCGGGTGGCCGCCCGGTGTAGGTGCTGTGATAAATGGGATTGTCACGATGTGTGATATGGGTCACCGTCATGACCGGGAAGTCATCGACTTCGTTATAGTAACCAGTGTGATCGCCATAAGGGCCTTCCGGTGCTGTCTCGCCCGGCTGAATGTAGCCTTCGAGAACGATCTCTGCAGTAGCCGGCACATGAAGGTCATTAGAAATAGACTTTACCACCTCGGTTTTACTGCCCCGCAGCAGACCTGCAAAGGCATACTCGCTGAGGGTATCGGGCACTGGCGTTACTGCGCCCAGGATGGTGGCCGGATCGGCGCCTAGCGCAACCGACACGGGATACGGTTCGCCCGGGTTTTGCTGGCACCATTCCTGAAAATCCAGTGCCCCGCCGCGGTGCGACAACCAGCGCATAATGATCTTGTTTTTACCGAGTAGCTGCTGACGATAAATGCCCAGGTTTTGACGTTTTTTATGGGGTCCACGGGTGACCGTCAGGCCCCAGGTGATCAACGGTGCGGCATCACCGGGCCAGCAATGCTGAATGGGCAGGCGAGTGAGATCCACCTCATCTCCTTGCAGTACCACCTGCTGGCAGGGGGCTTTTTTCAGCTCCTTAGTTGGCATATTGAGCACTTGCTTAAATACCGGGATCTGGCCAAGCGCTTCTTTGATGCCTTTCGGGGGCTCTGGCTCTTTCAAAAATGCCAGCAGTTTACCGACTTCACGTAATTCGCCGACATCATCCTGGCCCATGCCCATCGCCACCCGTTTGGGCGTGCCGAACAAGTTGGCCAGCACCGGCATATCAAAGCCTATGGGGTTTTCAAACAGGATGGCAGGTCCGCCGGCGCGCAATGTACGATCGGCTATTTCGGTCATTTCCAGTTTGGTGGAAATGGGCTGGCTGACCCGCACCAGCTCACCCTGCTTTTCCAGCAGGGCAATAAATTCTCTCAAATCTTTATATTTCATCACTATCTTGGGCTACTCAGAGTTGATGGCGCTAGTATAACAAGTCGCCAGAGGTAGAACAGGTATTTACGTTCGCCGTGCCCGTCTGGTTTACCCGGTGACCCTGAGTGTGCATTGCAACTTTATTAACTACTATTATGCTAACAGTAGAATTAATTGATTCGGCGCAATAGTCCTTAGTCCTCATATATCTTTGCTTTTGGCTTTCAGTTATAGTCGGACGCATTGCGCAGTATTTGTTTGGAGGCGGCTTGAAAATAACAACCATAGTAGCCAGCTCATGTATTGCCATTTTGACCTCATTGTTTGCAATGGGCAGCGAGGCGGCGCCCTCTTTGCCAATGAGTGCATTTGAGCAACATAGTGCGGTGATGCTGATCATTGAGCCCAAATCTGGCGACATCGTCCAGGCCAATGAGGCGGCGGCACTATTTTACGGCTATGACAAGACACAGCTGGAAACCATGCAGATCCAGCAGATCAATCAGTTTTCAGCCCAGCAGGTTGAGCAGGAGCGCATGTCTGCGCTCAGTGAAGGCCGCAACTACTTTATCTTTCAGCATCAGCTTGCCAATGATGAAGTGCGCACTGTGAGTGTTTATTCGGCGCCGTTCCGTGGTGCGCAAGACCAGCCTTTGTTGCTATCGGTGATCCAGGACATCAGCACACAGCGCAGTCTGGAGCAAGACCTATGGCATTATCAGTCGAACCTGGAGCAACAGGTTGCGCTGCAAACCGCAGAACTGAAAGACGCCAATACGGTGCAGCTTATTTTGCTTGGCAGTGTGATTGCGATCCTGGCGGGGTCCATTTTGGTGCTGGTGATGTTTACGCTGCGCCTGCGCCGTGCCAAGCGTCGCACCGATCTGCAGAAAAACCGCTTCAGTGCCATCTTCAACGCCATTGGCGATTATCTCATCTATACCAACTCAAGCAACGTGGTGGCCTCGGCCAATCAGGCAGCGCTGCGCGATTTAGGCGCTATTCAGGGACGCCCTATGGCGTTTGTGCTTGAGGATTGCTCCTGTCTCGAAGCACTTGGTGCAGACCCCATTGAATGCCGAGTGATACTGGCCGGTCAGCAACGGGATGTTGAGATCAGCAAAACCCCGGTGCTGGATGGTGCCGGTACACAGAGTGGTTCGATTTATCTTATTCAGGACATCAGCAAGCGCCTGGCGGACGAAAAAGAGCAGCGCCTTGCCAGCACGGTATTTGCAACCACCAGTGAAGGCGTGCTGGTCTCTAATCGCGACAATCAAATTCAGATGGTTAACCAGGCTTTTACCGATATCACCGGCTTTTCGGCCGAAGAGGTGCTGGGAAATACCCCATCGATATTCAATTCAGGCCGCCATGATGCCGCCTATTTTGCTCAGCTGTATGACGCGCTGAGTGCGCGCGGACACTGGGAAGGCGAGATCTGGAACAAGCGTAAAAACGGCGAGGTATACCCAAGCTGGTTGCAGGTCTCTGCGGTATTTGATGCATCCGGCGAAATTGATATGTATGTCGCGCTGTTCAACGACATAACCTCGCGTAAGCGCAATGAGCAATTAATGTGGCAGCAGGCCAACTTCGACAACCTCACCGGGCTTGCCAATCGTCATCATTATCACACTAAGTTTGACCTGGCCCTGGCTCAGGCCAAGCAAAAGCAAACCCGTCTGGCGGTGTGTTTTATCGACCTGGACCGCTTTAAGGCCGTAAACGATACGCTGGGCCACCATATTGGTGATCAGCTGCTCGTTGAAGCGGCCAATCGGATCCGCGAGTGCACCCGCAACTCAGACACGGTGGCGCGCCTGGGCGGCGATGAGTTTGCGCTTTTGCTACCGGATATGGCCAAGATCAGCGACATGGAAAAGCTGGCGAGCAAAGTCCTGCATGTACTGAGCGAGCCGTTTTTTCTTGAAGGCCATGAAGCATTTGTGTCTGGCAGCATGGGGATCACCTTCTATCCCGATGATGGCGCCGATCGTAAAGTGCTGCTCAGAAATGCCGACAGTGCCATGTATAAAGCAAAAGACCATGGCCGAAATTGTTTTCAGTTCTTTACCTCGGCCATGCACGAGCATGCCAAAGCGCGCAGTGCGCTCGAAGGGGCGCTGCATCGTGCGCTGACAAATCGTGAGCTTTACCTGGCATATCAGCCCATTGTTGGTCAGCAGCGGCTGGGGTGCGAAGCGTTACTGCGTTGGCATAACCCTCAGCTGGGGCAGGTATCACCGGCTGACTTCGTCCCTATCTGCGAAGAACTCGGGCTGATCATCACCATCGGCGAATGGGTACTGTATCAGGCCTGTGCGCAGGCCAAATCCTGGATCACACAAACCGGTCAGTCTTTGTTTGTGTCGGTGAATGTGTCGAGCACACAGTTTAAGCGCCAGGATATTGCCAGTCTGGTGGCCAAAGTGCTCAAGGAAACCGGATTGGCGGCCGAGGCACTGACACTGGAGATCACCGAAACCGTACTGGCAGATAACTCGGGCCATATTCAGCGTCAGCTGGAGACCTTGCGTGCAATGGGGGTGGGTCTGGCCATTGATGATTTTGGCACCGGGTATTCGTCTTTGAGTTATCTGAAGCGCTTCCCGCTTTCGAAATTGAAAATTGACCGCGCTTTCATTCGTGATTTGCCAGACGATGAGGAAGACAGGGCACTGGTGAGTGCCATTATTTCCATGGCTGGTCAGCTTCATTTAACAGTGATTGCTGAAGGGGTTGAAACACCCGCTCAGCTGGCGTTTTTACAGGAACTGGGCTGCGATTATACGCAAGGCTTCTTACATGCCAAACCCGGTGACGCAGCGCAATTCGAAGCCTTTATCCGCGATTATAACGCGCTGCCAGACACGGCGGCTGAGTCAACCAGCCTCGCGCGTTAGTCACAGGCTACATTGTCCGGGCACAGCGTATCGAGCAGTGTTTGGGCTTTGTAATTGCCACGCGCGGCGGCCAGTCTTAGCAAGGCAACTGCCTGTGCAGGGTCGGCCTCGCCACCTTCGCCCGCAAGCAGCATAGTGGCCAGATTGTATTGACCCCAATGATCCTCCTTATGGGCTGCATCAGCAAAGGCCTTGCGCGCCTCGGGCAGTTCACCCAATTGATAGTGTGCAATGCCACGCTGGTTATCGGGCGAAAGTCGGTATTTCGCCACAGGCACGTGCAAGCGTGGAATGGCTCTTTGCTTTACGATGCCGCCCATCACATAAATATCATTGGGCCGGTGGATAGCGTAGATTGCGCCGCGCGCAAAGTAATCTGTCAGTGCGGCTCTTGGCCACTCAATAGGGGCCGGGTCAAAATAGGTGTCGAGCATCAGGTTGTCTAACTGAATGGCCCGTTTGATATCCCGTTTGCGTCCATAGGTGTAGCGCCCTTGCTTAACCGTGATCTTGTCCTCGCTGGCAGCAATGACCTGGGTGATGCGAAACTGCGCCTGGTAGACCCTGTCTGTATCGAAGCGCCCGAGATCGATTAAGATCAGGTCATCTGTTTGCGGGTCGAGTAACAGGCGCTGATATTGGGCCGTCTGCTGCACCTGTTGCAGCCAGAAGTACGCGATGATACCCAGTACTAAGGTGAGTATCAGGCCATGTTTAAAGCGGATCAGAAAGCGGCTGATCACGTCATGAGACACAAACAGCCCGGCGGTGAGTTTATTCAAGGTCGCTCCTTGTGATTGGATCTGGCACCGAACTTGTCAGGTCGGTGCCGGTTTGGCAGAGGCCGTCGCGCCAATAAAGCGGCGACTACTTACCCTGCATTCGGGTTTTGCCGTTCGCTGCCATCAGCGCAAAGACCGCATAGGCGGCGGTATTTTGCTTGAGTTTAGCCGGGTCGACTTTATCCAGCGTATCGTCGGCCGTGTGGTGATAATCAAAGTAGTCAGTACCATCCTGATGGAGATCGAAAATCGGCGCAGAGGTCAGGTCATTTAATGGGATCAGATCCGGACCTCCTCGCGCGCGGTTGGCACCAATATATTTGATACCTAGCGGTTTAAGCTGCTCAGCAATGGCGCGTACCAGTGGCAGAGAAGCGGCGTTCACATTGGACTCAAAGGCATACACTACGTCGGCACCAAAGTCGGATTCGGCAGCGGCAACAATCTGCGCCAGATTGTCCTGATGGCGTTTGAAGTAAGCTTTTGCTCCCCATAAGCCGAGCTCCTCGGCAGCAAATAACACCACCCGGATGCTGCGCTTGGGGCGAGTCACAGACGCAATGTGCTTGGCTGCCGCCATAGTCAGCGCCATACCCGCACCGTCATCCAGTGCACCTGTGCCCAGATCCCAGGAATCGTGATGGCTGCCAAGCAGCACATATTGGTCTGGATAGTCCGAGCCGGTGATTTCGCCGATCACGTTAAAGCTGGTGCCTTCGCCCAGATCTTCGGTCTGAATATTGATTTCGACCTGTGGGGTATGACCATGTTTGAGCAGGCGTGCGATTTGGTCGGCGTCCGGGTTTGCAATGGCGGTCGTTGGAATTTTTGTTACCTGATCATCGTAATGACTGCCGCCGGTGTGGGCAAAGCGGTGGTGGGCGGTACTGACCGAGCGCATCATGTAGGCAATGGCGCCTTTTTTGGCGGCTTCTACGGCGCCCTTATTACGTGCCTGAACGGCCGGGCCGTAGCCGTTGCCATCGATGTCCCGGTTCATTCTGTAGTTAATAAAAGCAATTTTGCCTTTCAGGCTGCCTGGCGGTGCGGCTTTGAGTTCGTCGAATGTTTCAAACAATACGACCTCGCCACGCAGACCCTGCTCGGGTGTACTGATACTGTTGCCCAGCGCGGTGATATGCAGAGGCTGTTCACTGGGGGCGATCAGTTTCGCCGATTCGTGATAGCGGCGCCACTCAGGGAAGGTCGCCGCTTCCAGCCAGACTTTGTCAAAACCCAGGCGCTTAAGCTGTGCCTCTGCCCAGGCCACCGTTAACTTGTCATTTTCTGTACCAGGCAGGCGCGGGCCAATCTCTGTCGTCAGCGACTCCAGTAACTGCCAGCTTAAATCACTCTGGCTTGCCAGTGTGCGCACTTTAGCGACGTCTTCGAGTTGTGTTTGCGTGAATTCCTGCGCCTGAGCAACCGCACTGACGGTTAATGCACACAGTGGCAACAGCCAGTGTCTGGCGGCGCTGGTTAGCCTGCGAAAAGGTGTAAAGCGTATCATCTGATCCATAGTAACCCTTGGTAATTTATATCGCCTGTGATTGTCGCAACAATTGGTGTTAAATTAAACTTTTTCGGGGTAAACAGGCGTTTTTACTTACTGAAGTGACGGCGCTATGCGGGATTTGCTAAACTTGGCGGATTAAGTTCATCCGAGGTAATAGTGTGACTCAGTCGTTTAATCAAGTGCCATTGGCCCGCCATCTGCAAAGTAGCTTACAGCAAGCCGGTTTTACCACCATGACACCCATTCAGGCGCAGGCATTGCCCGCCATTATTGCCTGCCAGGATGTGATTGCTCAGGCAAAAACCGGGTCGGGTAAGACGCTGGCCTTTAGCCTTGGCTTACTCAATAAACTGGTGGCCGAAGAGCAGGTGATCCAAAGCTTAGTGCTGGCACCCACTCGCGAGTTGGCGCAACAGGTCGCTACAGAGATCCGCAAGCTGGCGCGTAGCATGCAAAATATCAAGGTACTCACAGTGTGTGGAGGTGAGCCCATCGGGCCGCAGATCAGCTCTCTGGAGCATGGTGCGCACGTTGTGGTTGGTACACCTGGTCGGATTGAGGAACACTTGTATAAGGGCACACTCGACCTGACTCAGGTGCACACCTGGGTTCTGGATGAAGCCGATCAGATGCTGGCCATGGGGTTTGTTGAAGCGCTGGAAAATATCGCGATTTACCTGCCGCCGGAGCGTCAGACACTGATGTTCAGCGCCACCTATCAGCAGGACATCGAAGCACTAACACAGCAGTTTATGCGTGAGCCTGTGATGGTAAAGGGAGAAGAAGAGACCCTCAACAGACAGATCAAACAGCAGTTTTTTGCCCTCAAAAACAACAAACTGAGATTCAATACACTGCGCCTGTTGCTGCAGCATTACAAGCCGGTCAGCTGTATTGCCTTTTGCAATACCAAAGTTGAGACCAAAAAGCTGTACAGCGAGCTCAAAAGTTGTGGCGTCAATGTGGTGACGCTGCATGGCGATCTGGACCAGGCCGAGCGGGTGCGTGCATTGATCCGTTTTGCCAATAAAAGTGCTTCGGTGTTGGTGGCCACCGATGTCGCGGCACGGGGTCTGGATATCGAAGATGTGGATATGGTGGTTAACTATCATATGGCGCTGGATCCACAAACGCACGTACACCGGGTGGGCCGCACGGGGCGGGGTGGCAAGAAGGGACTCGCCTGTTCGTTATATGGCGAAAATGAGGCCTTTAAAGTTGCCAAACTGGGTGAAATCTACGAGCAGACGTTTGAGCCGACAACGCCACCGCCTTTGAGCCTGCTCGACAAGCCGGTCTTTAAACCCCCTATGGTTACCTTGCAGGTCGATGGCGGTAAAAAAGATAAGCTGCGCGCCGGGGACATTGTGGGTTGTCTGACGTCGGAGCAAGGGATAGGTGCCAGCCTGATTGGCAATATTGATTTACTGGACCATCAGGCGTTTGTCGCCGTGGCCAGAGAAGGGGTCAAACCGGCACTCAGAAAGCTGCAGGAGAGCAAGCTCAAGGGACGTAAATTTAAAGCCAAGCGGATGAGCCTGTAGTTATTCTTCCGCATCAGCATAGTACTTGAGTTGTTCGTATTCGTGTTGCAGTTGCACAAACGCTGAACTCTCCCCTTGCTGATCCGGGTGGGCGGCAAAGGCTAGCGTGCGCCAGCGCTTACTCAGCTGGCGCCGTGAATATGGATTGGGCAGTTGCCACTTCTGTATTAAGGCGTTGTGCTGCTGTGGTGCCAGGGTGGGTACTTTCAGATAGCGTTGCCAGAACTGACTGAGCAGCGCGTTCACTTCCTCTTTGCTGGTATCATAGTTGCACCAATCTAAATAATATTCTCTGAGCGGATCCCGGGCTTGCAATGCAGACGGAAGGGACTGCTCACTCAGACGGATATCCATTGCCTCAACCTGAAGATAATAGCCTTGTTCAGCGACCTCTTGCTGCAGTTGATACAGGGCATTCATCAACAAAAAATTACGCTGAAAGAGGTCTTTATCCGGGTCGCTGTCCAGCGTTGGCAGGCCGATTTCGGCATCCAGAGTGGCTGCCAGCCGGTGTAGTTGCGTGGCGCGCTCACGGGTGATTATTTTAAATGTAGCATCAAGGAGGGGGTTCAACATTGTTCCGCCTGTAAACATAGTGTATCTTCTTTGTTCAATTCTTATTTTTTGACACGTTTATTGCAAGTAATACGGGGCAGGCAGGGATGATAAAGGGTTTTAAGTGGGCTGTGACCACAGTGCTTTTAGTGGGTTTATGGTCGGCACAGGGCCATGCTGACACGTCTGCTGCCAAACCTGCGATTGCGTCGCAAATTGACGCGTTATCAGAGCTGCCAAACTGGCAGGAGCAAGTGCTCAGTGCTGAGCGTTTGTTACAGCACAATGAACTCGGCCCTGTACAACGTGCCGCCACCCTGAAAGCCATCGGTAAAATTGCCCTGGAGAGCGCACGCTACGACATGGCGATCCGTTATTTTGAGCAACTTGAGTCCTTAAGTCGCAGCGAGCAGTCGTCTGACAGCTTGTATCATGCCCTTAAGATGCAAGGGATCAGCGCCTTCTACCAGGGAGACTATGCTGCGTCGGTGACTGACTATCAGCAGGCGCTGAGTGTGGCAGAGCAAAGGAACCAACCCATTGAACGCGCAGACATCCATAATAATCTGGGTATGTCATTTATCCAGATCCACGACTTAGAAGCGTCACTGGAGCATTATCTGGCTGCATACATGTTGTATGAGCAGCACGGTAATGAGCAAGACAGAGCTGACATGCTATTAAATCTGGCCGGGGTGTATATTCGCCAGTTTCGCTATGACAAAGCGGAAGAATTACTTAAGCGTGCGATGATCTTGTTTGAGCGCCTGGGAGATCAGTATGGTGTGGCACTGGCACAGGGTAACCTGGGTGTCATTTATACTGAGTCGAACCGTCCTGAACTGGCTCGCGTCGCGGTAAAAGCCGCCGTCGATTACTATCACAGCATCAATGATACGCGCCATCTGGCATTCGAATACGTTAATATGGCAAAACTCAGCCTGTTGCTTCGCGATTACACCACGGCGGAGCAGGAAGTGAACTTTGCTATGTACTATGCCGAAAAGGCCGATAACCAGGCCGGTGTTATGCATGCTTTGCACCCAACGGCCAGGCTACAGCTAATGCGTGGTGATATCAGCGGAGCTGAAGTCAGTATCGAGCGGGGTTTAATGCTGACCCGTAAGCTGGGGGACCGGCTCAGGGAGCGTGAATTTTTGCATCTGCAGGCACTGGTGCAGGCGGCCACAGGCAAGATGCAGGCTGCGGCAGAAACGCTGGATCACTACCGGGACTTACAGTTTTCTTTGCTGAACGAAGGCCTGATCACGCGCCTGAACAAATACCAAAGCAAGTTTGAAGAAAGCCAGTTAAGTCAGGAGCTGGCAAAGATGAAGCAAGCGCAGGAGCTGCAGAAGCTGCAAGACGAGCAGCGCAATCAGTTGCTGTGGATGAGTGGCTTGATCTTGTGTCTGACCTTGATTTCAGTGTTTGCCTTTTATCATCGCGCGAGTGAGCGGCGAGCGAAAATCGAGCTCAGCAAAAAAGTGGCGCAGCGTACCGCGCAGTTACAACAGAGCGCAGATGAGTTACGCAATGCCAATCAGGTGAAGAGCCAGTTTTTAGCCAATATCAGCCATGAAATTCGCACCCCGTTGACGGCAATTTTGGGCCACGCAGAAAGTTTGCAGCAAGACTATGCACATGACGCTCACCTGGTGTCCTCTTTGGCGGTGGTGACACGTCAGGGCAATCATCTTAAGGATCTCATCAGTGATGTACTGGACTTGAGTAAAATCGAGGCCCAGCGATTTGAGCTGGAATACACCGAGTTTACGATCGAGAATTTATTGGCGGATGTCTGCGATATGTTCCAGCGCCCTTGCATGGAAAAATCGCTTGCCTTGCTGGTCGAAAATGATTTGCCCGAGCCCTACCTGGTGAGGCTTGACTATGTGCGGCTGAAGCAGATCTTAATTAACCTGCTTAGCAATGCGGTGAAGTTCACACACCAGGGACAGGTTGAGCTGCTCATCAGACAACATGACGATGGCCTGCTCTTCATCGTACGGGACAGTGGTATTGGCATGTCTCAGTCTCAGGTGGCACGGATTTTTGAATGCTTTCAGCAAGGCGATAACAGCATTACCCGCCGTTTTGGCGGCTCAGGACTTGGGCTCAGCCTGTCGCAGCATCTCGCTAAAATGATGGGAGGAGAGATCTCGGTACACAGTGAAGTGGATAAGGGCAGCCAGTTTACGCTGTTAGTGCCTTGTGCACGCTTAAGCCAGGCCAGTGAATCTGATGAGAATGCTCACAAGATAGGCGATGATAAGTTACCCGCCTCAGAGGTACGATTATCCGGCACTGTGTTGCTGGCCGAAGATCATGATGATAATCGAGCCCTGATCATCCGCATGCTGCAGAGAATGGGCCTGGAGGTGGATGCGGTCAGCAATGGACGACAAGCGGTCGAGCGCTGTCTCAGCGCCTACCCGGATGTGGTATTGATGGACATTCAGATGCCCCAGATGGATGGCCTGGAAGCGCTGAAATTGCTGCGCCAGGCAGGCTTTGAAGGTGACGTGTATGCACTGACGGCCAATGTGATGGAGCATGAAATCAAAGATTATCTGGCCCAGGGCTTTAGTGGTCACCTGAGCAAACCGATTAACCGCGAGCTGTTATATCAGACGCTTGCCAAGTCTTTACAGCGTACCTGTGACGCTCAGGCGCTGGACCTGGCGATCGATATGAGTGACCTCAAACAGAGCTTTGCACAAACACTGGAACAAGAGCGCTATAAGCTGATTGATCTGTGGCAGGAGCAGGACTGGCAAGCCCTGCAGCATCATTGCCACAAATTGAATGGCGCAGCGAGCATGTTCGAGTTTGTGCATATCGCCGATGTCGCCTCGCAATTTGAAGCTGCGCTGAAGCAACAACAAACCGCACTGTATCAGGACTTGTTTCTGATCTTGTGTGATGAACTCAAAGTGTGCAGTTACTCAGAACAATTCGATGTCACCTAATTCACTATGCTGGTCAGACTGTTTAGTGTGGTCTGGTTTCGACACCGCTTTGGTTTCTGCGTCATAGTTATAGCGACTGGTATCGGTGCGATGGGACATATCCAACTCAGGTCGCTGGGCTGTAAAAATTGACAGCTTTTCATGAATGCTTGCGGCCAGGTTAATCAGGTCACTGCTTGATACGGCCTGGATCTTAGAGGCGGATAGCGCATCCGAATTGAGTTCAACCATAGACTCAATGCTCGACTGCGCTTCGTCTGAAACCGCCTTTTGCCGGCTTACCTGGTCGTGAATACTGTGCGACATCGCATTAATTTCAATCATAGCGCCTTCTATCTGGTCGACTTCTTTGGTGGAGGCTTCTGATAAACTGACCGTTTTATCGGTTTCTTCCAGTGCAGTGAGCATCAGCGCATGAGCACTGTCTGTGCCTGCCTGTATTTTATTGACCATGGTCCGTACTTCCTGCGTTGACTGACTGGTGCGTGCGGCCAGGCTGCGTACTTCGTCGGCGACCACTGCAAAGCCCCGGCCTTGCTCACCTGCTCGGGCTGCCTCAATAGCGGCATTCAGCGCCAGTAAGTTAGTCTGATCAGCGATGGCATTAATCACATCAATGACGGAGCTAATGGCATCGCTGTCTGCTTTCAGTGCCGCTATTTGTTCACTGGTGGCCTGAATATTCGTCGCCAGCGTCATCAGGCTTTGCTGGCTGCGGTCAGTATCAATACGGGTTTTTTTGACCGCCTGTGTGGCGTTTTCGACTGAGCTGTAAATTTTCTCCAGACTGTCATCCAGCTCTCTGGATACCGTCAGCATATGATTGATGGCCGTGGCGAGATCCGTGCCGTGGGCATGCTGGATGGTGGCTTTTTGTGTCATAGAGGCATAGGTATCGCGCAGGCTGTCGGCCATGGGGGTAAGGCGTGAAGAAGAAGCATAGACTTCGCCAATAATGTGCTCCATCATGGCCATACTGGCATTAATGGCCAGGCATGCCTTGGGCAGTGTTTTGTCCTGTTCGTCAAAGCGAAAGGTGAGGTCTATGGTGTCCTGGTGATGTAGTGCGCTGACAAAGCTTTGTAAATAGGCACCCTTTTCTTGTTTTTTATCTAACCACACGGTGATAAGCACAGACGCAATTAGCATCATGGTGATTAAAGTGGCAGTGACAGTCAGAGGGAGGGAAAAGATGGCAGTACAGACCAGCACGGCGGCTATGTTCACTGTTGTCACGGCCATGGCACTGGCTACTAAACGCATGGGTATGGGTTCCTTTATCGGACTTGCAGGATAAGGATCGTGTCCTTATTTGCGTTCAAATGTCTTATGCATATCCTTTAATATATAGAACACCCCCTTGAGAGTTCCAAGCAATGAGGGCATAAAAAAAGCCTGCATAAGCAGGCTTTTTCTGTTCAAGCGGTTGGATTATTTACGCTTCATCGAGTCAAAGAACTCGTTATTGGTTTTGCACATTGAGAGCTTGTCGATCAGGAATTCCATTGCATCGATTTCGCTCATTTCATGAACAATTTTGCGTAAGATCCACATTTTTTGCAGCTCATCTGGTTTAGTGAGGAGCTCTTCGCGGCGCGTACCTGAACGGTTAAAGTCAATGGCCGGGAAGACGCGCTTTTCAGCAATCTTACGGTTTAAGTGCAGTTCCATGTTACCGGTACCCTTAAACTCTTCGTAAATAACTTCATCCATTTTAGAGCCCGTGTCGATCAGGGCTGTGGCGATGATAGTCAGGCTGCCACCTTCTTCTACGTTACGTGCCGCACCAAAGAAACGCTTTGGCTTGTGCAGTGCGTTGGCGTCGACACCACCTGTCAGAACTTTACCTGACGATGGGATCACGGTGTTGTAGGCACGAGCAAGACGCGTGATAGAGTCCAGCAAAATGATGACGTCTTTTTTGTGCTCAACCAGACGTTTCGCTTTTTCGATGACCATTTCTGCAACCTGCACGTGGCGGCTTGCTGGCTCGTCGAACGTTGAGGCGACGACTTCACCTTGTACCAGGCGCTGCATTTCTGTTACTTCTTCCGGACGCTCGTCGATCAGCAGTACCATCAGCGTTGCATCTGGGTTGTTGTAAGAAATAGACTGTGCAATGTTTTGCAGCAGCATGGTCTTACCGGCTTTAGGTGGTGCAACAATCAGTGCACGTTGACCTTTACCGATTGGAGAAGCCAGGTCCAGAACACGCGCAGTGATGTCTTCTGTACTGCCGTTACCACGTTCCATCACCATACGTTCGTTGGCGTGAATTGGTGTCAGGTTCTCGAACAGGATCTTAGTTCTGGAGTTTTCTGGCTTATCGAAGTTAACTTCGTTTACTTTCAGCAGCGCAAAGTAACGCTCACCATCTTTTGGTGGGCGGATCAGACCGCTGATGCTGTCGCCTGTACGCAGGCTAAAACGTCTGATCTGGCTGGGCGAAACATAAATGTCATCCGGGCCTGCCAGGTAGGAGGCTTCTGATGAGCGTAAAAAGCCGAAGCCATCCTGAAGAATTTCCAGCACGCCGCCGCCATAAATGTTTTCGCCGCTTTTAGCGTGCGCTTTTAAGATGGCGAAGATGATGTCTTGTTTTCTCAGACGGGCAACGTTCTCGAGCCCCATAGACTCGGCAAGTTTTACAAGCTCATTGATTGACTTGTCTTTCAGTTCGCGTAAATGCATATTGGTGGGTTCTTTATTTAAAAGTTGTTCTCTCGTGGTACGAGGGATTGAATTGAAATTGCTTAAGGTTAGTGGCTCTATAAGTTAGCAGCTAGGGGAGCAGTCGTCCAGTCTTTATACAAATTTAATCAGGCAGAGCTAAAACAGCGCTACCTGATGCATTCAGACTGTGACTGATTGGCGACCAGCCTGTGCCGGCGCCATTAATCAGTGATCAGTTAGATGTTGTTCTCAAGGAACTCAATCAATTGTGTTTTTGACAATGCACCAACTTTAGTTGCTGCTACAGCACCGTCTTTGAACAGAAGCAGAGTTGGGATACCACGGATACCGAACTTAGGTGGTGTCAGTGAGTTTTGGTCGATGTTGAGCTTAGCTACGGTCGCGCGACCTTCGAACTCGTCTGCAATCTCGTCCAGGATAGGGGCGATCATTTTACAAGGACCACACCACTCAGCCCAGAAATCTACCAGTACAGGGGTATCCGACTTAAGCACGTCTGCTTCGAAGCTGTCATCAGTTAGTTGAATAATTTTGTCGCTCATTGCGCTCTCCGTTAGAATTAGGTCAATTATTTAATGCGTATTTAAACACTCTTGTTTCTTATTGCAAGTTTAAACGTTATGCTTAATTGCTATGACTAAGACACATTTGACCAATAAAAAATTTATCGACTTTGCTTTAGCGCCGGAAGTGGTCGCCGGTTTGACAGCGAGTGGCTTCGAATACTGTACGCCAATCCAAGCAAAGTGCATGCCCTACATTAGTGAGGGCAGAGACATTGCCGGTCAGGCTCAGACAGGAACAGGTAAAACGCTCGCGTTTTTAACTGCGACTTGCCACAGACTGTTGCAAAGCCAATCTGACGCTCAGGTTGCCGGTCAGCCACGAGCATTGATCATGGCGCCGACACGAGAGCTTGCGATCCAAATCCACAAAGACGCACAAATATTGGCGCCGGCGTGTGGGTTAAAGCTTGGCTTAGTATATGGTGGCGAAGAATACGAAAAACAACGGTCGCAGCTAGAAAAAGGGGTGGATATCCTAATCGGCACGACCGGTCGCCTGATCGATTTCTATAAACAAGGTGCCTACAACCTTAATAACATTGAAGTTGTTGTACTGGATGAAGCAGATCGCATGTTTGATTTGGGCTTCATTAAAGATATTCGTTATATGTTCAATCGTATGCCGGATACCCAGCAACGTCTGAACCTGCTGTTTTCTGCGACGCTTTCTTATCGTGTGCAGGAGCTGGCTTTTGAACACATGCACAATCCTATCCATGTGCAGATAGAGCCGGATGTCAAAACGGGCAAACGGATCAAAGAAGAATTATTTCATCCTTCGCAAGAGGACAAAATTCCTTTACTGCTCACCCTGATTGAGGAAGAGTGGCCAGACAAAGCCATTGTATTTGCTAATACCAAGCATAGTTGTGAGAACGTCTATGAGTGGCTGAAAAATGATGGACACCGGGTGGGACTGTTAACCGGTGATGTGAACCAGAAAAAACGTTTGTCGATTTTGTCTAAATTCACTAAAGGCGAACTGGATCTGCTGGTTGCAACGGATGTTGCTGCACGTGGTTTGCACATCCCTGAAGTGAGTCATGTGCTCAATTTTGATTTACCAGACGATTGTGAAGACTACGTGCATCGTATCGGTCGTACTGGCCGAGCGGGTGCATCGGGGCACGCAATTAGCTTTGCCTGTGAGCAATATGCTTACAACTTACATGAGATTGAAGAATACATTGACCATGCAATTCCGGTTTCTCACTACGATAAGTCAGCATTACTAGATGATATAAAAGCGCCAGCCAGACAACAAAGGCGCAGAAACCCATCCGGTCAACGCGGTAATCGCAGCGGTAATAACCGTCGACAAGGTAGTTACCAAAAATCGCGCCCGCGCAGCTAGCCGGGCGTTTTGGTAGAGGTAAATAGAGGTTAGTGAGCGTGGTTCAGAAATCTCCACACGAAAACGTGTATGCGGTGATTGATTTAGGATCAAACAGCTTCCATATGCTGATCGCAAAACATATGGCCGGCGGCGTGCATACAATCGGGCGAGTTAAACGTAAAGTGCGCCTGGCGGCGGGCCTTGATGAGCAAAACCTGCTGAGTGAAGAAGCGATGCAGCGGGGCTGGGAGTGTTTATCTTTGTTCGCCGAACGGCTTCAGGATATTCCAGCCGATAATATTCGTATCGTCGCGACTGCAACTTTGCGCCTGGCAACCAATGCGAATGTGTTCAAGCTCAGAGCAGAGAAAATTCTTGGCCATCCTATCTCTATTATTAGTGGTGAAGAAGAAGCACGCTCTATATACAAAGGCGTTGCGCATACCTCCGCTTGCCAGGGGCGACAGCTTGTTGTGGATATAGGTGGTGCCAGTACAGAAATAGTCATTGGCCAGGGTTTTGAAGCGCACCTATACCACAGTCTGAATATGGGCTGTGTGACCTATTTGGAGCGTTACTTCTCTGATGGCGCACTGAGTGAGGCAAACTTTGCTGCGGCAACCGCTGCTGCGCATAGTGTCGTTGCACCTTACGCATCACAATACAAAACTGCCGGATGGGAGTTAGCGATTGGTGCATCCGGCACGGTGCAGGCTATTCAGGAGATCTTCGCCGCGCTTGGCTTAGATGAAATGTTGACTCTGGATAAACTTCAGGCAATTCGCGAGCAGGCAATCCAGTTCAAAAGCATCGAGCAACTTGAGTTACCTGGATTAAGTGAAGAGCGTCGCTTGGTATTTGTATCCGGGTTGGCGATATTAATCGCGCTGTTTGAAGCATTGCAGATTGAGCGAATGGGTCTGGCAGGTGGTGCGTTACGCGAAGGCGTTTTATATAGCATGATTGATCAGCTCAATCAGGCCGATATTCGCAAACGCACGCTTGACGGTTTTATGTCGCGGTATCATGTTGATACTGGCCAGGCGACACGCGTTTTTGAGATATGTAAAATACTGCTTAAGCAGCTAGAAGCTCCGATGCAGTTTGACTTTCAAAATGCCTGTGACTTATTGAGTGCAGCTGCATCTATGCATGAGATTGGTCTGGTCATTGATTACAAGTCTTATCATCAGCACAGTGCTTATATTTTGAAGCACACAGGTATGCCGGGATATTCTCGAGTACAAAAGCAGATGGTGGTCGCTTTAGTAGGTAATCACCGACTCGATGTAGAAGAAGGTTCTTTTCCTCGGTTTGGCAATCATCAGGGGTTTATCGAGTTACTTGTCAGAATTCTCCGGGTTGCGGTGATCTTATCGATGCGCCGTCAAGATGATGTCCTACCGGATCTCTACATTACGGCAACTGAACCTGAAACACTGACCCTGACTTTACCGGGAGATTGGCTACATGAGCATCCACTGATGCGAAGTGAATTGGAGTCAGAAGCCGGGTATCAGGAAAAAGCTGGGTGGATCTTGAAAATAGAGCGCGATTAAGCGCTCTTTTTGTACAACAAATGTCCAAAAATGCGGGTTTTGGCTGTATTTTGTCCGAACGCACCGTTTTTCTCACTTTTCTTCAAAAAAGGGGTTGCGCTGGGTTTCGATTTCCCTATAATGCGCATCCACCGACACGGGGCACAACGCTGAAAAGCAAAGAGCCAGCGAGTTGGAAGTCAAATAAAACTTAGCTTTGAAACTTTTCAAAATTAAGTGTTGACATAAAATGGGAAGTGATTAGAATGCACAACCCTCAGCGCTAACAGCGCAGCGGCATTAAGTCGCACCGGGTAACCGG
>NZ_PPUZ01000025.1:0-25442 GCF_004212645.1 Pseudoalteromonas rubra | reverse complement strand
AATCCCTCCTTCTCCGCCATTTATTAAAATGGTGTCTTTGTAGTAAAACGGACGCGTAGCTCAGCTGGATAGAGTACCTGGCTACGAACCAGGCGGTCGGAGGTTCGAATCCTCCCGCGTCCGCCACTTCTCTTAAGTGGTTAAATAAAAAGAATCGGAATCAGGAAGTCGGAGGTTCACTCTCCATAAAGTACGTCCCGGTCCAGCACTTCTCTTAAGTGGTTAAACAAAAAGAAGCACATATCAAGTGTTAAACATGATAATACGGACGCGTAGCTCAGCTGGATAGAGTACCTGGCTACGAACCAGGCGGTCGGAGGTTCGAATCCTCCCGCGTCCGCCACTTTCTTCAAGTGGTTAAACATGAAGTACTGAAGAGTGTAAACTTAAGAAACGGACGCGTAGCTCAGCTGGATAGAGTACCTGGCTACGAACCAGGCGGTCGGAGGTTCGAATCCTCCCGCGTCCGCCACTTTCTTCAAGTGGTTAAATATGAAGTGCTGAAGAGTATAAACTTAAGAAACGGACGCGTAGCTCAGCTGGATAGAGTACCTGGCTACGAACCAGGCGGTCGGAGGTTCGAATCCTCCCGCGTCCGCCACTTCTTACCAAATTATTGAAGAAGTGAGCAATTAGCCGACGAAAGTCGGTTTTTTTGTGTCTGAAATTTGAGACTGTTTTCTCAGCTAGATAGAGTACCCGGCTACGAACCAGGCGGTCGGAGGTTCACTCTCCACAAAAGACGTCCCGCGTCCGCCACTTCCACTTCAGGAAGTGAGCAATCAACCGACGAGAGTCGGTTTTTTTGTGTCTACAATTTGGTGTGAGCTGCTTCAGCTGGATAGCGCACCTGGCTACGAACCAGGCAGTCGGAGGTTCACTCTCCACAAAAGACGTCCCGCGTCCGCCACTTCTTAAAGAAGTGAGCAATCAACCGACGAGAGTCGGTTTTTTGTATCTGAAATTTGGTGTGAGTTACTTCAGCCGGATAGAGTACCAGGCTACGCATCAGGTGCCTGGAGGTTCACTCTCCACAAAAGACGTCCCGCGTCCGCCACTTCTTAAAGAAGTGAGCAATCAACCGACGAAAGTCGGTTTTTTTGTATCTGAAATTTGGTGTGAGTTACTTCAACTGGATAGAGTACCAGGCTACGCACCAGGCGGTCGGAGGTTCACTCTCCACAAAAGACGTCCCGCGTCCGCCACTTCCTTCAAGTGGTTAAATAAAAAGAATCGGATTCAGGAAGTCGGAGGTTCACTCTCCATAAAGCACGTCCCGGTCCGCCACTTCTTCTTGGATTCTGGAAAAGTGAGCAATTAGCCGACGAGAGTCGGTTTTTTTGTGCCTGTAATTCGGTGTGGGTCTCACGCCTTGCACGATTTCTTCCGTCGTAAATAGTTGCAAAGGTGAGCCATCGCACCGCACAATCTCGATACCGTTTGCTTTCCCCTAAGGACATTTGTGCGCCAGACTACCCATGCTTTTCTGATGCTGATGATCACCATCAGTGTGTTGCTTTGCTCATTTCAAACGCGGGCAATTGAGGTTGCTGCCGAGCGTGGTGACCAGTACCTGCCAATGCTGGAAGGCAAACGCGTGGGTTTGGTGGTGAATCAGAGTGCGCGGGTAGGTGATCAGCACCTGTTGGATTACCTGGTAGATAACCAGGTGAATGTGACCCGGATCTTTGCCCCCGAACATGGATTCCGGGGGAACAAAGGAGCGGGTGTTTACATTAATGATGGCAAAGACGCAAAAACGGGCGTACCCATTGTCTCCTTGTACGGCACTAATAAAAAGCCTAAACCTGATCAGCTTACCGACATAGACATGCTGGTGTTCGATATCCAGGATGTGGGGGTACGATTTTACACCTACCTCAGCACTCTGTTTCTGACCATGGAAGCCGCCCAGCAAAGTGGGGTCAGTTACTTGGTGCTGGATCGGCCGAACCCGAATATTGCTTACGTCGATGGCCCGGTACTCGACCCCCGATTTCGCTCCTTTGTAGGTATGCTGCCTGTGCCTGTCTTGCACGGCATGACGCTGGGCGAGCTAGCGCTGATGAGTGTCGGTGAGGGGTGGTTAAGAAGTCCCGGGCAATTGGACCTGACGGTGATACCTGTAGCCAGTTACAGTGCGCAGGATGACTATGAACTCCCCATAGCGCCGAGCCCTAACCTGCCGAATCAACGCGCCATCTATTTGTACCCTTCGTTATGTTTATTTGAGGCGACACAGGTGTCTGTTGGGCGAGGGAGTGACTTTCCGTTCCAGGTATTTGGTCATGATCAGGTCCGGCTTGGCACGTTTGCTTTTTCACCGCGCTCAATACCCGGTGCAGCCATGCACCCTAAGCTAAAGGGTAAAACGGTCTATGGTGAAGACCTGCGTTATTCCGGGCAGCGAGGACTGTCGTTAGACTGGCTGGTGCAGGCATATAGTGCGTTTGCGCAACAGGGAAATACGCTGATCAATTCACCGAGCTTCTTTGATAAACTGGCGGGCACGGATGTGATCCGTCTGGCACTGGCACAAGGTCTGAAAGCACACCAGATTGAAGCCATCTGGCAGCAGGAAGTGCAGGCGTTTAAGACACGCCGCCTGCCTTACCTGCTTTACGCACGCGAGTGATATTGGCTCAGTCGTGAAAGACCGCGCGCATATTATCATTAGC
Source organism: Pseudoalteromonas rubra (assembly GCF_004212645.1). Classification (GTDB taxonomy): domain Bacteria; phylum Pseudomonadota; class Gammaproteobacteria; order Enterobacterales; family Alteromonadaceae; genus Pseudoalteromonas; species Pseudoalteromonas rubra_G. Next base: position 22,764 of record NZ_PPUZ01000025.1, on the reverse strand, counting down.
GCGCTCAACCCGTCGCTGCCAGTGCAAATTTGACTGCGCCAGCGCAACAAACAAGGTATCGATAAGATAACATTGCGACGCCCGGGCCAGTATGGCGCTGTGATCCACAGGCTCCACTTCTTGCACAGTAAACAACATATGATCGGCAATGTCACTGAGCCTGGAGTCGCCATAACGACTGATGGCAAACAGGCGGCACTCATTGTGTTTTGCCTGCTCGGCCAGTTTCAGTAACGCTTTGGTTTGGCCTGAATTACTGATCACAATCAGTAAATCTTCTTTGCCCATAGAGGCGATATAGCTGGCAGCACTGTATTCGTCACTGTGGCAAACGGCTGATATGCCGACCTTTTGCAGCTTAAAGGCAAAATCCTGTGCCACTGACCAGGATGCACCTTTCGCGCAGATCAGGACTTTGCGTGCCGCTTTTAAGGCTTGTACAGTGCGTTCAAACTCAGCACTGCTGTTGAGTTTTTGCGTTGCACTGAGCGTTTTGTGCTGATTGGCGATGAGCTTTTCACTGATATCCGCCAAAGAGTCGCTTTGTTCAAACTGCGCAGAGGGCGCGGCCTGATCACTTGCTTGCTCATTCAGCGCATCTACAACAGCAAGTTTAAATGCCGGAAAGCCCCGGTATCCTAACTTTTGTGCGAATTTTACGACACTCGATTGACTCACCCCGGCCGCTTTGGCCAGCTCAATGGACGACAAAGTACGTATCTGGGTCCCCGAACTAAGGGTAAAGTCGGCGAGTTTTGCCTCACTTTGTGAGAGAGTTGGCCTTAATGCCTTTATTTTAATAAAAGTAGACATGCGCTTCACTTGGTAACCTGTACTAACAGAGATGTCCATATTATAGGTTCAATGATGGCAATGTAATAGATCAGAAAGATATATTATTGCGCTTTTTAATCTGGTTGGTACCTAAAAAAGTTCTTTTTGTTGCGTTTGTAAATTCAGCCGCGAAAAGCTTGGTTTTTTCCACGCAACTAATTAAGCTAACGGGTTTACAGCTTGATCTAATAATTAGTAATAGGGAACCTATGTCCTGGTATTCGATTTTACCGCCTTTGATAGCCATTGCTGTGGTGTTCTGGCGCAAAGAGGTCATTGTGGCGCTGATCCTGGCGCTGATCTCGTCAGAATTTCTGCTCGCGCTGAACGGTGATGGCAATGCGTTATTTGCCACCTTTATTAATAGCATTGAGCGCATTGTCAGTGTGGCTACTTCTCCGGGAAACAGCCGGATCCTGCTGTTTAGTATCGTGATTGGCGCGTTGCTGGCTTACATCAGGGAGTCTGGTGGGGTCGGCGCGACGGTAAATAAGCTGCTGAATATTGGCGTCGCAAAAAGTAAGCGCCAGGTTGGTCTGTTAACTATGTTCACCGGCATGGCGGTATTTATTGAGTCAAACATGAGTGTGCTGACGTCGGGGATCGTATCTCGGGGTTTGTTTGACAAGTTCAAAATGAGCCGCGCGCGCCTTGCCTATATCATAGACAGTACCAGTGCACCCGTGTGTATTCTGATTTTGCTCAACGGTTGGGGCGCCTATGTGTTGGGCCTGCTGAGTAACTATGAGTTAGAGCAGTCGGCAGTCAGTATTTTGTGGGGCAGCGTGGCCTTTAATTTTTATGCCATCATCGCCTTGCTGATTGTGTTTTACACCATTGTTTTTGACAAAGTGCATGGCCCGATGAAAGTCGCTGAGCAAGCGCTGACAAAACGAGATCAGGAGATAGACAAAGGCCCGGCAGCGAGCAAAGCTCGATTTATGCTCGTACCACTGGCAACGCTTATTATCAGTATGCTGGGCTTTATGTTGTGGACTGGTGGTGGAGAGCTGGCCCAGGGAAGTGGCTCAAAGTCCGTGTTGTATGCCACGGTACTGGCAACGGCGGTCGCCTACTTACTGTTGCTTAAAGCCCGTCATTTTACCCATCAACAACTGGTTGATGTAGGTTTTAAAGGGATGGGGGAGCTATTGCCTCTGGTGAGCATTGTGTTGCTGTCACTGACGCTGGGCGCGAGTTTAAAAGAGCTGGGTACTGGTGTGTTTGTCGCATCGTTAGTGGGTGATTACTTACCTGTTTACTTTATTGTACCCGTGCTGTTCTTAACGGGCGCCGTGATGTCTTTTACCACAGGGACATCCTGGGGCACGTTTGCGATTCTGATCCCCATTGGGGTGCCATTGATCCAGACCTTAGGACTGCCCCCATCGCTGGTCGTGGGTGCGATCCTCAGTGGCGGCATCTTTGGCGATCACTGCTCCCCAATTTCGGACACCAGCGCAGTGTCCGCTCTGGCATCAGGGTGTGATCTGCTGGAGCACGTAAAAACCCAGCTGCCTTATGCGATGGTGGGCGGTGCGCTGGCATTGCTCAGCTTCTTCGTTGCCAGCGTGGTGATGATTTAAACCAGATTGCTCGCCAGCCTGTCAGGCTGGCGACATTATGGGCAGGCGTACACGGTGTGTGGAACCGCTGAGATGGTGGTTAAGTGGCCGTCGGTGTTTTTGTCCAGTGCGAGCATCTGACCAGGAGCCAGATCTGATAAAGCAGGCTCGTTCTGCAATGCATCGAGCACTGAGTGCTTGATTTCAAGTAACGTTTTGCTTTGGCAGTCGGCAACAAACCAGGTGTCCTGATCGCTGTGAACCAGCCGGCCATAAAAACGCTGTTCGCTGAGCCGCTTTTGCTGCTGGCTAAATTGCTTATCAAGCGCCTGCTTTTGCTCCCGAATATGTGTAACATAATGACCCTGTTCAACACTGTGGGTTTCAACTTGCTCATAGTCGTCATAGCTCAGCGCATACACAGGCACTGTCGCGTGCTGAGAGTGTTCCTGCGTGAACATCACCGTGGCCAGCACAAGGAGTGCGCCGCACGCTAAAATCCACTGACCTCGTTGCCACCAGCTGACTTGCCTGACGGCAGCATTGGCAGCGCGACAAGCTTGCTTGAGCTGACGCTGTTGCTGTGCGGAGGGCTTATGCTGTTGCTTTGCTTGCTGATAGGCCTGCCTAAGCTGTTCTGCTTGCGGTTTGTCACTCATTATTTTCTCCTAATACATTTTTCAGTGCAGCCCGGGCGTAGCGTAGTCGGGTTTTTATGGTTTCCTGAGGTGTATCCGTGATACTGGCAATTTGCTGCAAGGAGAACCCTTCGAGTTGCAGGCTAATTGCTTCTCTTTGTAGCAGCGGTAAGGATAAAATCGCGTTATACAAGGGCTGGTGCGACGCAATACCAGGCTCCGAGGCTGGCAAATGCTGCTCTAAAGAGTCCGTGTAGGACAGCCGCTGTTGTTTGCGCAACTCATCAATCAGAGCATTTCGCGCCAGCTTAAACAGGAAAGCCTTGGGCGCCTGGCTGGTATGATAAGCCTGACGCTTCTCAACCACAGTGAGCCAGGTTTTCTGACAGACATCTTTGGCCAGCTCACTGTCACTCTGAGTCAGTAAAAAGTGATATAAGTCATGATTGTACTTATCTATGGCCAATTCCAGGTACTTATTTTCTCCACTCAGTTTAAACTCATATAAAGGATCGGCAGGCTCAGTTTCGATTGCCGACAGCCAGTTTTTTAATGTAAGTAGCATAGGCAGTTCCTTGTTTTTATTGGTATGTGCCCGCATGCACCTGGGTTTTCACCCAAGCGCATATCCTTCATCTTAATTCTGGTTGAGCTTGAACTCCAGCACGACTTTTTGTCCGCTTTGCGCCTGAGGCTGACCATCGACCACTTGCGGGCGATATTTCCAGCGTTTCAGCGCCTTAAGTGCCTCACGGTTGAACACTCGCTTGGGCTCGGCGTTTGCGACCCGGGCATCGACCACTTCTCCTGTTTCTGAAATCGTAAAGTGCAGCTCTACCCAGCCTTCGGTGCCATCACGTGCAGCTATGCTTGGGTAGCGCGGCTCGACTCTCACAATGGGCGTAGCCTGCATATCCGTGGGTTGCATGGATGAGCCCATTTGTATCGGGCCAGTCTCGACAACGGGTGCACCACCCAGCCCGTTGAATGCCAATGTGGGCACTTCTGCATTCAGCGTCGGCTTAGGCGGCGCTTTAGGTGCAGGTTTAGGCGGTGGTGGCAGTGGGCGCTTGGTTTCGACCGGACTATCTTGTTTTACGTCGGGCAGAAAGATTGGCGTATATGCGACAGTGTCTTGCTCAAACGCCAGATCCTGACTGATCAGGTGCTGCATAAAAGCAAAAGCTGCAAAGGTGACGCCACAGGCACCCAGAAACGACAGTAAAACCTTGTTCAGAGTTTGAAAAGGACGAGGGGACTGCTGTGCTAAAAATTGACCGTTCATAGGCATGCTCCTTGATGATTTATCAGTAAAACGGGGGTGAGGTCAAAAAGGGGTGAAGTAGTTGGCGTTTTTTTTCCTGGTTACGTTAAAATGCGCAAAATAACTGTCGCTATCGGGTTGTAATAGGACCCAAGAGGCGTCTGTGCATTGCAGTAAGTGGGAGACAAGATGCAACTGTTGGAGATAGATAAAACGCGTTACAGAAAACACCTGAACATAGTGATCGCGGCCTGTATTGCAGCGCTGGTGATTGGCAGTCTGGGTATCGCCCGGGTGTTAATTGTGGCATTTCCGGATCCGGATGGCAGCCACTTCCACTGGAACCTGACAGGCGTGGTGCTGACGTGTGTGATGATAGCAGCCGTGCTTAAGCGGGTGCAGTATCATCCGTTTATGTATGAAGTTAACTATGTCTGGCAACTCAAGCAGGCGCTGAACAAGGTCACTCGCAAGATGGCCAAGGTTAAAAAGGCTGCACAACAGGGCGATGTGGACGCCATGCTTGCCATGCAATTTAGTTACAGTGGCTCACGCCAGCTGTGGCAGCTTGATGACAATACCCTCACCATGGAAGAGCTGGGCATTTGGCAGGCCGAGCTGGATGCGCTGACCAAGCAGTATCAGGTGACGCTGGATATCACCCGTTATGATGCCTCATTGTTGGATAAGTTCTGAGATATCACCGGACAAGGTATTACCTCGGATCTGTCACTCTGAGTAAAAGGTAAAGCTATTTCGGGAGGTCTTTTTGATGCTGTACATAGCAACGTCGGCGCACTCAACCAGGCCTTTGAGATTTTCAGCATGCTGAGGGAAGTGGGCAATACCAATACTGGCACCCACCGCCAGCTCGGTTTGCCCCTCACGGTGCTCAAATGGCATAGGTTGGTTAATCGCTTCCAGCAACGTCTGTGCAAGGCGAGTTAGCTCTTGCTGTGTGATGTCCAGTCGGGCGACTAAAAACTCGTCTCCTCCCCAGCGACACACCAGGTCGGTGGTGTCCATTGTCACAGATAGCTGATTGGCAATGTGCTTAAGCAGTGCGTCTCCTGCGTTATGACCATAGACATCATTGATAGGTTTGAACTTGTCCAGGTCGATTAGCAGCAAGCTAAATGTGCACTGATTGTCTATCCAGTCGAGTAACATAAGCTCAGCGCCATAACGGTTGTAGAGCCCCGTCAGACTGTCTCTTTGGGCTCGCTTGTTAAGCTGGTTCAGCATGGTTTTGCGCAGGGTAATATCGGCAAGAAACACCTGAAAATACCATTGTCCGTCACTGAGGGTATTGAGCACGATAATACTCAGCCACACTGTAGATTGCGTCAGCGGGTTAATGAATTCAAACTCAGACTGCATCACCTGCTTTTGCTTTATGCTGTTCTCGGTGAAGGTATAGAGAATATCCGGGGTTTTACAGTACAGCCCGAGGTTCTCGGGAAAGCGCTCATCGACATCAATGCCCATGCCCACGAGCAGATCTTTAGCGGCGTCATTGATCAGTAAAATATCCCCTTCGTCTTTCACTAGCAGGGTAGGTGAAGAGGACTGTTCAAACATCAGTCGAAAGCGTTTTTCCAGCTCGACGACTTCGGCTCTGAGACTGCGCTCTTGCTCAAATAAGGCTTCGGCTTTATCCAGTAAGGCGTTGATCCCCAGCTCAATTCGGCCAATTTCATTATGACTGGCATGTTTGTCTATCTTCAAGCGCTGGGCACTGCCCGGCAGTATTTTTGCAAGCGACCTGCCGAGCTGATTGAGCGGTCGGGTGACTTGCCAGTACACCAGGGTAGAGAGCAGTATGATGATGGGCAGGATCACGACCAGCATGGTTTTAACGCCACCCAGGGCAATACTGCGGGCATTTTGTTCTATGATGAGTGTGTTGGGCGCGATGTGTATCATGCCGATGTTTTCGGACAGGAAAAACGGGTTAACCAGTTTTATCTGGATGCTGCCTGGTCCGCTGTGCAAAATACTCTTGGCCAGCAGGGTATCTTTGCTAACCAGCGCGGCCGACAGAATTATATCGTTACTGATCAGCCCATTGACAACTTCTGTTGCCAAATCTTTGTCTTCGAGGTACGCGGCAATCGAGGCTGTGGAAGAGACGGTTTTGCCTATCTGCATTACGGTGCCGTTAGCACGCGCCAGCTCTTCTTCAAATACATGCCGATAATATAGTTTTGCGTAGATCACACTGAATAGCAGTGTCGTCAGACTCAGTAAAAGGGTTAGCCGTGTGATCAAACTGTGTTTATTGAACAAAACGATACACCACTTTGACGTCCTCAGTAACCGCTGTTGCGGGCACATAACCAATAGCATCTGGGGTCGATGCAACTTCCTCAAGTATAGCGTCGATTGATTGATACGCTTGCGGAAAAGAGGCCTTACCACTAAATTTTACCTGCGACCAGTAAGCATTGATCTGGCTGATAGGGCGGCCCGTCAGAGTGGTCAGAAAAAGAGTACGTAATGAATGTCCCTGCTCATAGTCGAGCACTTTGGCCAGGGTGCCATCGGGGAAGGCGGTGTATTTGCCCATGTAGAGATCGACGAGCTGATGTTGGGATAGCTGCTGATTTGGGTTGTCACGGTGAACAATCACCACCAGGGGGGCCGTGGCATTGGCCGCGCAGGTGGTGAACAGCAGCAGTTTTAAGATGATGCAGCAAAAAACCTGAATTCGCATCAGAACACCCAATTCAGACTCAGGCCAAGTGACTGAAAGTACTTATCAAGCTTGGGTGAAGACAAGTCTTTGTGAAGATAAAAAGCCGACGGCAGATGATTGGCTTGGGTATGATCCAGCTGGACTTTAACTGCCAAAGTGGAGGTCAGGTCCTGCCGCCAGCTTAACGACCAGGTATGTTGATCTATCAGGTAGAAATTGGTGTGACGGATCACCCCTTGGTAGAGAGCATCAAGTTGTGGTGTGCTCAGCAATGGCCCCGGATCAACACGATTGTTAGATTTTGCCGCGCTGAAGGTGAGTAGCCAGGTGTCATCTTCCCAGTGTGTGCCGACGCTCATATAACCCGCTTTTAAATGGTTTAGCACCTCAGAGTGAGAGTCGATGTAGGCAAGCTCGCCTTGTAGTATCCATTGGCTGTCGTCATACATGGCGGCCACGGTAAAGTAATTAAACCGCTTGCCTTTTATCTGCAAAGACTCTATCAATGCCTGGCGTGTCGGCCAGATACTATCGGGTATGGGTTGTAAAGCACTGAGTAGTTGGCCCTGTTGCTCATTGGTATTACCGGCTTTGGTGGTGGTGTAGTTGCTGCGGATCAACCAGTTTTGGCTTTGTAATGACAGGCTCATGCCATAAATTGACTCTAACTCCACGTCCCAGAAAAAGTCGTCGTCGCTGACTATTGGTGCATTTGAGCGCCCGGCAAAAACCTTGTAATTCAGCACGCTTTGCGCAAACGGATAGGTATAAGTAACATCAAAGCCATCGAGGTTTTGATGCGGTACCACGGCGTAAAACTCCGTTGGCGGGTGGCCATAGTTAAACGCAAAGCCAATATCCCGGTACTCCGTCATCATATACAGATCAAGGCCGGTGCGCCCTGCACGAAATTGCCAGTTGGGCGTCAGTGTATACCGTGCAAAGGCCATTTGAATGAGGTAATCCAGCTTGTATTCCTTGCGCTCTTTAAGCACGGCCTGCGCCACCCACTGTAGTTGTGACGATGATTGCCAGTCGAGTTGCAAACCAATGGAGGAGTTAGCAAAACTGGGCTCCCCCAGATAGCTGACATCGGGCTGAGAGATCACATGTCGGACCCCGGCGGTTTGAGAGTTACTGATGTTAATATCCAAAGTAGCAAAGCCGTCTACTTTTAACTCACCTGCTTGTACAGCTAAGCTCAGCCACCAGAGCAGAGATAAAAACATCACAAATGTCGAGCGCATCAGTTACCATTAAGATATTATTTCAGTAGAAAATGCATGAGTGCGAGTGGCACCGGGCAGTTCTTATACCAGAGCGCTTAATTAAGCTATTAATCCTGCGGTGAAGAATCCCGTCGGTATTAACCGCTCGGATCGCTGCTTTATTAATGCAAGCTGGTATTACTATCCTAGCGGTGTTCGGTGTATTTGCCAGTATTTAGTCTGAGGACTTGTAACTGAGCAACTTTGTCACCATATAGTCAGTTACAGTATTTTTTGTGATATTATCACATTTTTGCAATTAGGTATTTTGTAGTCGTGGCACAAGTAAGAGCAAGAGTTGAGCTGAATGTTGGGCAGCGTAGTCATATCCCCGCGGAAATCGTCTCATTTGAAGGGTTGCAGGATGGCCAGGAGCATGTTGCCCTGGTGTTTAATCGTGCCGATAGCGAACAATCGGTGCCTTTGATCAGAATGCATTCTGAGTGTTTAACGGGTGATGTATTTCACTCATCGCGGTGTGACTGTGGTGAGCAGCTTAATGAGAGCATCGAAGCCATGCACCTCCAAGGTGGTGTCCTGTTATATTTGCGCCAGGAAGGCCGGGGAATTGGCCTGTATAACAAAATTGATGCCTATGTGCTGCAGTCGCAAGGTATGAATACCTACGAGGCGAATAACCACCTGGGGTTTGACGACGATTTGCGCGATTTTTCGGATGCTGTACTGATGCTACAGGCACTGGGTCTGGATCATGTGCGCCTGATGACTAATAACCCTCGCAAGCTGAATGCACTGAGAGATGCTGGCATTCAGGTTGAGGAAGTGGTCGGGACACATGCCCATGTTAAAGTTGGGGTGGCCGGGAATCGTAATTACCTTGAAACCAAGGTAAAGCATGGCTCACACATGTTAGACATTAAGAAAATTAAGAAGCCGGACGAAATCTAGGCCGGTTGCTATGTGCTGGTCAATCGCGCTTCACGATTGGCCAGTATCAACTCACATGTTGCAGGTAATGAGTTGAAAATTCCCCCATCTGACCTTTTAAGTCCTCCTGTGACCCAGTATAATCGCTCCGTTTCACAATGAATTGATGAATATGCCAACAGAATTTAAAACATTTACCGCAGGGTTTGGCTTGCAATGGCTTAAAGCCGGGTGGATTATTTTCAAGTCTCAGCCTTTTACCTTCGTAATGATGTACCTGCTCATGGTTGTTGTGAGCCTGGTGCCTTTTGTCTTTCCGCCGTTGCAGCTGGTAGCTGTGCTGGCATCGCCCTTTCTGACTGCGGGTTTTTATCTGGCAGTGGTAAAAAAACAGCAAGGTCAGGCCATTACGCTAGCCGATATTTTAGCGCCTTTTTCCACTAAAGGCCGACGACTGAACCTGTTTCGCTTTGGCTTGTACCAAATGGGTGTGGCCCTGTTACTGAGTGCATTGTTGGGAGTACTGTTTGGCCCGGCACTGGAAGTGTTGCAAAACGTCACCGAGCAGAGCGATGAAACGCAGGTGCTGGCACAGGTGATTACGCAAATTACCTTGGCGGACATCGCTATTTTTGTTGTTATTCAATCGCTGGCGATGATGGCCTTTGCTTATGCGCTCCCCTTGGTGTTTTTCCGCGATGAAGCGCGTATTATTCATGCGATGAAGCAATCGTTAATGGTGTTTTATCACAATATGGCCCCGCTGACGGTATTTGGGTCTTTAGTGGCATTGCTGATGCTGCTGTCTATCCCTATGTCGCTGGTACCGCTGCTTGTGGTGATGCCCATTGCGTACATCGGTTTTTTTGTGTCATTTCAGGCTATTGTGTCAGCGTCCGAGCCGCCGGCATCAAATGATAATACTCCACCACAGCAACAGCAGCAAAGTGGTCGGTTTGACGCTTGATGGATCAACAAGATATTGAAAAAAAGCTGAAGAACTACGCCCTTTGGTTATTGTCCAGACAGGAGTATTCTCGTCAGTTACTGGCTCAGAAGTTACGCGCAAAAGATGGCGAAGAGGCATACATTACGCGTTTGCTTGACTGGCTAGAATCGCTTGGCTATCTGGATGATAAGCGCTATTGCGCGAGTTTTTTGTCCCAGCAAGTGGCCAAGGGGCTTGGCGAAAAACGTGTTATGATGGACGCGCAACGCAAAGGTGTCGATAAATCATATTTACAGCACTTAATAGAAGAACAAGAAGTCGACTGGTTTAGCGTGGCCTTGCGTGCCTACGAAAAGAAATACAGCCGTTCGACAAATCAATTGGATTATAAAGAGAAGTCAAAACGAATTCGCTACATGATGTCGCGTGGATTCCGTTATGACGAAATAGATTATGCTATCGAGGCATACTCACAGGGTGAGTAATGCCTGTCACTACAGCAGCAAAAAAGGGTAATGAGCACATGCAGCAGATGACGACCGCACAGATAAGGCAGAGCTTTCTAGACTACTTTGCCAAACAACAACACCAGGTGGTGCCTTCAAGTTCACTGATCCCGGGTAATGACGCCACGTTGCTATTTACCAATGCCGGGATGGTGCAGTTTAAAGACGTGTTTCTGGGCGGTGAGAAACGTCCTTACAACCGCGCGACCAGCTCACAGCGCTGTGTGCGTGCCGGCGGTAAACACAATGACCTGGAAAATGTAGGTTACACTGCGCGTCACCACACCTTTTTCGAAATGCTGGGTAACTTCAGCTTTGGCGATTACTTTAAAAAAGATGCCATTCGTTTTGCCTGGGAGTTTCTGACTAAAGAAATCAACCTGCCTAAAGAAAAGTTGTTGGTCACTGTCTATCACGACGACCAGGAAGCTTATGATATCTGGGCAAAAGACATTGGTGTGCCGGAAGATAAAATCATCCGTATCGCAACCTCGGATAACTTCTGGTCAATGGGTGACACAGGCCCGTGTGGCCCTTGCTCGGAAATTTTCTACGACCACGGCGAAGAGATCTGGGGCGGACCTCCGGGCTCACCGGAAGAAGACGGTGACCGTTTTATAGAGATCTGGAACCTGGTCTTTATGCAGTATAACCGTCACGCCGACGGCACGATGGAACCACTGCCTAAACAGTCGGTTGATACCGGTATGGGTCTTGAGCGTATTTCTGCGATTATGCAGGGCGTGCACTCTAACTACGAGATTGACTTATTCCAGGCATTGATTGCTGCTGCGGCTAAAGTAACCGGTGCGCAGGACCTTGAAGACAAATCACTGCGTGTTATCGCGGACCACATTCGTTCTTGTGCCTTTTTGATTGCCGATGGGGTGATGCCATCCAACGAAGGGCGCGGTTATGTACTGCGTCGTATCATTCGTCGTGCAGTGCGTCACGGCAACAAGTTAGGTGCCAAAGGCGCATTCTTCTATCAGCTGGTCAGTGCCCTGAGCGAGCAAATGGGTGACGCATATCCTGAGCTGGTTAAACAAGGTGCGATCATTGAAAAAGTCCTGCGTATCGAAGAAGAGCAGTTTGGCAAAACGCTGGACCGTGGTCTGGCTATCCTTGAAGAGCACCTGGCCTCATTAGAAGGCGATGTGATCCCGGGTGATGTGGTGTTTAAGCTCTATGATACCTATGGGTTCCCGGCGGATTTGACCGCGGATGTGGCGCGTGAGCGCTTTATGACTATCGATGAGCGTGGCTTTAAAGACTGCATGGAAACTCAGCGTAAAATGGCTCAGCAGGCCGGCAAGTTTGGTGCCGACTACAACGAGCAGCTGAAATCTGAGAAATCGTCAGACTTTAAGGGCTATGATGCCACTCACTATACCGGTACTGTGGTGGAGTTGTTCAAAGAAGGTCAGTCTGTTTCAGTACTTGAAGACGGTGAAACGGGTATTGTGGTACTGGATCGCACGCCGTTTTATGCCGAATCAGGTGGTCAGGTTGGCGATACCGGTAGCCTGAAAGTTGCGGCGGGTGAGTTTGTTGTCACAGATACGCAAAAGCTGGGTAATGCCATTGCGCATCACGGTCAGGTTACAGGCCGTATTGGTGTGAATGACAAAGCGGATGCTCAGGTAGATGCAGCGCGCCGTGAAGACATCAAGAAAAACCATACAGCAACACACATTCTACACGAAGCATTGCGCCAGGCGCTGGGCGAGCATGTTGCTCAGAAAGGCTCTCTGGTCATGGCAGACAAGCTGCGCTTTGACTTTTCTCACTTCGAAGGGGTGAGCAAAGCCCAGCTGCGTGAGATTGAAGATACCGTGAATGCCCAGATCCGCACCAACTCCGCACTCAATACTGAGTTAATGGACATAGATGCGGCCAAAGAAAAAGGTGCCATGGCACTGTTTGGCGAAAAATACGACGACGAAGTGCGCGTAGTCTCGATTGGCGATTACTCTATCGAGCTGTGTGGTGGTACACACGTGTCTCGCGCCGGTGACATTGGCTTGTTCAAGATTGTCTCTGAAGGCGGTATTGCAGCGGGCGTGCGCCGTATTGAAGCGGTAACCGGTGCTGAAGCCATTAACTATGTGGCCAATCAGGAGCAAACCCTGGCTGAGATAGCGGCACTGGTTAAAGGTGATAACAGCAGCGCGCTGGATAAAGTTGCGGCACTGATTGAAAAAGCCAAGGGTCTTGAAAAGCAGGTGTCTCAGCTGAACGACAAGCTGGCCAGCGCTGCGGGTGCGTCACTATTGGAGTCGGCGACAGACATCAACGGCATTAAAGTGTTGGTTGCGAATGTGGCAGGTACCGAGTCGAAAGCGCTGCGTGGCATGGTTGATGACCTGAAGAACAAGATGGGTTCAGGCGTTATCGCGCTGGGCGTGGCCAATGGTGACAAAGTCAGCCTGATCGCGGGTGTGACCAAAGACTTGGTCGGCCGTGTGAAAGCGGGTGAGCTGGTTAATCATATGGCTGCACAGGTAGGCGGCAAGGGCGGTGGTCGTCCGGATATGGCGCAGGCAGGCGGTTCTGAACCACAAAACCTGGATGCGGCACTGGCCAGTGTTTCAGCGTGGCTGGCTGAGAAAACTCAGTAACACGTGGCCCTTATTGTTCAAAAGTTTGGTGGCACTTCGGTGGGGTCAATTGACCGCATCGAAGCGGTCGCCGATTTGGTGGTCAAAACCCGGCAGGCTGGCCACCAGGTGGTGGTGGTGCTGTCTGCGATGTCTGGTGAAACCAATCGCCTGGTTGAGCTGGCCAAACAGATAGACGCTCAGCCCAGCCCCAGAGAACTGGATGTGCTGCTGAGTACCGGTGAGCAGGTATCTATTGCTTTGCTGGCCATGGCCATCATCAAGCGCGGTCACTCCGCCATCAGTTTATTGGCCGATCAGGTGGGCATAGTGACCGACAATATGTTCGGTCGTGCCCGCATTGCCCAGATAGATACGGGACGCTTACAACAAGAGCTGCAGCAGCATCATATCAGCATTATTGCGGGCTTTCAGGGCCGTGATCTGGAAGGTAATATTACCACCTTAGGTCGGGGCGGGACGGATACCAGTGCCGTGGAGATAGCCGCTGCGCTGGGGGCTGATGAATGCCAGATCTACACGGATGTGGATGGTGTGTATACCTGCGATCCCCGGATTGAACCCAAAGCCCGCCGTATGGCACAGGTTACCTTTGAAGAAATGCTCGAGCTTGCGAGCTTAGGCGCCAAGGTCTTGCAGATCCGCTCAGTAGAGGCAGCAGGACGCTACACCTTACCACTGCGTGTTTTATCCACCTTCAAACCGGATGCCGGGACCTTGATTACCTACGAGGAAAACCCCATGAAGAATAAAGTGGTGTCGGGGATTGCCCACCAAAAGGACGAGTGCTTACTGACTATCAGACAGGCGCCTGACGGCCCCGCAACGCTGGCTTCGATCCTGTCGCTGTTAGGTGAATATGCGATAGAAGTCGACATGATCAGTCAAATGAATCAACAGACTGGCAAAATAGACTATGCTTTAACTGTGCATAGCAATGATCATCTGCAGGCGCTGGATGTGCTCAAGACGCATCAGCAGACGTTTGGGGCAGTTGAAATCGAGAGTAATACAGCCGTTGCAAAAGTCTCAGCGGTAGGGGTGGGATTAAAGTCGCACTCTGCGAACGCCGGTACATTTTTTTCGGCGCTGGCAGCAGAGAATATTTCACCTTTGTTAGTTGCAACCTCGGAAATAAAGATTTCAGTATTAATCGATGAGCGATACCTTGAGTTGGCAGTACGTGCTCTGCATGACGCTTTTAAACTGGAAAGTGACGAATAAGCAATTATTTTGCTTACTTTTACGGAAACTTTTCATTAAAATGACCAAGACGCGGAATCTTTTAAATTTTGGAATAACAGGAGCAAGAGAATGCTAATTCTAACTCGCCGTGTAGGCGAAACTCTAATGATAGGTGATGAAGTAACTGTAACCGTATTAGGTGTTAAAGGAAATCAAGTTCGTATTGGCGTTAACGCCCCTAAAGATGTTTCTGTACACCGTGAAGAGATCTACATGCGTATTCAGGCTGAAAAGTCTAACCCGACTACGGGCAATATGTAATCTACAATTCCCGGCGCACAGCCCGGTAGAATTCGAAAAAGTAGCCACTCAGTCGTGGCTATTTTTTTTGCTCAAAATATATTGCAAGGCCTCGTCGGACAGGGCTTTTTTAGAAATGTACTGGTTTGTACCTGCGCGCACCAGCACCACGCCCAGCTCGGTTTCTGCTATTTCATTCACCTCTGACCAGGGGATCTGATAAGACTTATACGGGTTAGTGGCCGTGACGCCCTGTTCATTAATGTCCAGTGTTATTTTGCTGCCACTGGCACGGGTGACCATTTGCCTTGCCACCCACCAGGGGCGTCGGTAATAGTGTGCGATACACTCTAAAACAGCCAATAAAATTAAAAAGTTACCTAAGTAAGCATTATCCAAGCCATAGATGGCAACACAGCCCAGGACGAACAAAAATGCGACCAGGGCATACTTAGGTTTGCTGACATTGCTGTAAGGCAATGACTGATCAAAACATTCGCGAAAGTAATCTTTATCCAGCGTAAACTCGCAGTGAAACACAAACACAACTCCAGTTATTTCATCCAACCATTATACCCCGAAATCTTCCACATGAGCGACTTTACGTAAACTGCGGATTGGTCTTGTATAGCGCTGTTAACATTTTACAAAATAGATGTCTTGGTCATACCAATTATATGTTTCTGTTCAGGGTAAGGTGGTGGGTGAATAATTTTTATGCCATCTGCTTATTTTTGTCGGGCATCTTGACTATTTTTCATATTTATTCCCCTGTTTTCATTAAATTTTCATTTGGATTATCGTAACAGGTTGAAATTGTGTGTAATTTGTTATTGGTAATACCAATTTACAGCTTGGTTTACAAAGCAGGCGGTTTTGTTATGATGATTGCATAATTATCTATAAATTGTGGCTATCTATTGTATCTGCATGATGCCACGCAAAAAAATGTTAACAACAAGGGGAGAGCAAAGATGGACATAACCGCCTTACTGGCTCAGGCCGCCAACTTAATGCTTACCGGCATGGTCGGGGTGTTTGTATTCTTGTCTATTTTGATCATCGCAGTGAAGGGGCTATCCAAATTCGCCGCCCCGGATGAGCCGGTGCAACCAAGGTCACAGGCAGCCAAGTCAAAGCCTGCCGGCGCTGAGCAAGTACCCGCAGAACACCTGGCGGCTATCAGTGCCGCGATTTCGCAATACCGTAACCAGCACTTCCCATCAGAAAAATAATCAAGGGGTCATTTATGTCACAGCTCAAACTAACAGAATTGGTACTGCGCGATGCACATCAGTCGCTACTGGCCACGCGTATGCGCCTTGAGGATATGTTGCCAATCGCTGAAAAGCTCGATCAGATAGGCTACTGGTCAGTGGAATCCTGGGGAGGTGCCACTTTTGATGCATGTATTCGTTATCTTGGTGAAGATCCCTGGTATCGGATCCGTGCCCTCAAAGAAGCCATGCCAAATACCAAGCAACAGATGCTGTTAAGGGGTCAAAACCTGTTGGGATACCGGCACTATGCGGATGATGTTGTCGAAAAATTCGTTGAGCGTGCTCATCATAACGGGGTGGATGTCTTCCGTATTTTTGATGCCATGAATGATGTACGTAATCTGGAAACTGCGATTCGCGCTGCCATTAAAGTGGGCGCACATGCCCAGGGCACCATCTCTTATACGGTCAGCCCGGTACACACGCTGGAGATGTGGCTGGCGCAGGCGAAGCAGCTGGAACAAATGGGCTGTCATTCAATTTGTATTAAAGACATGGCCGGGTTGCTCAAACCTTATGACGCTGAAGTATTGATCCGGGAGCTGAAAAACACTGTGTCTGTGCCCATTGCAATGCAATGTCATGCCACCACAGGTCTGAGCACTGCCACTTACCAAAAAGCGGTAGATGCGGGCATTGATATGCTGGATACCGCGATTTCTTCGATGAGTATGACCTATGGCCACAGTGCCACAGAGACTTTGGTGTCGATTGTAGAGGGCACTGAAAGAGATACCGGACTGGACTTATTGCAGCTTGAAGAAATCGCGGCTTATTTCCGTGATGTCCGTAAAAAGTACGCGGCCTTTGAGGGCAGCCTTAAGGGCGTGGATGGCCGTATTCTGTCTGCCCAGGTGCCAGGTGGTATGCTGACCAATATGGAAAATCAGCTCAAAGAGCAAGGTGCCGGGGACCGTCTGGATGAAGTGCTTAAGGAGATCCCATCGGTCCGTCAGGACTTGGGTTACCTGCCTCTGGTGACGCCTACCTCGCAGATAGTCGGGACCCAGGCTGTACTGAATGTGCTGACCGGGGAGCGCTATAAAACCATCACCAAAGAAACCGCGGGCGTGCTTAAAGGTGAATACGGGAAAACACCGGCAGCGGTTGATGCCGCGCTGCAACAGCGGGTGCTCGATGGAGCAGAAGCTATCACCTGTCGTCCGGCAGACTTAATCGAACCAGAGCTGGCGCAGCTTGAGTCCGACTTACTTGATAAAGCCAAGAGCCTGTCACTGAACCTCAGTGATGCGGTGGTTGATGACGTGCTTACTTATGCCCTGTTCCCACAGATAGGTCTGAAATTTATACAAAACCGGGATAACCCGGCGGCATTTGAGCCGAAACCTGAGCTGGTACAGAATAACTCAGCTGCACCAAAACCGGCACAGTCTAAAGCATCACAAGAGCGCTACAGTGTTCAGGTCGATGGCAAGGTTTACAATGTGGTGGTTGCACCGGGCGGAGAGTTACAGGAAGTGGCAGTAAAGGACAGCGAGCTGATGCCACAATCGGCCTCAGTGAGCAGTGGTGAAACGCTCAACGCGCCACTGGCCGGTAATATTTTCAAACTCCATGCCCGACGTGGCGATGTGGTAGAGCAAGGCGATTTGGTGTTGATCATGGAGGCAATGAAGATGGAAACCGAAGTGCGCGCGACGCACAGCGGTAAAATTGCCGATATCCTGGTCAATGAAGGTGACTCTGTATCGGCTGGCGACGCCATCGTCGAGCTGGCATAGGAGGCATGCAATGGATGGACTTGTGAACCTGTGGTCAGCGACGGGGCTGGCCAACCTGACCTTTCCCGCGCTGGCCATGATAGCGGTTGGTTGTGGCTTACTTTATCTGGCAATTGCAAAAGGGTTTGAGCCCTTGTTACTGGTGCCAATTGGCTTTGGTGCCATCCTGACTAATATTCCGGTTGCGGGTCTGGCCGATCCCGGTGGCCTGCTGTATTACGTGTATTACATTGGCATCGACAGTGGGGTATTTCCGCTACTGATCTTTATGGGCGTTGGTGCGCTGACGGACTTCAGTGCGCTGATCGCGAACCCCAGAATGTTGTTGCTGGGCGCCGCTGCTCAGTTTGGTATTTTTGCGACCCTGTTTGGGGCTATTTTGCTGAATTATGTGCCTGGCTTTGAATTTACCCTGCAAGATGCGTCGGCAATTGCGATTATTGGGGGGGCCGATGGCCCGACGGCCATATTCCTGGCTTCACGCCTGTCGCCGGAGTTGTTGGGTGCCATTGCTGTGGCTGCATATTCCTACATGGCGCTGGTGCCTATCATTCAGCCGCCCATTATGCGCTTACTGACCACAGAGGAAGAGCGAAATATTGCTATGCCTCAGTTAAGAGCGGTCTCAAAGCAGGAAAAGATCCTGTTCCCATTGGGTGTGCTGACACTGACTTTATTATTCTTGCCGGCGGCAACGCCACTGGTTGGGATGTTCTGTCTGGGCAACCTGATGAAGGAGTCGGGGGTGGTTGATCGCCTGAGTAATTCAGCTCAAAACGAAATCATCAATATAACGACCATTTTCCTTGGTCTGGCAGTCGGCTCTAAGCTGGCCGCAGATCAGTTCCTGACGGTAGAGACAATCGGGATCCTGGTGCTGGGAGCCGTGGCCTTTAGCATTGGCACAGCATCGGGGGTATATATGGCCAAAATGATGAACCGTTTTGCCGGCGACAGCCCCATTAATCCACTTGTCGGTGCGGCCGGGGTGTCGGCTGTGCCAATGGCTGCCCGGGTGGTGAATAAGGTCGGCCTGGAAAGCAATCCTCATAACTTCTTATTGATGCATGCAATGGGACCTAATGTGGCGGGGGTACTGGGCAGTGCCGTTGCTGCGGGTATCTTGCTTGCGCTAGTCGGTTAGCACTCTCCAACCTGTTGCGCGAAGTACTGCTTCGCGCTTTTTTCTTCTTTCCTTATGTGAACTGACCCAACGCTTGGCAAAGCAGGTACAGCTGTGGCATGGTATCGCCATCAACATAAGGAGCGCGTAGTTATGAATGTTCTGATAATTTTAGGCAGCCTGGTCGTCGCTTTGCTGATCTTGATCCCACTGCTTGAGAAATATCAAAGTCGTATGGGACTGGATAAGATGCAGAAGTACGGTAAATATATTTTGCCGCTGGTGATGGTGTCTATTGTGATCCGCCTGATTTACGATATGGTGCAGGGCTAGCCCGATGCGCTCAGCAGCACTGTGCTACTGAGCGCATCGCTGTTACTCAACTTGTGACTGCAAATAGCGTTGAATAAACTCAGTGGCTTGCTGGTAGTGTGTTTCCAGAGTGTCACGTAAATGGATCAGGTCGTCACTGTTCAACTCCTCGCCTTTACAGCGTTGCTCAAACTCAGCCGCTAAATCAGCAACCCGATGCGCACCTATGGTCTTTGAAATAGATTTGAGCTGATGGCAGGCCTCGACGATTTCTTCCTGGCTCATAGAGATCACGGCGCCGTTGATATCCCGGGCCAACTCACTGCTTTGCTCCAGATACATGCGGAAAAAGCGCAGTCGCTTGTTTGCATCATGATTGACATATTTATCCAGCTGCGCGAGATCGATGGGCTCTTCGGGAGCTGCTTGTTGTGGCTCGGGCGCTTGCTCTGCCACTGGCTGTGCATCACTCGAGTCATCTACTGGTTCAGCGGTTTCTGCCGGGGCTTGGTGTTCGTTGTCTGCTGCAACCGGTTTAGCTGGCGCTTGTGATTCCTGGGCAGTGCTCGGTACTGACGTTGATTTGTTTTCTGTTTGGACTTGGGCAGGCTTACCAGCCGATTGTTGCCAGGTTTCTAAGGTTGCTTCAAGTACATTCAGCTCAACCGGTTTAGTGATGTAGTCATTCATGCCGGCTGCCAGGCAGCGGTCGCGCTCACCTTTAAGCGCATTGGCGGTGATGGCAATGATGTAAGGCTGAGCATTGATGTCTGTTGCCTGCTCGGCTTCTTCACGGATCTTGGCCACCATGTCGTAACCAGACATCTTAGGCATGTGCAGATCGGTAAGAATGATAGGGTAGTGGGCTTGTTGCCAGCGGGCCAGGCCTTCTTCTCCGTTCTCGGCAACTTCCACACCGTAGCCAAGCAGATGCAACTGATCGGTCAGAACCTGCTGGTTCAGCACATTGTCTTCTACCAGCAGCACCAGTTTATTGGCCGCTCTGGCGTCGTCTACATTCAGGTATTTGTTCAATGACCGTGATGGCTTGAGTTTTTTCGGTTGGTGCAGGCCTGCTGCGACCAAAATGGCGGTCATAAAGCTCGACTTACATAACGGCGCCGCATTAAGATAGAAAATACGATCGTGATTTAACGCCGGTTCATCCATGGTGCTGAGTACAATTACCTGTTGGTTATTGTGTTCAATAGAGTAGAGCAAATCTCGCAGCTGACCGTTCACTTTGTCCATGCCGTCCAGGCCATCAAGCACCCAGATGACATCGCTATCGTACTGATATTCACTCAGCTCATCAGCGTCTTTTAGTACCACAGTGTCTGCGCCCATAAAGGACAGATAACGGGCTACTATGTTTCGACGTGTATGCTCATGGGTAAGTACCGCTATTCTTTGCCCGTTCAGTACTGCTTTATTGGCGTAGGCTATCTGGCCTTTGACACTAAACGGCAGCTCCACCACAAACTCACTGCCCATGCCTATGTCTGAGCTGACATGAATTGAACCCAGCATCAGTTCAACCAGGCTCTTGCAGATCGACAAGCCCAGGCCTGTACCACCGTATTCTCGGGTAATTGACCCTTCGGCCTGAATAAAGGGGTTAAAGATCTCTCGCAATTGTGCCTGTGTCATCCCTTTACCATTATCGGTCACCGTAAAGCGCAGTGTGTAGTGCTCAGACGTGTTTTGCGCAACTTCCACTGTTATTTTCACAAAGCCACGTCTTGTGTCATCGGTGGTGGTGAATTTAATTGCATTGCTGCATAGATTATATAAAACCTGGCGAACACGCACGGCATCACCCACCAGGTTGTTTGGAATGTCCGGTGCAATCGCCAGTTGCAGATCCAGTTTGCGTTTTCTGGCCACGGATGACAGTACCCGGGCCACCTCTTCAATAGTTTCGGAAACAGAAAAGACACTGTTGTCCATCTGTAGTTTACCCGCTTCAATTTTTGAGAAGTCGAGAATGTCATCCAGTATCCCCAGTAATGAGAATGCGGAGTCGCGAATAATGGTGGTCAGGCGATGTTGTGCGCCGTCCAGTTCAGTTTGGCGCAGCAAATCTATGGTGCCTATGACCCCGTTCATTGGGGTTCTGATCTCATGGCTCATTGTGGCCAGGAAGGTGGTCTTGGCCTCACTGGCACGTTCGGCATTCAGAGTGGCTTTTTCCAGTGCGAGGGTACGGGCCTGTACTTCAGATTCGAGACTGGTTTGTAATTGTTTTAGCTCTTTTTGTGCTGCCTGGTTGCCCTGAATGATGTCTCGGATCTGATTGATTAACTGATTAATGCCTACCGCTGTTTTCGACAGCCCAAAGCTTAGTTTTTCTGTGACATGAATATCGTAAGACTTTTGCGCCAACAGGTGCTGAAGTTCTTCGTTGAGCTCGTTCAAGTCTTTACTCAGGCGGCCCAGGATCTGGCGTTTGAGGAAAATACCAAAGGCGATGGTCAGTAGCAAAGCACATCCCGCTAGGATGATGCTAGTCACCGGAGTTGCATTCGATACTGGTTTTTCAGGCGCATATCTCAAGATGAGTTCACCTACTGGCAAATCATCCAGCACCAGGGGCTGGTGAACAACAAGCTCGCCCCCCTGATCGACTTTCGCCTGGCGTTTTATCGGCGCGATGCTTTGGTCATTGGTTTGATACACCAAGCTGGCCTGGCCGATGCCGCTGTCACTATATAAATACAGTTCTATATCTGGGTTGCTGGCTTCGAATGCAGAAAGAATTTGTTTGGCATAGTTATAGCCCAGCTTCATCATAGAATGTGACAAAGGGGTGGCTATGTCTTTTGCCAGCAGCACAAGGTCGGGCCGCTGGGACGTGTCGGTGTTACTCTGGTGCTTATCGGGCCAGGTAAAAGCAGCGGCAGCAGAAATAGCTGCAATAATGAGGGTAACGACAATAAACAGTGGCACGAAGCCCTTTATTTGCGTTTGCGACGAGTTTTCCATTTTATGATTCCGAACCCAACTTTTGTGCTATGTTTCTGTGTTGGATGCAATCCTATCACCTATGCTGGACGAATTCTCCCCGTTTTTGCCCAACGCAGGCGATAAAACGGCGCGATAAAGTGCTTTAAAATACCAAATACAGAGGGAAATTTAAGCGATTAGCCGTGTTTTGTCGGAATAGTGGTCAGTCGAACACAGAGTTTAAAAAAAAAGTTGACTTAACAAGGCAAAACCCGTTTAATACGCCGCACGCCCAGATAGCTCAGTCGGTAGAGCAGAGGATTGAAAATCCTCGTGTCGGTGGTTCGATTCCGCCTCTGGGCACCATTTTTAAAAGTGCGCCTGACTTAATCAGTTGGGTGAGATTAGACCGAAGCAACGCTTCGCAGCTAATCGAACGCGAGACAGGACGTCGAGCCGGAACGCTGCTTCAGGATGAATTATACAGCACAATATAACCAGTTTTTGCCCAGATAGCTTAGTTGGGCGAAACAAGACCGAAGCAGCGCTTCGCAGCTTGTTGAGGTGGAGTCAGGACGACGACAGGCCACCGCTTCATGGAAGAAAGAGCAGCACAATATAACCAGTTTTAGCCCAGATAGCTCA
>NZ_PPUZ01000024.1:0-133948 GCF_004212645.1 Pseudoalteromonas rubra | reverse complement strand
TCATTTAGAACCTTTACCTAAGGTATGAGTTCGCAAATTTTTGCCTGGTTATCGAACATATTTTCTCGCCTCAAAATAGAACACTTAATTAAGCAAATTGGTATTACTTTAACCTGCTTGCATTAACCTGCTTGCATTAACCTGCTTGCATTAACCTGCTTGCATTAAAAAACAGACATAAAAAAACCGCTCAGTGAGCGGTTTTTCTTTCCGTGCAATGCTTATAGCAGGCCCAGCTTTTTAAGCTCTTTGCTTGCAAGCTGGCTTGAAAGTGGTACATAACCATCTTTCTCTACAATCTTTTGACCTTCTTTCGACAGCACCATTTTCAGGAATTCCGCTTCGATTGGCGACAACGGCTTGTTCGGGTGCTTGTTCACGTATAGGTACAAGAAGCGAGACAGCGGGTATTTGCCCTTAGCAACATTATCCAGTGTTGCATCTACAAAGTTATCGCCTTTCTTCGCCAGAGGTACTGTACGTACACCTGATGTCTTATAACCAATACCTGAGTAACCAATCGCGTTCACAGAGGAAGAGATTGACTGAACCACTGAAGCAGAACCCGGCTGTTCGTTTACGTTGTTACGGAAGTCGCCTTTACACAGGGCTTTTTTCTTAAAGTAACCGTAAGTACCAGATACTGAGTTACGTCCGTACAACTGGATGTCTTTGCTACCCCAATCACCAGACAGACCTAAGTCACTCCAGCGCTCAACCTGCTCAGACGCACCACATTTACGTGTTGATGAGAAAATCGCGTCTACCTGGTCGATACGCAGACCCTGGATTGGGTTATCTTTGTGTACAAATACAGCCAGAGCATCGATAGCAACACGTACTTCAGTCGGCTTGTAACCATAGCGCTTTTCAAACGCTTCGATTTCTTTCGACTTCATCTTACGGCTCATAGGGCCGAAGTTTGCCGTTGCTTCTGTCAGAGCCGGTGGCGCCGTAGAAGAACCCGCAGCCTGAATTTGAATGTTTACGTTAGGGTAAATACGTTTGTATTCTTCTGCCCAGAACGTCATCATGTTAGCCAGCGTGTCAGAGCCCACAGATGAAAAGTTACCAGAGATACCGCTGGTTTTGTTGTACTCAGGTAGATTCTTATCAAGTGCAGAGGCTTGAGCAGATACCAGTGTTGTTACAGCCACACCCATTGCGGCAACTAAGCTTTTAAATTTCATTGGGGTCACTCCAAATGTTCTTCCCATTTAATTTCTGAGCACATTGTGCAGAAAACAAATGACAATAAAATTACTCTCAAATGACACTTTTATGACTTTCATTGTTTGTCATAAAAATACGTTTTTCTTTTTCGAAGGCAAATGAGAAACACGAGCCTTTGCCCAGTGTACTGTCGATTTCCAGATGAGAATCATGGCGCGACAACACGTGCTTGGTGATGGCCAGACCGAGCCCCGACCCACCCGTTTTACGGCTGCGCGCCTTATCAACCCGGTAGAATCGTTCAGTCAGCCGGTTAATGTGCTCAGGTGCTATTCCGTCGCCATTATCAATCACAGAAAAGCGCGGTCGCTCACCGTCTAAACACCAGTTCACGGTAATGTTTCCGCCTGGTTTAGTATAATGAATGGCATTGAATACCAAATTAGAAAAAGCACTGCGTAATTCATCCACACACCCTTTAATATCCAGGTCCGGGTCGACGTTAAACGCAATTTCGTGATCTTTTTCCTGATTCAGCGAATTGGCCTCGGTCTGGATGAGTTTCAGCATCGCAGGCACATTCACCGCTTTGTCATTATCCTGATTTCGTTGCCCTTCAATGCGCGATAAGGAGAGCAGCTGATTAACCAGGCTGTCCATTCGTTTGCACTGCTCTATCATAGTGTGATGCGCTTTATTCCACATCGCAGGAGGCGGCATCTGATCGCCTTCCATCATCTCCAGATAACCGGTGACCACAGTAAGCGGGGTGCGCAATTCGTGAGACACGTTGGCAACAAAGTCTTTGCGCATTTGCTCCAGCTGCTTCAGCCTGGAAATATCCCGTACCACCATCATGAGCTGCTCGGCATAAGGCATTACCCGGAACTCTAATACGCGCTCTCCACCATGCCCCAAATCCATCTCCAGGGGATCATGAAAGTCATGAGCCTGCATATATTTAACGAACTTAGGATCGCGGATCAGATTATCAAGACGCTGGCCATGGTCGGTTGGCCACTGTAAACCAAGCACTTTAAGTGCAAGCTGGTTACACCAGACAATGCTAAGATCCTGTTGCATCACTATCACAGCATCGGGCACGGCTTCGGCCCCTTCACGAAAACGTCGGATCAACTCAGCCAGCTCATTACGCTTCTTACGGTTGCGATGCTGTAACTGATAGATCCCTTCAAAGATCTGCTCCCAGGCACCCGATCCTTCCGGCGGGTTAAAGCTGCGCTGATTGATCAACCAATCACTTAAACGGTACAACTGTTGGTAATGCCAGATCAGCAACACCATGGCACCGATAAAGAGTAGGACAAACGGTGCGCCTAATAAGATCCCAATCAGGGTTAATGGCAGAAAATACAAAAACAGGCGTTTTAATAACGCCTGTTTATCAATCACCCTATACATACAAAATGATCCTAAAGAGAATGCGCCATGGCTAGCCTACCATAGCGCCAGATGCTTTACAGCTTACTTGAGAAGCGATAACCCGCACCACGTACTGTTTGTACCAGGCGATCGTGACCGAGCGGTGCAATCGCTTTACGCAGGCGGCGGATATGAACGTCGACAGTACGGTCTTCCACATACACGTTGGTGCCCCACACATGGTCCAGCAGCTGCTCACGGCTGTAGACCCGCTCCGGGTGCGTCATAAAGAAGTGGAGTAATCTGAATTCCGTTGGACCCATTTCCAGCTCATTGCCAGCAGAGGTTACACGGTGCGAAATTGGATCAAGGCGCAAGCCATGCACTTCAATGGCTTCTTCTAACGACGTCGGAGAAACACGACGCATTACCGCTTTGATCCGTGCCATTAATTCTTTTGGAGAGAAAGGTTTAGTAACGTAGTCGTCTGCACCCACTTCCAATCCCTTGACCTTATCTTCTTCCTCACCACGTGCTGTCAGCATAATAATGGGGATTTGTCTGGTGTATTCACTTTGTTTAAACTTTTTGGCGATCTGAATGCCACTGCCACCTGGCAACATCCAGTCCAATAACACCATATCAGGATAAGGCTCAACCATAGCTGCAATTGCAGAATCATAGTCTTCAGCTTCAATGGCTTGAAAACCATTTTGTTCCAACACAAACACCAACATTTCTCTGATCGGCGCTTCGTCATCAACTACCAGTACTTTACGTGACATTCCCATTTATCTCTTACGTTACCGAAGTGGGTTTCATTATTATGACTAAGTATGACAGTTTTATGAAATACCAAGTGATAAAAGATGACAATTGGGAAAAAAATAGGGCCAACTTGATGTAAGGCTATGATACTGAAAAAGCGAAGGTTTCACTGAAAAGCAACAACAACCCGGTATAAACTCGGGGTAAATCCTTGTTTCGTCAGGTTTGTTTTGCGCTAGGGTTAACAAACAGCCTGGTATGGCGGCTGTAAAGAGGCGTAAGGTCTGACATACAAGCCATTTAAGTTCATTTACAAACCCTCCAGGCTAAATAGCAATAAACCACACAGCATCTCACTGCGCTCAGGCTTTACACTCCCATGCTCTGCACTGATCAGTGGCGCTCACACTACCAAAGTGGATGCGCAGGCATCACACAACCTGCACAAAAAAGCGGATATACTAAAAATCATAGCGTAATGTCAGCGCCATATGATCCTGATCCGGGTTGTTATCGAGGTCGGTTTTGGTATACCACAGGTACATTCTTGCTTGCTTAGATAAGCTCTTTTCCACCCCGATAGACGTTGCGTCTCCTGAGTCTTTGAGCTTGCCCGAGGCCCCATCGGAATTTTGATATTGCGCCAGCAGCTTATACCCATTGTCTAACTTCAGCGCGGCGCTGGCCATATAGCTGTCTACGGTATCATTGCTGCCAACCGCTTCACTTTGCTGGTAACTGGCGCCTAAGGTCACCTGAGCTATCTTGCCCTGCACAGTCACGCGGGTAATGTCCTGACCGGCTACCTCTTCATCGCGCGCCACACTGGCGTAAACAGCCGTTTTTTTCAATTTGCTATCGCCGTAACTGGCTGCCATAGACAAGCCACTCTCGCCATTTTGTTTACTGTTGTCTTCGGCAATGTAGCTGACTGTAAACTTGAGATGATTGAGTGAAGGTGTCGTATATTGCAAGGTATCACCGAGACGGTTTTCGCCAACGAAGAAATTCTTAATATCGCCGCTGAAATCGTTCATCAGATCCACTTTGCCCTGCGACTTTTTCATTGCGGTGTCATCGCGGCCCACCAGCACCTGACCAAAGCGACCTTTGAGCCCCACATACTGAGAGCGTGCTGTGATGTTTTCTTCAGATTTCCCATCGTTGTCGTTTTCAGACATTTCGACCTGAAATTCCAACTTGTAGAAGGCAGAGATCCCGGTGTCTAAGTCTGCTGCACCTTTGATCCCCATTCGCGAGGCGTAGCTTTCCACTGAGGTGTCTGAACCACTTCCCGTATCACTGTTTTCGACACCCAAGTGCGCGCGTCCGTAAACCTTGAGTTCTTCGGCCTGCACTTGCACACCAGCCAGCACAGAGCCCCCAAAAAGGGCAGCCAAAAAGCATTTTTTCATACCTTGACCTTAATAAAAACCAATGTGAGCAGAATAGAGTACTCTTTAAAGCTAGACGCTCTGTTTGAGAGATCAAGTGACAAACCGTCGGATCAAAGTTTTTCTAAGTTGAGTTGCCTGAGATCAAATTTATACCAAGGGATCCTGCCGGGATCATATTTTTACTAACGATCATACGCAGAGGTAACGCGCGCAGCGAACAGGTTGGACTAACTTATTGATTTTAGATCGGTTCCACACGCCATCTTGGTCAGATCCGGCGCCTGACTTAGTAAGATCTCGATCTCAGACGCTTCTGATCTCCTGTTAGTTAGTCAAGATCTGATCCCAGCGCTCGCAGGTAGGTAAAAATCTGATCCCATACAGATCAAACACGGATACAAAAATGCCGCAGTTTCAAAGCTGCGGCATGTATTGTTGACCCGATTTTCCAGGGTTAGTAATTATTTGATCTGAGGATCCAACTCACCAGTCAGATATTTCAGGTGCATGTCATCCAAAGAGATAGGCTGGATGCGACCAGCCTGACCTGCGGTGCCAAATGCTTCATAACGCGCAACACAGATCTCTGTCATCGCTTTAGTCGCTTCAGCCAGATATTTACGAGGATCGAAGTTGGCCGGGTTATGTGCCAGGTGACGACGGATAGCGCCAGTCGCGGCCAGACGTAAGTCTGTGTCGATGTTAACTTTACGCACACCGTGCTTAATGCCTTCAACGATCTGCTCTACAGGCACACCATAAGTCTCTGGGATCTCACCGCCAAATTCGTTGATCACCGCCAGCCACTCCTGAGGTACAGAAGATGAGCCATGCATTACCAGGTGGGTATTCGGGATACGTGCGTGGATCTCTTTAATGCGGTTGATAGCCAGGATGTCGCCTGTTGGTGGACGCGTAAACTTGTAAGCACCGTGCGATGTACCACACGCGATTGCCAGCGCATCAACGCCGGTTTTCTTAACGAAGTCAGCTGCTTCTTCCGGATCAGTCAGCAACTGGTCGTGTGACAGCTTACCAACAGCGCCGATGCCATCTTCTTCGCCCGCTTCGCCCGTTTCCAGTGAACCTAAAACGCCCAGCTCACCCTCAACCGACACACCACAGGCATGCGCCATTTCTACAGTGCGACGTGTCACGTCAACGTTGTATTCGTAGCTTGATGGCGTTTTACCATCTTCCATAAGCGAGCCGTCCATCATAACAGATGAAAAGCCAAGCTGAATTGAACGCTGACATACACCCGGAGACGTACCATGATCCTGGTGCATAACAACCGGAATATGTGGCCATTCTTCAACTGCGGCCAAAATCATATGGCGAATAAACGGTGCCCCTGCGTACTTACGTGCGCCTGCCGAACCCTGAACAATCACCGGACTGTTGGTTTTATCTGCCGCTTCCATAATCGCGCGCATTTGCTCTTGGTTGTTTACGTTAAAGGCAGGAACGCCGTAACCATGCTCTGCGGCATGATCCAGCAATTGACGCATACTGATTAAAGCCATTGTGCTTTCTCCAATTGTTGATGAGGGAAGCTGATATTTCCAAGATCAGCACTCGTACTCATCGATTTGAACGGGATAAATTTTAAGTGCTACACACTCAGTTTGTTTCGGGAATAAAATGTGAGAGAGTCCCAAAACCGGACCAAACTATCGGCCCAAAAGTGTGATGCTGCGACGTATTGCGCAGCATCGTGCCTGAATTACGCTTTCGCTCTTTGTTCAAGCATAGCGACTGCTGGTAGTTTTTTCCCCTCAAGGAACTCTAAAAACGCACCACCACCGGTCGAGATATATGAAATTTCATCAGCTACGCCATATTTGTCGATAGCTGCCAGGGTGTCACCCCCACCCGCGATTGAAAACGCGTTAGACTTGGCTATGGCATTGGCAATTGCTTCAGTACCATTACCGAACTGGTCAAATTCAAACACGCCAACAGGGCCATTCCAGACCACAGTGCCAGCGTTGGCGATGATTTTTGCCAATGTGTTTGCTGTATCTGGGCCGATATCGAAGATCATATCAGTGTCGCGTACTTCCGCCACATCTTTAATCTCAGCAACGGCAGACTCAGAGAACTCGTCACCCACAACCACATCGGTTGGTACAGGGATATCGCCGTCATTGGCACGGGCCGCTTCGCTAAGCTTGTTCGCTTCGTCAATCAGGTCTGGCTCGTACAAAGACTTACCAACCGGATTACCCGCTGCGGCAATAAAGGTGTTCGCGATACCACCACCTGTGACCAGCTGATCAACCACTTTAGACAGTGAATCAAGCACGGTGAGTTTAGTCGATACTTTTGAGCCGCCTACGATGGCAACCAAAGGACGTGCCGGATTATCAAGGGCTTTGCCCAGTGCTTCAAGCTCGGCCGCCAGTAATGGACCGGCACATGCAACCTCAGCAAATAAACCTACGCCATGCGTCGATGCCTGCGCACGGTGTGCCGTACCAAATGCATCCATGACATACACATCACATAATGCAGCCAGCTTTTTCGACAGCGCTTCATCGTTCTTTTTCTCACCGACATTGAAACGCACGTTTTCGAATACTACGACTTCGTTGTCTGCGATATCAACGCCATCCAGGTAGTTATCAACCAGACGCACGTTTTGCTCTAACGCGTCATTCAGGTAATCTACAACCGGCTGTAGTGAATACTGCGCATCGTATTCCCCTTCCGTTGGGCGACCCAGGTGAGACATCACCATGACCTTGGCACCTTTTTCAAGGGCAAGCTTGATGGTTGGTAAAGACGCTCTGATGCGGGCATCTGATGTGACCTTACCTTCTTTCACCGGTACGTTAAGATCTTCACGGATCAGAACGCGTTTGCCGTTTAAATCTAAATCCGCCATCTTAATGACTGACATTGACATCTCCTTCAAGAACGATACTTGGTTGTTAATTAACTTGTGTCATTGCTGCTGCGGTATCGAGCATGCGATTTGCAAATCCCCACTCGTTGTCGCACCACACCAGCAATTTCGCCAACCGCTTCTGGCTGACGCGTGTTTGGGTACCATCTATGATACTGGAATGTGGATCATGATTAAAATCCACTGAGACCAGCGGCTCTTCAGTGTAGTCCAGTATCCCGCGTAACGGACCGCTGGCGGCCTGTTGTAATGCATTATTCACCTGCTCTATCGTGACATCACTATTGAGGGTCACACTCAAGTCCATGGCCGTTACGTTAATGGTTGGCACTCGCACCGCAATGGCTTCAAAACAGCCATGAAACTTTGGCAAAATTCGCTCGATGCCACGAGCCAGTTTCGTATCCACAGGAATAATAGACTGACTTGCAGCCCGGGTGCGACGAAGATCCGAGTGATACGCATCAATCACCTGCTGGTCATGCATAGACGCGTGGATCGTTGTAATGGTGCCGGAGCCAATTCCAAAAGCATCATCCAATACATTTATGACAGGGACAATACAGTTTGTGGTACAGGAGCCATTAGACACTATGGTGTGCTCGCCGCGCAGCTCTTGGTCATTAATGCCATACACTATGGTGGCATCGACATCCGCGTCGGCAGGATGTGAAAACAGCACTTTCTTTGCGCCTGCGCGTAGGTGCGCCTGAGCATGGAAACGGGAATGAAATACACCGGTACATTCTAAAACAACGTCAACATCCAGGGCGTGCCAGGGTAAATGACTGGGATCGGCTTCGCTAAACAACTGGATTTTATCATCACCCACTGTCAGATAAGGTGCTTCAAGGTGGACGGGAAAAGAAAAACGCCCATGTGAGGTATCGTATTTCAGCAAATGCGCAATGCCCTGCGGATCGGCAAGTTCATTTATCGCGACGATCTGAATGTCTCGCTGGCGACCAGATTCATACAAAGCTCGCACTATGTTGCGACCAATACGACCAAAACCATTTATTGCCAGTTTGATAGTCATTAAAGTGAGGATCCACCACGTTATGAAAAATTGGGCTTAATTGTGCCACACACCCGGAACATAGGCCGCGTGCGAATAAATTTCCCAAGCTTTCCGTATTAAGATGGCGCTATTGTAATCGACCAAGCACAAATGTGTAAGAGATATGCAAAAATAATTATGTCAGCTGCCTGAGTAACGCCCCCTGTACCCCGCCAAGCTGACTATTTTGTGCTAATAACAGTTCGGCGGTACTCACTGCGTCACTGAGCGCATTGTGCTCATAAGCTGGCGGTAAAGCATAACGCTGACGGCAGGCCGACAATGTCAGGCAATCTGCGCTAAGCGTTTTCCCCTGCCTGAGCAAGCGATTTCTCTCTATCTGCATGGTATCGAGGATCCGCAAAGGGCGCACCGTCATCTCGTGCTCTGTAAAGGCTCGCTTGAGAAAGCCCCAGTCGAGCATGGCGTTATGACAGACTAAAACGCCTTGCTCCAGCACTGCAGTCAGTTGTTGTAATAAGGTGCGCAAACTTAAGCCCTGCGCCAGTGCGTCGTCATCGACCCCATGGATCACCGGGCTTTGCCCCAGCTGACGTACTTCTTTGTTGACGACATGGCGGGCCGTGCTGAGGACGATACGGCCCCGGCGAACTTCGACCCAGGCGGCCGAGACAATTTCATCCCGCTTAGGATCCAGCCCGGTCAACTCCAGATCCAGCACCACCAGGTTAACATCCGCCAGTCGCAGGTGACGGTCGGCGTGCCAGTTGCGCAATCGGGTTAACCAGCTCACAGGCTGCCTCTGGCAAATTTGAAAGCACAGGCTTGCTGGGCCTGCTTAACCAACTGAAACGCTTCTTTAAGTTGATGACGTTCCAGTGAGCTTAGCTGCTCCGGGTTAATACAATTCTCTGGCAGCCCTTCGCGGTCTATCTGTGTTCGTAAACGCAGTTGAGTTAAAAAGCGCCAGCAGTCTTGCAAATTAGCAATGTCCTCGCC
Source organism: Pseudoalteromonas rubra (assembly GCF_004212645.1). Classification (GTDB taxonomy): domain Bacteria; phylum Pseudomonadota; class Gammaproteobacteria; order Enterobacterales; family Alteromonadaceae; genus Pseudoalteromonas; species Pseudoalteromonas rubra_G. The sequence continues at coordinate 124,296 of NZ_PPUZ01000024.1, read as the reverse complement.
GCTAAGTACCTGGTGGCTTTTTAGCGCCCGCAGGCGCTGCAGCGTATTGGCTTTGCTGATCCCCGCTTGCAGTGCGTACAAGCGCACCACGTCGTTGATGATCACCACGCCGCGCTTTTTGAGATCCAGATATTTGTGTTTGTGCTTGTCCTGTTGCAACTTAAACTGCTGAAACAAGCCAATAGGCACAGTATTGACGTTGATATCGGCCGCCATCGCAGCATAGAACAGTTCATTTTTCGGGATCTCATTAAGATGATGTAAAAATTGCCCGAACAAAACATCGGATCCGGTGATAAAACGCAGATCAAAATATATTTTACAGTTGAGCATGGCATGCGGCGTTGGCGCGTGGATCCAGGTGGTGAACCGGTCGCACCATTCACTGAGCGTGCCCCGGCACGCCGGGTTGCTGGCCATGATATTCCCCGGACAGGTTCGGATCCCACACTCATCCAGCTGCTGACACACAAACGCACCGAGCTGTGCAAAGTAATCTCGTTGCTCATCCGTTACACCTTCTGGCAACAGCAAACCATTGTCCTGATCGGAGTGCAGAGTTTGCTCTTCACGGGCCTGTGAGCCAAAACAGATCCAGGCAAACGGCGTGGGCGCAGTGCCATGCTGCTGCTGGTATAGGTCGATCAAACGTCCCGTCAGCGCGTCACTCAGGCCACTCAGCAGCTGACCTATCAAAGAAATGTCTTCTATCTTATTGGCAAAATCACTCAACAGGTCGGGGATCTCTTTGGCAAGCTGCTGTACTTCTCCATAACTGCGCGCCTTGTAGATCCGTCCGATCAGCTGCACCGGATCGCTTTTTTGCTGACGCAATAGATCGGTACTGGTGATCATCCCAATGGGGGTGCGATCTTCATTGAGCACCGGCAAATGATGAATGTTGTGTTTCAGCATCAGATGCAGTGCCGAAAAGATCCGGTTGTTCTCAAAGATGTATTTCGGCCTGACCGTCATGATCTCGCGGATCGCCCGTGCGGGATCTAAGCCCTCTGCCAATACCCGGTTACGCAGATCGCGATCCGTCACCACGCCGGTTAACTGATCGTTTTCGATGACCATGATCGACGAAACCCGATGCTTCCTCATGACTTTGGCCGCTTCCTGAATACTGGCTTGGGGTTGCAGGGTTACCGCTGCCCGATTCATCAGTTCGCTGACCGGGCGTTCGGACCAGCCACTTGCCGATTCTTTATAGTGGCTGGACAACAAACGTTTGGCGTGGGCACGGACAAAATACTGCTCAAATGGTTTGTACTCACGGCGCAGATAATCAAACGCATCTTGCGGCAACACATAGACCAGCCCCGCCTGCACGACTTCCAGCTGGTTGCTGATCGGCTCGCCCGTCAGTAACGAGGGATAACCAAAATAATCGCTTTCGGCCAGCCGGGCTACAAGCTCGCCACGTTCGGAGCGCAAATCAAAATGACCGGAACGCACCAGATACAGCTGAGGCTGCTCGCTTCTAAACCACTGCGCCTGATTTTGTGTGCTGACATAGATGATCTCTAAGTGTTCAACAAAGTAATCCGTCGCGCTGTGGGTTAGCTGATCAAATGGCGCTTGTTGCTGCACAAAGGTCAGCACGTCCTGTACTTGAGCCGTCATAACCCCTCCAAAAATGACAACTACTCCATAGCTTGCGCCATGGAGTAGTTGGTTTCTTTGTCATCGGATCGAGTCACAATCCGAAGTAGTCAGTATTAATGTGCGTGTGCAGCAGATGACCCTTTCGGGTTACGGATCCCATCCACCATTTGTTTTACTTCAAGTGGTGTTTCCGCAGTCAGCTTCATCACAATGGCTGCAATACCAAAGTTAACTAGCATACCGATAATACCAATCCCCTCCGGCGAGATACCAAATAACCAGTTAGCAGGTGTATTCAGTTCCGGGCTGACAAACTTAAAGTAAATAATGTAAGCCGCTGTGAAACCAATACCACATACCATGCCACTGATAGCACCTTCTTTATTCATGCGCTTGGAGAAGATCCCCATGATGATCGCCGGGAAGAAGCTTGCCGCCGCCAGACCAAAGGCAAAGGCCACCACCGACGCCACAAATCCGGGCGGGTTAATACCAAAGTAAGCTGAGATTGCAATGGCCACCATCGCCGACAAACGTGCCGCCAACAGTTCCTGCTTGTCGCTGATATTCGGTTTGAGTGTCCGTTTGAGTAAGTCATGGGAAACGGAGGTCGAGATAACCAGTAGCAGACCCGCGGTTGTCGACAGTGCCGCTGCGATACCACCTGCCGCGACCAATGCAATCACCCAAGCTGGTAAGTCGGCAATTTCCGGGTTCGCCAGTACCATGATGTCACGGTCGATTTTCACTTCATTGCGGCTCGCCGGGTCGTCAATCTTACCTGCTGAGTAGAACATTTTGCCGTCGCCATTCTTATCATTGAATACGATAAGACCCGTTCTTTCCCAGTTTTTCACCCACTGTGGCGCCTCGGCATAGGCCGTACCGCTGCCATCTTTACCATTGATCGTATCAATCATATTCACGCGGGCAAAGGATGCAACAGCCGGGGCTGTGGTGTACACAATCGCAATAAACACTAATGTCCAGGCCGCAGAAATACGGGTGTCTTTTACTCTGGGTACGGTGAAGAAACGCACGATAACATGTGGCAGGCCAGCAGTACCGACCATCAGCGCCGCTGTGATAGCAAACACGTCAATCATACTCTTGGAGCCTTCAGTATATTGGGCAAAGCCGAGTTCGGTACTGAGCCCGTCGAGTTTATCCAGCAAGTAGGTTCCTGAGCCATCCGCCAGGGTGCCACCAAAGCCGGTTTGCGGCAGTAAGTGACCTGTCATCATCAAAGAGATAAAGATAGCAGGCACCAGGTAGGCGAAAACCAGCACACAGTATTGTGCAACCTGAGTGTAGGTAATGCCTTTCATGCCACCCAGTACGGCGTAGAAGAACACAATAACCATGCCGATATACACACCGGTTTCGATGTCAACTTCGAGGAAACGGGAGAATACCACGCCCACACCACGCATTTGTCCGGCGATGTAAGTGAAGCAGATAAAGATCGCACACAGAATGGCCACAACCCGTGCCACCTGCGAGTAATAACGGTCGCCGATAAAATCGGGCACAGTGAATTTACCAAACTTACGCAGATAAGGTGCCAGACACAGTGCCAGCAACACGTAACCACCGGTCCAGCCCATCAGATACACACCGCCATCGTAACCGGCGAATGAGATGATCCCCGCCATGGAGATAAACGACGCAGCACTCATCCAGTCCGCGGCCGTTGCCATGCCGTTTGCCACAGGCGGTACACCGCCACCGGCCACATAGAATTCATTAGTCGAACCGGCACGGGCCCAGATGGCAATGCCGATGTAAAGGGCAAAACTGAGCCCCACGATTATAAAGGTGAGAGTTTGAACATCCATCATAGCGCTCCTTATTCATCCACGCCGTATTTTTTGTCCAGCGCATCCATTTTGAATACATAGACAAAAATCAAAGCAACGAAGGTATAAATTGCGCCCTGCTGCGAAAACCAAAAACCCAACTTAAAGCCGAAGAAACGGACCTCGTTGAGTACATCAACTAGCAGAATGCCGCATCCAAAAGACACCACAAACCACACTACTAATAGCTTAAACATTAAGGCTAGATTTTCTGACCAATATGCTTTTGCTTGTTCTTCACTTTTAAAAGCCATGATAAGTCCCCTTTCGCACACCTGTCGCCGATGTGCTGGTGTTAATGACCTTTTGACTGTAGCAATGGCCCGTCAATAAGAAATTGAGACCTTAGTCGTAACAACAAGGTTACGTTTACGTAAACTGCTGAATAAGAATTTTTCAATCACCATTAAGTAATTTAAATTCAAATAGTTAGAAATATAATGCTGGGAAATGAGTGGTTCCAGGAACACCTGTGCGGGAGATAAGACATTAGTCTAATTAACTCAATAAAAATCGAATAATTTTTTAAAATCAGATGATTATGTCACTTTGGATTATTCGCAAGTGATGCTACTTTAAAGGCACAAAGACAATAACAAGCATTAACGCAAGGGCTCATTATGACGGCTGCACTGATCCTCGTTGCCATCGCCTATATCGGCTTACTATTTTGGCTCGCCAACTGGGGAGATAAGACCACCCCCGTGGCCACCCGGATCAGCCATCACCCTTTTGTGTACGCCCTGGCCCTGGGTATTTATTGTACCTCCTGGACCTATTACGGCTCAGTGGGCACTGCCACCACCAGCAGCTGGCACTACCTGCCCATTTTACTTGGCCCGGCGCTGCTCTTTGTGTTTGGTCAGGGGTTTTTACGCAAGCTGATCCTGGTCAGTAAAAAGCAAAACATCACCACCATCGCCGACTTTATCTCCGCGCGTTATGGTAAACGTCAGACCACCGCGGTCATGGTCACTATGATAGCGTTGCTGGCTACCATTCCTTACATAGCACTGCAACTCAAAGCACTGAGCAGCAGCTTTTTGCTGTTACAACAGGGCACCCCAATCTCTGGCGGCATGCTGGCCATGACGGGCACTTTGCTGATGGCCCTGTTTGCGATTTTTTTTGGTACCCGCAAAGTCGATGTCACCGAATACCGCTCCGGCCTCATGCTCGCCATCGCATTTGAGTCTCTGATCAAATTACTGGCACTGATGGCCGTAGCCGTTATTGCTGTGCAAGCTCTGTTAACGCAAAACAGCCTCACAACAGTCAACTTGACTCACTGGCAGGGTTTTGACTTTACCAATTTCAACTTTATCGGCCAGACGCTGATGGCCGCCGCCGCCATCATCTGCTTACCCCGCCAGTTTCACGTGACAGTGGTCGACAACCAGGACCGCCGCCATCTGCGCACCGCTCGCTGGGCATTCCCGTTGTATCTGATCCTGATAGCCGCGATGATCTTGCCCATTGCCAGTGCCGCCATTCACCCTGATATAGGCCAGGGCATGGCAGCAGATAGCTTTGTACTGGCGCTGCCGATGATGCAGGGTCATCCGCTGATCACCACCTTTGTGTTTATCGGGGGCTTATCCGCAGCGACGGCCATGATAGTGGTGGCAACTTTAACGCTCAGTACCATGCTTTCTAACGACGTTGTGCTGCCCCTGCTGTTAAAGCGTAAGTTTAAGAAAAACCGCCTGACCAGCAATTATAAAGCCCGTATCCTGTTGATCCGCCGTTTTATCATTGCCGCGATTTTGGTACTGGCGTTCCTCTACCAGCAGTGGTTTGGCCATGGCGAGGCACTTGCGAACATGGGCCTGGTCGCCTTTTCTCTGGTCACGCAGTTGTTACCCGCCATAGTCGGCGGCTTATACTGGCGTAAAGGCCACGCCTATGGTGTGTATGCCGGATTGCTGGCCGGCTTTTTATGCTGGATGTTATTTCTAATGTTTCCGGTAATCGAAGCAGGCAGCAGCCTGGACTTTGAAACCCGCCAGACCATCATTACTCGCGGTACTTTGCTGGCGTTGCTGGCCAATATCAGCTGTTATATCAGCTTCTCACTGGGCGCGTATGAGCGCCTGATAGATAAAATCCAGGCAGCGGCCTTTGTCAGCCCCTGGGAGCAGGCCAGTGCTGCCAAACGCCTGAATAAAGACGTGAAAGCCACTGTGTATGACTTTACCGTGCTGCTGCAAACCTTTTTGGGAATACAGCGCAGTCAGCAGTTACTCAGCCACTATGCCATTAATCACGATATTGAAGACAGCAACGCCTATCCCAGTGCCGACTTTATTGCCTTTTGCGAGCGTGCACTCACCGGCGTGCTGGGTGCTTCCTCAGCGCGTGCGCTGATCCATGCGGTTTCTTCGGGCAAACAGCTCGCCTTTGAAGAAGTCGTCAACTTTTTCGATGAAACCACCCAGGCATTACAATTCAACCAAAACCTGTTGTTTACCTCCCTGGAAAATCTCAGCCATGGTATTTCCGTAGTAGATAAAGATCTCAAACTGGTTGCCTGGAATCGTCGTTATCATGAAATGTTCCAATATCCGGATGGTTTTTTGCAAGTCGGTCAGAGCATTGAGGAAGTGATCCGCTTTAATGCAGAGCGCGGTGAATGCGGTCCCGGCGAGCTGGAAAAACTGGTTGATAAGCGTGTACAGCATCTGAAAAACGGCACGCCGCATCATTTTATTCGCCATCGCAGCAATGGCCAGGTATTCGAAATGACGGGTAATCCGCTGCCGGAAGGCGGCTTTGTCACCAGTTTCTCAGATATCACTAGCCACATAGACACACAAAACGCGCTGGAAGAGATCAACATGGATCTCGAAAATCGCATCGAGGCGCGTACCCAGGAGATCCGTCTGATCAACCAGGATCTTAAAGCTCAAATCGCCAGCCGGGAAGAAACCGAGCAGGCGCTGGTTGCAGCAAAAAAAGAAGCAGAGCGTGCCAACGACAGTAAGACCCGCTTTCTCGCGCTGGCCAGCCACGATATATTGCAGCCGCTGAACGCCGCACGTCTTTACCTTGCAGCGATCAATGAAGATAAATTACCAGACAATGACCGCAGTAACCTCGAAAAACTCGGTGCCAGCCTAGATTCGACCGTGCATCTGATGTCGGCACTGCTGGACATCGCCAAGCTGGAACAAGGCGCAATGAAACCGACGCCCCGCCATTTTGATATTGACGACATTATGTCGCCACTGGCCAACGAATATGCCATTTTATGTCAGGAAAAGGGCCTTGCCCTGCGTGTACGTACCAGCCATCAGGTGATCCACAGCGACATTACTTACCTGCGCCGTATTGTGCAAAACTTGGTCTCCAATGCGGTGAAATACACCGACCAAGGTCGCGTACTGCTGGCCTGTCGCCGCCGCAGCCACAGTGTGCGCATAGAGGTCTGGGATACCGGCCCAGGCATTTCAGAGCATGAACAACAGAAGATATTTAATGACTTTTATCGCATTCAGAGCGGTGATAATAAAGGTGTGGGACTGGGGCTCGGCGTTGTTAAGCGATTGTGTGAGCTGCTCAGCATGCCGCTGGAAATGCACTCTATTCCCGGCAAAGGCAGTCGCTTCTGTGTCGAAGTGCCACTCGGAGAGCGACAGCAGGTACAGCAAAAAGCCGCCCAAACGGAGCAAAAACCAAGTGCCAAAGCCAGTTTAAACCTGCTCGTGGTTGACGACGATCCTAAGAATCTGGCCGCCAAGGCAAGCCTGCTCGATAAGTGGCAATTTAGCTATCAGATGTTTGAAACGGCAGACAAAGCCCGGCAATATGCCGCTGACAACCCGGCACCAGATTTTATCCTGATGGATTATCAGCTCGATAATGATGAAAACGGGGTTAACCTGATCACAGAATTAAGACAATGCTGGCAAGCAGAAGTGCCGGCAGTCTTGATCACAGCGGTACGTGACGAGCCTTTGAAACTGCAAGCCAAACAGGCCCGGATCCACTATCTTAGTAAGCCGCTAAAACCTGCCAAGCTAAAAGCGCTGCTCAGCCACAACGCCTGAGCACAGAATAGGATTAACAGGCGAGCTGGATCTGGTCGCGACCATTGGCCTTAGCACGGTAAACTGCCTGGTCGGCCATCTTAAGCGCGTGGCTGAACGGCATGCTGGGGTTTACTTCGCTTACTCCAAAACTGGCCGTCACTCTGATCAGGGCATTTTCCTGGCGCACCTCCATATCTCGGGTGGCAGAACATAACCGACTGGCCACCATATGTGCGTCACTGACCGAGGTTTCTGGCAGCAAGACCACGAACTCTTCGCCGCCTAAGCGACAGAAGCAGTCTTCAACGCGCACTACATCCAGGCAGCACTGGGCAAACTTTTGCAGTACTTTGTCGCCGGCATCATGGCCAAAGTCGTCATTGACGCGCTTAAAGCGGTCCAGATCCATCATGATCAGGCTCATTGGTCGCTCTGTACGCTGATGACGACTCATTTCACGCTTGGCATGCTCCATCAAAAAGCGACGGTTGTTCAGACCTGTGAGCATGTCCTGAAACGCCATTTTGGTAAGCTTTTGCTGCATCTGATACAACTCGTGGACCAACAAGCGCCGGCTGCAGCAGTCTGCGACCATTTCTGTGATGGCCACTTCCCACTCCTGCCACTGACGCACATCAGTGCGCCCTTCACAACACACCACCCCCAATGCAATACCATTTTTGAAAATCGCGGTATCCAGCATGGTGGCGATATCATTGGGCTTAAGGTAAATGTCGGTAAACTCGCTGGTACGGGGATCCTGGCTGGCATTGTCTGCGGCAATCGACTGACCCGTTATAATGGTGGCAAAGTAGACGGGAAAGTCATCAATGCTCAGCACAGGCAGCTGTGCTGGCACATCCTGCCAGTCGGTATTGGCATAGTTGAGCAGCTTCGTTGGCTGGTGCATGTCGTCAAATAACCACACCGAGACACGATCAACCTGAAGCAAAGATTTTGCTTCAAAAATAATATCGTGCAGAAAGTTCTGATGTTCGCCGGAAACATCGACTTCTTGCGAACTGATCCGCCGCAATTTTTGCGTGCTCTGAGTTAATCGATTCAAAGTTACTACCAAGTCGCAAAACGGGTGAAATGGGGCATCGTTTTAGTACGATGCCATGCCCTTGTTATACACTAATAATATCTCGCCTGCGCCAAAATGCACTGTTTTCTTTGCGCATTACCGGCCCACGGCAGGCAGTGCCACATTAGGCCATATACTTTGCCAGATACTTTTTAAACACCGGGTCGCTCTGCGCCAGGCCTTTTTGTTCTGCCAGGATCTCGTTTAACATCTGCTTTGAGGTCAGCGGATTGGCTAACACCACTCTGAACACCACCGTTGGCTGATGCTGATATTGAGCGGGGGTTAATCGTGTCCGCGAGACAAAAGAGCGTCCCGACTCCCGCTGACGCTTTTGCATACTGGCGGTAAAGCGATTGAGTGCAGCATAAATATCGATGCGTTCCTGCTCACCTGCGCGGTCAATCGCCTGGCGGATCTGCTTTGGCACATAGCGATAGGTTAGCAAACATAGTTCTGGCTCTGAAACCAGTTCAAAGTCTTCGTCTGCGCGGATAAGATCTGCAAAATACTGGGCTTTTTCAATGCCTTTGTCGATCAGCATTTCATAGCCTTTACGACCAATCACCCGCAAGCACGCATGCACTAACATGGCCATGCCCGGACGACTACCTTCCAGGGTATGACTGCCCAAGTCTTTAGAGCCTTTACGCAGGATATATTCCGCGTGGTGTTCAATGGCATCCGTTGCGGTAGGGTCTTTAAACAACACTATACCTGCGCCCATTGGTACATACATCTGCTTGTGCGCATCTATGGTAATGGAATCTGCCAGCTCAATGCCCTTGAGCAAGTGACGGAAATTGTCAGACAGCAAAGTCGCCCCGCCCCAGGCGGCGTCGACATGGAAATGACAACCCAATTCCTGTGCAAGGGCCGCCATTTCTGGCAAGGGGTCAATGTTGCCGGTTTCTGTGGTGCCCGCAACGCCAACAATGGCCATGACCTTGATCCCACGCTCACTCAGTTCCTGTGCTTTGGCACGCATAGCCGCCACATTTACCTTGTTATTATCATCGGTTTTTACCGCAACAAAGTTACTACGGCCAATGCCCAGTACATCGGCGGCTTTACCCAGTGAATAATGGCCGCGCTCAGAAACCAACACTGCCAGGCCTTTATAACCATAGTGCAGCATGGCGGCCATAATTCCTTCACTGGCAAGCCCCTTAAAGTCACCATCCGGGCCCAGTAAGCGGTTGCGCGCAATCCATAAAGCCGAAATATTGGCGATGGTGCCGCCAGAGCAAAACGCACCAAGCGCGGTCTTCGCGCTGTGCATCCACTTTTCATAGAAGGCGTCGTTTTCGCCATAGGCAAGATGGTGCATCATACCCAGCACCTGGCGCTCCAAAGGCGTGAATGCTTTTGAAGTTTCTATTTTTACCAGGTTCTGGTTTAGCCCGACCATCAGCTTAGATAGCGGCAGAACAAAATGCGGCAGCGCTGAGGTCATATGCCCGATAAAACTTGGCGAGGCGGTATGCACAGAGTGCGCCACCAGCTGCTCCATAATATCCTGAGCATAGTCAGAGACAAACATTGGTTCTTCCGGGATCATCGCTGACTGAAAGTCTTTTTCTATCTCATGCAATGGCTTTTCAATTGCTGCGATATTTTCATTCAGAAAGCCCGCCAGATTACTGGAAATTTCCTGCTCTATTACACTTAACGTGGAGCTGGGTGCTTCTGGAACGGTGAAAATACGCATTAAGCTTTCTTCAGAAGCGACTGCACAACGCTTTGGACCCATTTTAATACCTAATCATGCGTGGGTAACTGATATTGGGAGTTACCTTGCCAAGTTGATACGAAATGACTAACTTTACTGTAAAGCGATGGGAAAGTCTGCAATGCAGTCAAAAAAAATGAACTCTGCTTGATAATTTGATGAACCTCTGATGACACCGTATTACGTACTAAACCCAGTATTTAGTACGATATTTGTTAGGTGCAGGGTTCACAAATAAGGCAATTTCGTTAAATATTTTGTCAGCATTGTCAGAAATGGATAGTATTAGGAACAATCTTTCCCACCAGACTTGAAGACTCAAACGGAAACTGACATGAATAAACGGAATTTCGCGCTGAAGGCCTTATCACTGACCTGGATAGTCATCGGCTTTGTGGTTTTTATCGCGTCTTTATCGGCCTATGTGCTGTACACCTACCACCAAACTCGCAGTACCATAGTTAACGGGATAGATCAGCAGCTCAAGATGGCCGCACGCAGCACTCAACTGATACTGGGTGATGATTATCATGACAGGCTCGATGAAATTAACGACGATGAGTATCGGCACAAAAGCATGCAACTGTCGCAGCTGGCGCAACACCTGGGTGTAGAATACGTGTATGCCATGGTCTATGACGCCCCCTATGTGCGTTTTAGTGCCTCCAGCTACACCCAAAATGATGTACTGCAGGACAAAGTAACCCGCTTGCTGGACCTGTATCCAGAAGCCACCGCAGTCAACAAAAGCGCCTTTCGCTCAACACAACCCTTATTTGAAGTCTCTGAAGACAAATGGGGCCACTTTAAAACCATTTTTATTCCCCATGTAACGCGCGATGGCCGGGTGTACCTAACCGGTGCAGACATCAAAACGTCACACATTCAGACCGAGCTTGCCAAAAGTGTCAAAGAGGCACTGTTCACCGCCTGTTTCTTTTTTGCCATTGCCTTGCTGGTAGCCGGGATGTACTTATTGATATTGAGAAAAACCCTGACAACAGACGCCCGTACCGGATTCCCTAATCGCCTCGCGCTGGAGCAGGACCTGGCGAAAAACCCTAACCAGCACCTCAGCCTGGCAATTGTTGCCATTAATGAGCTGGAAGAAATTGTCAGCTTTTATGGTACTGACGTCGGCGATGAGATCATCCGCCGAGTGATGAGCCATTTCAGCGAGTTTACGGCCCCCTTTAAGGTCTACCGCCTCGCGACAGCAAAACTGGTGTTGTTGAGTGACGCTACTAAGGGAGAGCACTACCTGAGCAGTCTGATCAATGAGTTCCCCGTCACAACGCCAATCTTGCAGCAGCCGCATTTATACGTCCAGCTCACCGCGGGAATAGCCAGTGGTAATAAACGTCTGCTACTGGAAAACGCGTTTATCGCCTGCCGCCAGGCACAGCAAAAACAACAGCGCGTATGTATGTATGGGCAAGACCCCACACAGATCAAAACCATTCAGGAATCGCATATTGCGATTGCCAAAACCGTGCAAAGCGCCTTTGAACAACACCGGATCCTGCCCTATTTTACACCGCGCATGGGCACCGAGAGCAAAGCAATAGAGCAATATCATTGCACCCCCCGGGTGCTCACAGAGCAGGGGCTGATCTTACGTCCCGAATCTTTTTCTGACGTGATCCGTCATTCCAGACTGAGCTCACAGCTGACCAAAGTGATGTTAGAGTTGTGCACTGCACATTTTCGTAAATCGCATCATGCGTGGAGCATGCAATTGAGCTGGCAGGACCTGGCCGACCCACAAATGATGGAATTTATTTTTGCCCAGCTGAGACGCTACCCGCAACCGGCCAAAATTACCTTTGAGCTGGAAGAGCAGGAAGTGATTGAGCACTTTGCTGATATGCGGGTGTATATCAATGTGCTAAAAAGCAAAGGCGTGAATATCATGGTGGCATCGAGTAACAGCGGCCTGCTGACCATCAGTCGGGTACTCAAGCTTACCATAGACAGCGTTAAGCTAACCTCCAGCGTGATTGAACAGCTTGGCGAAGATACTGAACTCCATGAGTACATTGAACACATAGCAAGACTGTGCCATGAGCGCCAAATCGCGCTGCTGGTCGACGGTGTACAGAGTAAATATCAGCTGGAGCAGCTACTGGACTGTAACGTGAAGCTGGTTGAAGGGAGCCTTATCGGCACACCAGGACCACATATCAACATAAGCCCGGGCAACCTGAGCAAAGATTTACAGGCCAGCGCCTGAACACCGGTGCGGTATTGCCAGGCAACGCACCGGTGATGCTGCACCTATAACTGAGCAATCAAGCGGGTGCTTTGTTGACCGCTGGCCCAGTACTTACGCTCAAACGGGGTCATTGCTGTATCACTTTCATAGGCACTGATCTGGGCCTTTTTACCAGCCAGTTCCAGACTGCGGGCAAACTCCTCAACATAAGTTGACCAGTTACTGCGTAACTCCAGTCGGCCACCCAGCTCCACGATATAAGGGAACACCGCCGCACCATGCCAGCGCCTTTGCAGGTGTTTGGCTTTCGGCCAAGGGTTGGGGTAGAGCAAATAATGGTGCGTAGGCTGCCAGTTGGCCTCACAGGCCAGACGCCAGAAGTCATTCAGATCCGCCTGCACCAGAATATACTGACCAGACTCCGTCTGTTTGTATTCAATATCATGCTTTTCAAGGCGGTGCTCTGACTTATCAATACCAATGACCAGCGCATCCGGGTGCAGTTTTGCCAGATTTGCCGTACTCTCACCTACCCCACAGCAGGAGTCCAGAATAATAGGGCCATCGAATGCCTGCACTTTTTCATTCACCTGCTCAAAAGCCTGTTGAGTATGGGCCGCAATGGGCTTTTTGAATGGTGTGTTGAGGTGTTTCTGGACCACTTCGTCTAACTTTTCGTGGAGCCCAGCCTGATTACTGGTGATGCTTCTGGAATTTGCGTCTGACATAACAGCGTATCAATGTTCATAGTCTGAAAAAAATAATGGCACTATTTTATCTCAGTCCGCCCGATTAAGTAAGCGGTAGTGTGGCAGAGCAACCTCTGCCACCTTTCAGATCAATGACGTAAACCAACGCCGCGCTTGATCAGGTTCAGCGCCACTGCAAACAGCACGCTGATAAAGCCAATCAACACGCCAAAGGCCAGTGTGATATTGACATCAGACACCCCCAGGAAGCCATAGCGGAAGGCATTTACCATGTAGATAATCGGGTTGACCTGAGACACGCCCTGCCAGAACTCAGGCAACAAAGTGATAGAGTAAAACACCCCGCCCAGATAAGTCAGTGGTGTCAGCACAAAGGTCGGAATAATACTGATGTCATCAAAGCTATTGGCAAACACAGCATTGATCAAACCACCCAGCGCAAAGACTGCCGAGGTCAGTAATACCGTTAGTACTATCACCGCCAGATTGTGAATTTGAATATCCACAAACAGCAAACTAACCAAAGTAACTATCAACCCCACCAGCATGCCACGGGCCATACCGCCGCCCATATAACCCAACACAATAATGTAGTTAGGCACCGGGGCCACTAGCAACTCTTCGATGCTTTTCTGAAACTTAGTAGAATAAAAGCTCGATGCCACATTGGAATACGAATTGGTGATCACCGACATCATAATAAGACCCGGCACAATGAACTCCATATAGCTAAACCCACCCATTTCACCAATGCGAGAGCCGATCAGAGAACCAAATATCACAAAGTATAAGGTCATGGTGATAGCTGGTGGCACCAGGGTTTGCACCCAAATGCGCAAGAAGCGGATACATTCTTTGATCCAGATACTTTTCAGTGCTACGCCGTAGTTTAAGATTTTCATTCGCTGCGCCCCTGTTCCAGTAATCCGACAAACAACTCTTCCAGGCGGTTTGCCTTATTTCGCATACTCAGCACCGTATTGCCCTGCTCATTGAGCTGGGTAAACACCCCGTTCAGACCCTGAGACTTAGCCACTTCGACTTCCAGCGTGTGGTCATCCGTCAGCGTATACTCATAGCCCTCTAGTTTTACCGGGTTGATGGGCGCTTTAAGGTCTAGCACAAAAGTTTCTTTGTCCAGCTTGGCCAGCAAGGCTTTAATGGTCGTGTGTTCGACGATTTTGCCCTGATCGATAATGGCAATATTACGACACAGCAGCTCAGCTTCTTCCAGATAATGGGTGGTCAGGATAATGGTGATCCCCTGCGCGTTGATCTCGCGCAGGAAGTCCCACATAGAGCGGCGCAGCTCGATATCTACCCCGGCTGTGGGTTCATCCAAAATCAGCAGCTTTGGCTCATGCATTAAAGCACGGGCAATCATCAGGCGACGTTTCATACCGCCCGATAAGGTGCGGGCTTGCTTGTCTTTTTTATCCAGCAAGCCCAGTTGCTTCAGGTATTTTTCGGCGCGTTCATGGGCCAGCGCACGCGGCACACCATAATAGCCGGCCTGATTGACCAAAATCTGATTGAGGGTTTCAAACTGGTTAAAGTTGAACTCCTGCGGCACCAGGCCAAGGTGAGACTTGGCCGCTTCCAGATCGGTATCTATGCTCTGGCCAAAAACTTCAACCTGACCCGCCGTTTTGTTTACCAAAGAAGAAATAACCCCTATGGTAGTCGACTTACCCGCACCATTTGGGCCCAGCAACGCGAAAAAATCGCCCTGCTCAACCTGTAAATCAATCCCTTTAACGGCTTCAAGGCCGTTACTGTAGACCTTACGCAGGCCAGATATGCTTAATGCCTTTGTCATCTTATTGTTTTTCCTCACATCCCCATGTTGTTGTTTTCACTTGTTTGTATCAATACGCTGTTTAACCGAGCAGCTTCACGGCTTAGCGTCAGTCGCCATAGCCCCAGCGTTTCGCCAGCTGATGCTCTATGCCTAAGTGGTCTAAAATGCGCGCTACCATAAAATCGACGAGATCCTCGATACTTTGCGGCTGGTGATAAAACCCGGGTGCCGCCGGCATAATAGTGACCCCAAGGCGGCTCAGCTTAAGCATATTTTCCAGGTGAATGGCACTGAACGGCGTTTCTCTGGGCACCAAGATCAGCTCACCGCGTTCTTTGATCACCACATCGGCCGCACGCTCCAACAGGTTGTCGGATGCGCCCATGGCAATCGCCGACACGCTGCCTGCGCTGCACGGACAGACCACCATTTTCTTCGGCGCCGCAGAGCCCGACGCCACAGGACTGAACCAGTTGTCTTTACCAAACACCTGAATTTGCCCAGCCTTGGCCTGATAGAGCTCACTGAGCTGTGCTGTGGCCTTGTCTTCGTTGCCCGACAATTTGATGTTAGATTCGGTGTCCAGCACCACTCGCGCCGCACTGGAGATCAGCACATAAACCTGATAATCCAGCGCCACCAGCACTTCGAGTAAACGCAAACCATATGGCGCGCCCGATGCGCCGCTGAATGCCAGCGTAATGGCTGGCTTAAATTGTGACATAACTTTATGACCTCTTTTCGCGCAGTGCACTTAACACTGCGGTATGGATCCCATTAAACCCACCGTTGCTCATGATCAGGACATGCTCACCCGGTTTTGCTTTGGCCGCCACCGCCGCGACGATGTCATCGGTGTTGTGATAGCACTCATAGCCTGCCTGCCTAGCAGCCTCTTGCAGTGACCAGCTCAGATTGGGTGGCTCAAACAGCATCACCTCATCGGCTGCTGCCAGTGAATCCATCAGGGTTTGCTGATGAACACCCATTTTCATGGTGTTAGAGCGCGGCTCAAGAATAGCGGTGATACGGGCATCGCCTACTTTGGCGCGCAATCCTGCCAAAGTGGTTTCAATGGCCGTGGGGTGATGTGCGAAATCGTCATACACACACACGCCGTTTACCTCTCCCAGCAATTCCATGCGTCGCTTGGGCGAGATAAATTCACCGAGCGCCTCAATACTGACGGACACAGGAATACCCACATGACGCGCAGCCGCAATCGCCATCACGGCATTTTTGACGTTATGTTCACCAATGGCCTGCCAGCTCACGGTGCCCTGACTTTCGTTGTTCAGTAACACCTCAAACTCGCTGCCATCGGCTTTACACAGGCGGTAATCCCAGTCGCCACCGAGGGTTTCTTGCTGGCTCCAGAAGCCTTTGTCTATCACTTCGCACAGGGGTTTATCCGCTGCCGGGTAAATTGCTTTCCCCTGCGCAGGTAAGGTACGAAGCAAATGGTGAAACTGGGTCTGAATTGCGGCCAGATCGGCAAAAATATCGGCATGATCGAATTCCAGGTTATTCATAATCAAGGTGCGCGGCAGGTAATGAACAAACTTACTGCGCTTATCAAAAAACGCCGTGTCGTATTCATCGGCCTCAATAACAAAAAACGGGGTATCACTGGTGCGTGCCGACACGCCAAAGTTTTGCACTATACCACCGATCAGAAAGCCTGGCCGCAGCCCTGCATATTCCAGCAACCAGGCCAGCATACTGGCGGTGGTGGTTTTACCATGCGTACCAGCTACCGCCAGCACCCAGCTGTTTTGCAGCACGTGATGTTTTAGCCACTCGGGGCCTGAAGTGTAAGGCAAGCCACGCTCAAGTACATATTCTACACAGGCGTTCCCCCGGCTCATGGCATTGCCAATCACCACCATATCGGGTGCCGGGTCCAGCTGGGCCGGATCATAGCCCTGGGTTAATTCAATGCCAAGCGACTCCAGCTGAGTGCTCATAGGTGGATAAACGTTTTGATCGGATCCCGTTACCTTGTGGCCCAGCGACTTCGCAATGGCCGCAATGCCACCCATAAAGGTGCCGCAGATCCCAAGAATGTGAATATGCATGATTTAATTAACTAATTAGCTGACTAACCCGCTTAGGTTATCATACTCGTCTGAACCTTGGCTGGTTTTGTGAGCGGATCTCTACAAAACACTTTTGCAGCTGGTACAAAGTCGCCACCACAGGTATAAAAAAACCGGCTTAAGTGCATCACCTAAGCCGGTTTTTAAATACAATTTTAACGAGCTACTTAATTAAGCAACACCGTACTGGTCACGATACGCTTTAACCGCTTCCAGGTGCTCGGCCATATCACCTTGCTGCTCAAGGTAAGTGATTAGGTCAGCCAGTTTCACGATAGATACCACAGCGGTATTAAAGTCGCGCTCAACTTCCTGAATGGCAGACAACTCACCTTTGCCTTTTTCCTGACGATCCAGGGCAATCAGCACACCAGCCAGATCGGCTTCATTGGCTGCAATGATCTCCATCGACTCACGGATAGCCGTGCCTGCCGTGATCACATCATCCACCAGCATGATACGACCCGCCAGCTCAGAGCCTACCAGGTTACCACCTTCACCGTGCTGCTTTTTCTCTTTACGGTTAAAGCAGTAAGGGACGTCTTTATCGTAATGATCCGCCAGTGCCACAGCGGTCGTAGTTGCAATCGGAATACCTTTATACGCTGGGCCAAACAGCACATCGTAGGCAATGCCAGCATCTTCCAGTGCAGCGGCATAAAAACGCCCTAAACGCGCCAGGTCGCGACCAGTATTGAACAGGCCCGCATTGAAGAAATAAGGGCTGGTACGGCCAGATTTAAGCGTAAATTCACCAAACTTAAGCACCTGCTTTTGCAGGGCAAATTCAATAAAGTCTTTTTGATACTGTTTCATACGATACCTTCTTATTTACTTATGCTTATGCCAGCGCCTGTTTTTGCAGGTCAATGATCTCACGGATTGAATGCTTAGCCAGTGCCAGCAGCTCATCCAGCTCTTCAAATGAGAAAGGTTCGCCCTCGGCTGTACCCTGCACTTCAATCAGTTTGCCGGTTTCGGTCATGATCACGTTCATGTCGGTTTCGGCTTCTGAGTCTTCCAGATATTCCAGATCGGTAATGGCTTCGCCGTTGTAAACGCCCACAGAAATAGCCGCAATCATAAACTTAAGCGGATTCGCGTTGATCATGCCCTTGGCACGCATGTGTGTCAGCGCATCAACCAAAGCAACACAAGCACCGCTGATAGACGCAGTACGTGTACCACCGTCGGCCTGCAGGACATCACAGTCGATAGTAATGGTGTTTTCACCCAGCGCACTCAGGTCAACCGCGGCACGCAATGCACGGGCGATCAGACGTTGGATCTCCATGGTACGGCCGCCCTGCTTGCCTTTTGCCGCTTCACGGCCATTACGCGTATGAGTAGAACGCGGAAGCATCCCGTATTCTGCAGTGATCCAGCCTTTGCCCTGGCCTTTCATAAAACGCGGTACACCCGCTTCAACCGTGGCAGTACACAACACCTTAGTGTTGCCGAACTCTACCAGCACCGAGCCCTCGGCATGCATAGTATAGTTACGTGTAAAAGTTACCGGTCTGATTTGATTTGCAGTTCTTTCGCTTGGACGCATCCACCTTCCCCTATCATCAAAGTTTCGCGATATTATAAAGGGTTCCCAGGCGCTATGCCATGCGGATCGCGAATAATTCACACCCAGCCACTAGAGCTGGCCGATGTTTCAGCTATAATGGCGGAGTTTCGTTCATGGCGATGTGTGTGTTCAGCAACGACAGCGCTGACCCTTAGGTCACCACATGCAGACACGCCACAACCTTAAATTAGATTAGGAACTTATATGATCCATAGTATGACCGCTTATGCCCGTAAAGAGATCAAGGGCGACTGGGGCACCGGTGTGTGGGAGATCCGCTCCGTAAACCAACGCTATCTTGAAACCTTTATCCGCGCACCGGAGCAATTCCGTGGCCTGGAGCCGGTTATTCGCGAGCGCCTGCGCAAACACTTACAGCGCGGTAAAGTGGAAGTATTTTTAAAGTTCACCGCCAACCCGGCGCACGTAGGTCAGCTGTCGATCAACGAAACCCTGAGCAAGCAGCTGATTGAAAACGCCAAGTGGGTGCAGTCGCACAGCGGTGGCGAGATCAATCCAACAGACATCCTGCGCTGGCCAGGCGTCATGGAAGCCGAAGAAGTGGATCTGGACACAGTGAATAGCGAGTTGTTAAAAGGCTTTGATGCGCTGGTTGAAGATTTTAAAGCGGCACGCGCAAGCGAAGGTAACAACCTGGAAACTATGATCACTACCCGCCTGGACAGTATTCTGGAGCAGGTAGCCATCGTCGAAGGCCACAT
Organism: Pseudoalteromonas rubra; assembly: GCF_004212645.1. Classification (GTDB taxonomy): domain Bacteria; phylum Pseudomonadota; class Gammaproteobacteria; order Enterobacterales; family Alteromonadaceae; genus Pseudoalteromonas; species Pseudoalteromonas rubra_G. Next base: position 104,853 of record NZ_PPUZ01000024.1, on the reverse strand, counting down.
GCCTGAAGTTGCCAAATGGCAGCGTGAGAAACTCACCGCTAAGCTGGAAGACCTGAAAGCCGAAATCGACGAGAACCGCCTGGAGCAGGAACTTATCTACCTGGCGCAAAAGCAGGACGTGGCAGAAGAACTCGACCGCCTCAAGTCACACGTTAAAGAAACCCATAAGATCCTGAAAAAAGGCGGTGCCTGTGGCCGACGCCTGGACTTTATGATGCAAGAGTTCAACCGCGAGTCTAACACTCTGGCGTCTAAATCCATCAATACCGAGATCACCAACGCCGCAGTTGAATTAAAAGTACTGATTGAGCAAATGCGCGAGCAGATCCAGAATATTGAGTGATTAAAACTAAACTCGTTTAAAAGCCCCAACTGTTGGGGCTTTTTTATGCTTAAGCTAGTGCCAGAGCAGAGTCTTGCGACAGGTTTTCAGTATCCGCCATTCACAATGGCCTGAATCCCCAAGCATATCGCCATCAGGCCTGGGAGTAAAACCGCCCTGCACCGCCAAACTGATAGGCTTGCAGCGTATCAAGCAGGTTTTGCGAGAATTGAACTTCAGACGCAGAGGCACCACTGGCTTTTGCCGTAGCAACACGCGCTTTTTGCATGGCAATCACATCGACTTTGTCGTTTTCTGCTTTGGATAATGCACTCAGAGAAACTTGTCCGTCTCCCTGATTTAGCCCTGTTTTTGTCGCGGTATAGTGTAATGACAAAGAGGCGTGTTGCCCCAAAGTAAGTACACCCTCGTCATACAAAGTTTTTGATGCATCAGACAGCTCCTTCAACGTCATACTGGTAAAATCAAATTTATCACTATCCTTATTGCCTGCTGTCATCTCAGATGGCGGCAAGGTCTTGCCGGCTTTTTCACCACTTTGAATCGGTTGTGCCTGATACAGGCTTTGTACACTTACCTGGCTTTGAACCTTCATTCACTAAATCCTTTTTAGTTATCACCCACTCTGCGCAGCAAACTTTATGCCTGAAGTTGCCTATCGCACACAACCCCATAGCTCCCTCTCTCGACTATCTTTACCATACTAAGGTAGAAGTTCAGATATCATCTGCTCCACCTGGTGGAGTTCAAAATAATGTGTGCCTGCAGAATGACTAAGGATCATCCCGGCCTGGCAGGAAGTGACAGCTTTACATGCTGCTTTTTTATTCGATTTAGATAGTCACACCAATTGAAACACAACAGGGGTACAGTTAACATCATCGTGTAGTCAAATAAACAAGGAATATGGACATGACAAAAATGACATTACTCAGCAGGCAAGCTCTCATCTCCAGCGTAGCGGTGCTTTATCTCGCAGGTTGTGGCTCATCAGACTCCAGCGCTGCACCATCGTTACAGAATAACAATGAGCGTGCAGAAACAAAAACACAAGTTTGGAACATTGATGCTTACGCTCAACATTGTACCGGAGTGGCACAACAATTATGTCTCAGGGTCAAACCCTCTGATGAGGAAAGCTATTCATTGCATTATGGCTTGATTGAAGGGTTTGAATATCAATGGGGCCACCATTACCAACTAGAGGTGACAGAGTCTGACGTCAATAATGCGCCTGCCGACGCTTCAACCAAAAAGGTGCAACTCAAAGCCATTAGCTCGGTAAAAGAAGATAGTATTGGGACTGAATATATTCTGTCAGATGTAAATTTACAGCCAGACACACTGGTGTATGATGACAAAGAGCAAGGCTATCGTTTCTTGGGTAAACCTTTCAGCTGCACCGAATATGTAGACTGTGATCATTTATATTCTATGCGAGAAACAGGTGCCAAAGTAAACCTAACCTTCCGTTACGAAGGTAACGCCAATATCGCTCTGCTCAACTGGAATTAATAGCTGCGGCATCTACATTAGTCGATGCCACATGCGCGTACAAAACGAAGATGTGCAGGTCTATCTGGCAGAGCAAAACGCCCAGTAAACTTGGGCTATTTTGCGCTGGCTTTACCTGTTAAAGCTGAGTGACCACATCCCGGCGTTTAGCCTGTTTATACATAAAGTGGAAAAACAGCGAACTCAGCATAAATAAAATGACACCGGGCAGGCTTGCGAGCACCACCTGGCTTGCTTCGACAGGTATGCCACTGGCCAAAGATCTGAGTAAATACATAGAGCCACTGACAGGGATGTAGAGGCTTAGCTCGCTTTCTATTGGCACCAAAAATACCATTATCAGAAGCAGCTGGACAAAAGCAACAAAGGTACTCATCTGCTTATTTACCAGAGCAATGGCGCCTAACAGGTAAGACACTGCAAACCCTGCAACAACTATCTGCAAAAAGACCCACAGCATCATAGGATGAAAGGTCACTTGCAGGTCAAAATACAAATGGATAAATACAAACCCAACACCCACAACCAGCAACTGATACAGCACCAGCACCACTTTGCGTGCCAGCAATACACTAAATAAGGTTGTCGCTGATGTTAAAATATGTGGCAGCGTGCCTAAATTGGCGCCCTCAACAACATCTTCAGCAGCAGTAGATGAAATTCCGACCGTCAGTGTCCACAAGTAATACCCCAATACCAAAGATTCCATCCGCTGCAATGATAACGCCCCGCCAGACAGATAAGAGGCGCCCGAAATAACCAGTATGAGAATGACAGCAGCAAAAACAATACTGGCATAAAAGTTCAGCGGGTATCGCTTTGAGGTCACCCACTTTCGGTGCAGCTCCAGTCCGAGCAAAGTAATAAAATTCATGATAAGTCTAACTCCCTGCGGATCAACCCTTCCAGACTGGCCTGATGCTTTTCAACGGTGACAATGTTAAATCGCGTGAGCAATGTCAGCATCTCATTAAGACTGCCCACGGCGGTGTCAAACCTGAGTGACTGCTCAGACAATCGCTCACACTGCATAGGGAGCACCTCAGGAAGCGGGTGTTGTGTTGTAATGGTGTACTGCTCAGCGCAAGTGTTAGCCAGTAAGGTTTGTGTATTGCCAAAGCGCACCACTTCCCCTTTATTAAGCAGCAATGAATAATTACCAAGTCGCTGCGCCGTATCCATCTGGTGCGTCGCTATCAGGACAATGGTGCCTGTCTCTTTGACTTGTTCAATACATAGTTCAAACTCTTTCTGACTCTCAATATCCAACCCCAGAGTTGGCTCATCAAGCAGCAAGACCTTAGGGCTGGAGATCAATGAAAGGCACAATGCGAGGCGCTGCTGCATACCTCTGGACAGCAGTTGCACCTGCTGCTCGGCTTTGTCTGATAAGTTGAACTTATGAAGAAGTTGCTGCGCTGTGTCTTTTGCAACCCGCCGTGATAATCCCTTTAAAACGCCAAAATAGCGAAGGTTTTCAAATGCCGTCAATTTGGGGTAAAACGCCCTGGAGGAGTCAAATACAAACCCGATATCATGCGCCTGCAACTTTTTGTCCGGGCCAAAACACACACTGCCCTGATAGTCGTGAGATAAGCCTGCCAGTATTTTAAACAAGGTGGTTTTGCCAGCGCCATTAGGGCCTAAAATGGTTAATACCGTACCCGGCTCTACTGAAAAAGACACCTGCCTGAGCGCACAGTGGGCGCCATAGTACTTAGATAAATTGGTGATGGTTAGCATACTTCACTCATCCCAGCGTATTTGTTCAAAGCCTGCCGAGCCTGCTTTGTAGCCTACTACTGAAAGTATTTCTAATCGTTCATAAACGGTCTATAAAACAGGTTGTTAGCTGATTGTCCAGCACTTATCACAGGTCCAGGTGCGATTATGTATTTCTTCATAAAAAAAGCGCTGAACGCGCTTTTTGTTTTAGCAATTTAGCTGGCTTTAGCCGCCACAGTTTTTTGGCAGAACAGGATGCACAGCCTGAGCACGATCAGGGACATCAGGGCTACTAATACCGCCACCTCCAACCGCTTTTCTTAAGTCATCTTTCGACAATCGTTTCATGGTTTAAAACCCTCCTTAATTGATTCAAGAAGTTAACTAAGCTAACTTCTTGACACCTAAAATTTTACTCCTTACAAAAACACGACTCAAAAAAGCATGCTTGACCTCAATCTTCATTTTTCCCACATAAGAGCATTAGCTGCTTTAATGTCTCAGTGCTGACTGTGTATAAAATGAAAACTCAGCTAGCGCCTTCATGATTAAACTCACTATCCCTTACCGGGGCATTAATAGCAAATACCAGCAAAGCAAGGCTCAAAATCACATGGATTGCTAACATAATATTGTCTCGTAAATAGAGTTTAAAAGGTACAGAGTCAATCAGATAGCTCTTGTAAGCCAGTATTTCTATCCATGTAATAAAATTAACGACACACATCAAAGCGAGTAATAGAAGAATACAACACTCTTGTATGGATAAAGTTTGGCGTTTATAGACAGTAAGAAAGTACTCAAAGCCCAACCATGTATACAGTTTATACGCAAAACTTCTTCTATAGACTATGGGGATAAGAAACATCAAGCTCACGAAGATATCCGCGATATAATAGTGCGTAGTCCATTGCAACGTAATTGGTAAAGTCGCCAATTCAAACGTTTCAAAAAGACCATAAGTCAATAGAAACCATCTCGCTGTGGCGATGTTCCAACAAAGAATCAAACCCAACAAAATCATTGCAATAGGGGCGTATTCCATAACCGCATATATTTCACTCATGGATCACTCCTTTTCCGGCTTTTCATCTGTTGAAGGACTTTGTTCTTCAAGGTCGGTTAACTTCAGTACGCCGGTCAGGTCTTTACCAAAAACCAGAAACAGTTCGAACATCTGAGCGTAACTCATATCGGTTTTGCCAGATTCGTAGTTACTGATGGTCGCCTGGTCAACACCCAGCCGCCTGGCCAGCTCTTGCTGGGACCAGCCTCTATGGTGTCTTAACTGACGAATTGAGCGCTGCACATAGCGCCTGAAATTCTCCACTTTGTGATTGCGCTTATCAGGACTGTTTTTCACGCGCATGCATCTCCCTATTTATTCCTGCAGCTAACCTAGCAAGCAAAACCACAAATAGCAACATTTTGGAAACAAAGTTAACATCAACACAAATCCTTTATGAATACTTTTATAAGCCTATTCGATAGCACTACTCGTGATATTGCCTCAGCTTGCTGTGCTTAAACTCACATCACACACTTTATCTGCAGTTAAATTTTGCTCCCGGCCATTGACCTGTCTATAACTTCATAGTTTATCGTTTTCATTCGTTACCGCCTGACAGGGTTTTACAAAGTCAGGCTGACAGGAGGAGCCGGATTTGATGTATCGAATTTCTGAGCTGGCGGCGCAGCTGGGTTTGTCGCGCTCTACTTTATTGTATTACGAAAAGCGCGGACTGCTCTGTGGCCGTCGCGCCAGTAATGGTTATCGACTATATAGCGAGCAGGACCTGCAAAAGGTGCGGCTGCTGCAACAGTTACAGGCTGGCGGGCTGACGCTGAGCGAGTGCAAGCAGGCGCTGGAGGCCAAACTAGACCGCACGGTACTGAGCCGCAGGCTCGCCGAGCTGGAAGCCGAGATAACACACAAGCAACAGGCGCTTAGCTTGTTGTCGGCGCTGCTTGGCCGTGGCTCGCTGCGCGACTGGCATACACAGGCCGACAAACTGGCACCCGATGCACATCGAAACTGGCTTGAACAACAAGGCTTTGATGAACAGCAAAGCCTCTATTTAAAATGGTTATCAAAAGACATGAACGAACACGATACTTATATGGCCGACTTTATGGCGGTCTTTCATCAGTTGGAACGCTGGGGACCGGGCAATGATGCCGATACGCGCAAGGCGTTAGCGCATGTTCCTTTTGCACCACAAAATGTGCTGGATATCGGCTGCGGTAAAGGCTTTGCCAGCGAGTTGTTCGCTCGTGAAACGCAGGCGCAGATCACAGCGGTGGATAACGAAGCTGAGGCAATCCAGAGTCTGGCACAGCGGCTACAACGTAAAGGACTGGATAAACGCGTCACGCCGCTGTGCGCCAGTATGACCGCACTGCCCTTTGCACCTGGCAGCTTTGATCTGCTCTGGGCCGAAAGCTCCGCTTATATCATGGGCTTTGCAGCAGCGCTGAATGCCTGGCGCCCGCTTCTGAGTTCAGCCGGTTGCTTAATGATCAGCGATCTGGTGTGGTTACAGGATGCGCCCTCAGAACAGGCGCGCTTATTCTGGCAACAGGAGTACCCTGATATGCAAGCCATTGCAGTGCGGCTGGCACAGATTGAACAGGTTGGCTTCGAGGTTCTGGCGCACTTTACGCTGAGTCAGCAGGCCTGGGCGGACTATTATGAACCGCTCAAAGCCGAAGTCACACGCCGCCTCAGCCACCAGCCCAACTCTTTGGCACTGCAGGATATGGCCCGGGAAATTGCCATCTATGAGCAGTATCTTGGCGAGTTCGGCTATCAGATGTTTGTGTTGCAACGCACGGATTGAGTATCCCGGTGCTGGTAAGTTAAACGATATGGCATTAAAATAACGCTTTTGGACAACCAGCGCTGTGCTTATGCGCACATCGCTGCATTGCAACCTGATAGGTCTGACGTATGCCACATCAAAATCGCGGTAATTTGTTTATTCTTTCAGCGCCTTCTGGTGCCGGAAAGTCAAGTTTGATTAAAGCCCTGCTGGAAAGACAAGATAAGGTCAGGGTCTCGGTGTCTCATACAACCCGTGCGCCTCGTCCGGGTGAGAATAACGGCGAGCACTATCACTTTGTCTCGGTCGATGAGTTTAAAACCTTAATCAATCAGAATGACTTTTTTGAATGGGCACAGGTATTCGACAACTACTATGGTACTTCGAAACAGGCGATTGAAGCCCAGTTAGCTGCCGGTATCGATGTATTCCTCGACATTGACTGGCAAGGTGCCCGTCAGGTGCGCGAGCTGATGCCTGAAGTAAAAACCATTTTTATTCTGCCACCTTCTAAACAGGCGCTGGAAGAGCGCCTTAATAGTCGAGGTCAGGATTCTCAGGAAGTCATAGCCTCGCGCATGGAGCAGGCTAAATCTGAGTGCTCACACTACAATGAATTTGACTACCTGCTGGTTAACGATGACTTTGATACCGCTTTAAATGAATTAGAGCATATTGTGGTGGCAGCGCGGCTGGAGCTGAAAAAGCAACAACTGAGCCAGCACGCGTTGATTGCAGAGTTATTGAAATAACCCGCTTTCATCGTACCCTGTATCGAGTTTAGGTCTGAGGCCTGCCCGCACGGCAACCCCAGACTCTGATGGCCCGATATTTTTTAACCATATACTTGGCGAATCCGGTGCTTTTTAGTAGACTAGCCCTTTGCTAAATGTATTGAATTTTTTGGAGTGCTTCGATGGCTCGCGTAACAGTAGAAGACGCAGTAGATAAAATTGGTAACCGTTTCGACCTAATTCTTGTTGCAGCGCGTCGCGCTCGTCAGATTGCAGTCGGTGGTAAAGACCCTATGGTTGAAGCTGAAAATGACAAGCCAACCGTAATCGCATTGCGCGAGATCGAAAAAGGCATGGTCACCAGCGATTCACTGGACATGATCGATCGCGAAGAGCAACAAACTCAGGAAGCTGCTGAGCTTGCTGCTGTTGCTGCAATTGTGGGTGGCAATCGCTAATCCACTGCGACCTGTATAACAATAACGCCAGCTTTTTTAGCTGGCGTTATTGTTTCTGCGTCACAGGCCGCTGAACACCTCATTTTCAGACTAATAAATTGGTTAGTCGATTGGCTTCGAAGTCAATTCATCGTATATTCAGTACTTAACTTATTATTAATACCAATCAAGCAACATAGCCTGAGCGCAGGATATGCTATTGCGTCATTGGTGTAACTTCGCTGGAACATTGGAGTGTGAATGTATCTGTTTGAAGGCTTAAAGAAAAAAATATCAGAGTATCTGCCACCCGAAGATGTGGAACTGGTGCAAAAAGCCTACGTGGTTGCCCGCGAAGCGCATGAAGGGCAAACCCGCTCCAGCGGCGAGCCTTATATTACCCACCCGGTTGAAGTCACGCAGATCCTGGCCAGTATGAAGCTGGACCATGAAACGCTGATGGCGGCCCTGATGCATGATGTGATTGAAGACACCGATTTCAGCCAAAAAGATCTGGCCGAGATCTTCGGCGATACCGTTGCCGAGCTGGTGGCCGGCGTCAGTAAGCTGGATAAACTCGACTTTAAAGACAAAAAAGAGTTCCAGGCCGAAAACTACCGCAAAATGATCATGGCCATGACCCAAGATATTCGGGTTATCCTGATCAAGCTGGCTGACCGCACGCACAATATGCGGACTCTGGGCTTTCTGCGCCCGGAAAAGCGCCGCCGGATAGCCCGTGAGACCCTGGAGATCTTTGCTCCCATCGCCAACCGCCTTGGTATTCACGATATTAAGAACGAGCTAGAAGATCTGGGCTTTGCGGCTTTATATCCAATGCGTCACAGAGCACTTAAATCAGAAGTTGCGAAAGCACGCGGTAACCGTAAAGAAGTGATCAGCAATATTCAGTCTGAGATTGAATCGCGCCTGGAAGAAGCTGGGATTGATGCCTCGGTCAGTGGCCGCGAGAAACATCTCTACAGCATTTACAAAAAAATGCTCAACAAAGAGCTGCTGTTCAACGAAGTGATGGACATTTATGCTTTTCGTATCAACGTCAACAGCATAGATACCTGCTATCGGGTATTGGGTGTGGCACACAACCTCTATAAACCCATCGAAACCCGCTTTAAAGATTATATCGCGGTACCCAAAACCAATGGTTATCAGTCTTTGCATACCTCCTTGGTGGGGCCGCACGGTATTCCGGTGGAGATCCAAATTCGTACCCACGATATGGATCATATGGCCGACAAAGGGGTGGCAGCGCACTGGATGTATAAAAAAGCCGGTGACAGCTCGGGTCACACCGCACAGCAACGCGCCAGACAGTGGATGCAAAGCCTGCTTGAGCTGCAGCAAAGCGCCGGCTCGTCGTTTGAGTTTGTTGAAAACGTTAAAACAGAGCTGTTCCCGGAAGAGATTTATGTCTTTACGCCGGATGGGCGGATCATTGAGTTACCTATGGGCGCCACGGCGGTCGACTTTGCCTATGCCGTTCACACCGACGTAGGAAACACCTGTGTTGGCGCACGCGTTAACCGCAAGCCTTACCCACTGAGTAAAGCGCTGGATACCGGCCAGACTGTTGAGATCATTACCAGTTCGGGCGCACACCCTAATGCCACCTGGCTCAACTTTATCGTCACGGGTAAAGCGCGTCTGGGCGTACGCAACTACCTTAAGAGTCAGCACCAGGAAGAATCTATCCTGCTGGGCCGACGCTTACTTGACTCCGCACTGGGTGAACATAAGCTGGACGATATTCCCACCGAGCAGATAGACAGAGTACTGGAAGAGCATGAGCTCAATACCGTACTGGAGCTGCTGGTAGAAATTGGCAACGGCAATATCATGAGTATGCTGGTGGCCAAACGCCTGCTGCAAGCCGATGATGCTATTGAGAGCCTGGCACAAAAAGCCAAAGCGCCTATTATTGGTACAGAGGGCATGCTGGTGACGTATGCCAAATGTTGTCGCCCGGTTCCGGGTGACGACATTACCGCTTACGTCAGTCAGGGTAAGGGCTTAATGGTCCACCGTCAGGAATGTAAAAACATCAAAGGCTGGCGCAATGAACGCGCTAAGTACTTTGTGGTAAAGTGGGAAGATAACCCCGAGAAAGAATACATCGCAGCACTGCGGGTTGAGATAATCAACCATCAGGGTGCGTTGGCCAAATTAACCAATGTGGTTGCAAGTACACAAGCCAATATTGTGGAGATAGCAACCGAAGAAAAAGAGAGCAACCTGTACGTGATAGACCTGGGTGTCACCGTTAAAGACAGGATCCATGTGGCGAATATTATGCGCCGGATCCGGGTGATGCCAGATGTACAACGTGTAACCAGGAAGCGATAAAGGAAAGACTATGAATAAAGCCATTATTTCAACCGATCAGGCGCCGGCGGCAATCGGCACCTACAGTCAGGCAGTTAAAGTCGGTACGGCGGTTTACCTTTCGGGGCAGATCCCTTTGGTGCCTGAAACAATGGAAGTAATCTCTGAAGATTTCGCAGAGCAAACACAACAGGTATTTAAAAACCTGACGGCCGTATGTAAAGAAGCAGGCGGCCAGCTACAGGACATGGTTAAGGTAAACATCTTCCTGACCGATCTGAGCAACTTTGCCACGGTGAATGAGATCATGAGCCAGCACTTTAAAACGCCTTACCCGGCACGTGCTGCCATTGGTGTTAAAGAGCTACCTAAGGGCGTACAAATTGAGATTGACGGCATCATGGAGCTGCCTTCAACCAACTAATACCCGTACCCAGGTTGTACAACTACCAAGCCCGCTTTATGCGGGCTTTTGCTTATCTGAGCGCCGATATTTCATCATCTTAACTTTGATCTTAAACACTTGACCGCATACTATTAATTTAGCAATCTGGTGATATGCAGAGCGCTTAGTGCGACTCTGAAATAGCCGCACTTTTTGGCAATTTGAGGTATTTGGCATCGTAGTAAGTGATAAGCAATAAGGATAAGCCTGTGTTTAAACTCGCAAAAAATGGCAATATATTGATGGACGTCGCCGCCGCGTCGCCCCCCAGTGCAGCGTTTGTGGTTGAAGCACTCGAGCGCTCACCTTATGCTGACTGCGCAATCGATCACGAGTCCATTGCTGCTTACTTTAAGCAAGATACCCCCGCAGCGCAGCTGATTGTGGGGCAGCAAAAAGATGCACACATAGAAGTGGCGCTCAGCGAAGACAAAATGCAGGCCATCGCCAGACTCACCACAGCTCAGGGTGGCAAGATGATCAGCCTTGAAGACGCCAAGCGTGCCATCGTGAAAGTGGGCGTAACCCGAGGCTATAAACAGGTCTACCTCGAAAACTTACTCAAGCAGCAGCTGGAATCCCCGCCGGGTAGTGAAGTCACCGGTATTGTCGCCCAAGGGCGGCCACCTGAAAATGGCACCCCGGCCAAGCTCATGCCGCATGTACAAACATTAAAAGAGCGCCTGAAACAACCTAAATTGCGTGAAGATGGCACAGTGGATATGCGCGACTTTGGCGCTCTGGCAAGCGTTGCGCCCGGCACCTTGCTGGTTACACAAAAGCCGGCAACCCCAGGTAAAGAAGGCTTTACAGTTACCGGCGACAGCATAGCGCCTAAACCCGGAGACAGCTTTCAGCTGGTGGCCGGTGAAGGCACCGAGATCTCCCCGACCAATCCGCTGCAACTGGTTTCGACCATCGCGGGCTGCCCGTCCGATATTCCCAATGGTATGCGGGTAGACGATATCTTTACCATTGCTGATGTTAATGTGCGCAGTGGCCATATTGAATTTAGCGGCAGTGTGCTGGTTACCCGCAATGTCGATCCGGGCATGAAAATAAAAGCCCATGGCGATATCACTGTAATGGGCACCGTAGAGTCGGGTGAGCTCATTTCGGATGGCAACATCGAAGTACGCGGTGGCGTGATTGGCCATTTGGATCACAGCAACGACGATCAGGGCCTGACCTGTCGCCTGATAGCCAAAGGCGATGTTCATATCACCCACGGTCAGTACACTTATCTCGAAGGCCAGAATGTCTTTATCCAAAAGCAAAGCAATCACTGCGATATCAAAGCGCGTAACCTGTTGCAGGTTGGTCTGGATGAATCGCCTAAAGGTAAGCTCATTGGCGGCACTATTTTTGATGCTAAGATGCTGGTGGCAGGCGAAGTGGGCAGCAGCTCAGGCGCAACCATGGCGATTTACCTGGCACGCAGTGGCATGGAGATCACCGAACGCACCGATCTGTGCCTGAAGGAGCTGAGCCAGACCGATGAGCAGATCAATAACCTGCAAAAAGCGGTCGAAAAAGCCGACCACGTAAAAGACGCCGAAAAGAAAAAAACCTTGCTGGCCAAAATCGGCGCGACACAACAACATTACTGCAAACAGGCCGAGGCACTGGAACATCAGTTGTCGGAACTAGATCATACCCTGCACGACTTGCTCGATAACACTCAGCTGGTCGTCAATACCTCTTTGCACTCGGGTGTCGAGATCCATATTTTCGACAAAGTGTATAAAACCACCCGAAGCTACCCCCCGTGCAGTGCCAGACTGATTGAAGGCAAAATCGAAATTGAATTTAAGATGTAAGGGAGCCCAACCGGGCTCCCTTACCGTGTGTTGCCATCGCGTCTAAAGTAACCCAGAAACTTCAGCTTTAATGCGCTCAGGCCACACACCAACCTGGACCTGACCAATATGTTGCTTTTGCAGTAACAGCATCACCAGACGAGACTGACCAATGCCGCCGCCAATGGTTTGTGGCAACGCCCCTGCCAGCAGGCTCTGATGCCAGTCCTGCTCCAGTCTTTGTTCATCCTGAGTCAGGCTAAGCTGACGCTGCAGGCTGTCCGGACATACCCGGATCCCCATGGACGAAATTTCAAACGCATCTTCCAGTACCGGGTTCCAGACCAGAATGTCACCGTTGAGGCCCTGGTACTGATCGCACGTGGGTGTCGACCAGTCGTCATAGTCCGGTGCTCTGACGTCATGGATTTTGCCATCACCCAGCTCGCCGCCAATCCCAATCAGAAATACCGCACCATACTCCTGAGCAATCGCTTTTTCTCTTTGTTTGGGCGTAAAATCCGGATACATGCGACGCAGCTCTTCACTGTGTACAAAGGTGATGTGCTGCGGCAAAAACGGCGTCAACCCGTACTCAGAGGCCAGTTGCTGCTCGGTTTCACGAATAGCGCTGTACAGAGTTTGAACCGTTTCTTTGAGTTTATCCAAAGAGCGCTCTGACTGCGCACAGATCACCTGCTCCCAGTCCCACTGATCAACGTACACAGAGTGGATCGGTGACAGCTTGTCTTCGTCCGGACGTAACGCCTTCATATGCGTATAGAGCCCCTGCCCTGCGCCGAAGCCATAATCGCCAAGTGTTTTACGCTTCCATTTTGCCAGTGAATGCACGACCTCAAAGTCGCTGTCACTCAAAGTTTTCACCTTCACCTTTACGGCTTTTTCGGTACCGCTGAGGTTATCCTGAATACCATCTCCTACTTTTGCCAGGATAGGTGCCTGGACTTCAATCAGGCCTAACTTGTCAGTCAGTTGTTGTGAAAAAAGTGCTTTTGCACGGGCTATTTGCTGTTGTGTTTGCAGATACTGTTGCAACATATAGGTTTCCTCATTCCCAATGGTGTTGAATAACGGTGCAGGCTTGCTGCGTTAAATCTATCCTCAACAAAAACGAGCAAAGATTCAATACTCCATAACAAAAACACCTTTACACTATTTTTTTCGCTAAAAATCCGCTTTAATAATTATCGAATCAATAATTGACGTGTGAAATATCCATGGAAAATTATCAAATCGATAATCTCGACCGTTCTATCCTTCATGCCTTAATGGACAATGCCAGAGCCCCCTATGCCGAACTGGCCAAACGCTTTGCCGTCAGTGCCGGGACCATTCATGTGCGGGTCGAAAAGATGAAACAAGCCGGTATTATCGTCGGCACCCGGGTCAGCATAGATGCCAAACAGCTGGGCTATGATGTCTGTTGTTTTATCGGCGTAAACCTCAAACATGCACGGGATTACCCGGCTACCATTGAGCAACTGGAAGGGTTTGAAGAAGTTGTAGAAGCCTATTACACCACAGGTAATTACAGCATTTTTATCAAAGTGATGGCGCGCTCTATCGATCACCTTCAGGATGTGCTGATCAACAAGATCCAAACCATAGAAGCAATTCAGTCAACCGAGACCCTGATCTCCTTGCAGGCACCAATCATGCGTGAAGTAATGCCTTAGGGAGGCGCTTTTTGTTATAATCGCGGCAATTTTGTAGTTAAGAGCTGTAATTGATGGAAGAAAACCGTTTTCAGCGCGTGAAGCGCATTTTGGATCAACGCCAGACTGATTTAACTGTGTGCCTGGACGAAGTCCACAAACACCACAATCTGTCGGCCATAGTGCGTACAGCCGATGCGGTCGGCTGCCATCATGTGCATGCGGTATGGCCGCAGGAACAAAGACGCCTGACCAATAACACCTCAGGTGGCAGTAAAAACTGGGTAGAAACCCATATGCACGACGACATAGATCAGGCCGTTGCCGCGATCCGTGCACAAAACCCGGGTATTCAGCTGCTGGCCACCAACCTCAGCGATACCGCCGTAGATTTTCGCGAGATTGATTATACTAAGCCAACCGCCGTCATTGTTGGACAGGAACGTTTGGGGATCTCAGACCGGGCACTGGAACATGCCGATCAGCATATCGTGATCCCAATGGCTGGTATGGTACAGTCTTTGAATGTCTCAGTGGCTGCAGCCTTGATCTTATATGAAGCACAACGTCAGCGTGAGGAAGCGGGGCTGTATCAGCGCAACGATATGCTCGACCCGGCAATCAAACATAAGCTATTGTTTGAAGGCTGTCACCCAATCATTGCTAATCGCTGCGTAGAAAAAGGCCTGCCCTACCCGGCGCTAGATGAAGTTGGGGAGATCGTTGCCGACGAGGCTTTCTGGAACACACTGAAGTTCAGTCAAAAAGGATAATTATGTCGCACCCCAATTTAGCCCAGTACGCCATCACCGACCTCAAGGGAGTCGGCCCTAAGGCCGCAGAGCGGCTGGCCAAATTGGGGATCCGCAGTGTCCAGGACATGTTGTTTCACCTGCCATTGCGCTATGAAGACAGAGCCAGAACTTATCGTATCGCTGAGCTGATGCCGCACACTCATGTGAGTGTGGAGGGCGAAATAGAGCAGGCTAATATCACCTTCGGAAAACGCCGTATGCTGGTGTGTCAGATAAACGATGGCACCGGCCGCATAACCCTGCGCTTTTTCAACTTCAGTGCGGCGCAAAAAAATGCCATGCAAAGCGGCAAAATCATGCGCTGTTTTGGTGAAGTGCGCCGTGGCCGGGTCGGACTGGAAATGGCGCACCCAGAATACAGTATTCGCGATGAGCTGAGTGATACACCGCAAGGCGCCGATACCCTCACGCCGGTTTACCCGACGACGGAAGGACTTAAGCAACTGAGCATTCGTGCCATTGCCGAACAGGCCGTTGCTTTACTGCACAAATACGATATTGACGACCATCTGCCGCAGCAGTTCCGCCCCAATCAGCTGAGCTTAAAAGAGGCCCTGCTGACACTCCACCAGCCGCCTCAGAACGTAGCGCTGGACCAGCTGGAGTTAGGACAACACCCGGCACAACAACGCCTGGCGTTTGAAGAATTATTGGCACAAAACCTCAGCCTGCTACAGCTCAGGCAGCAAGGTCAGGCCGTCAAGGCCGTATCACTACCGCCCAACAACCTATTAGAGACGGAGTTTCTGGCTCAACTCCCCTTTAAACCTACCGCGGCACAGAGCCGGGTGGTGGCCGAGATCAAAGGCGACTTGCAACAGCCCTACCCTATGATGCGTCTGGTGCAGGGTGATGTTGGCTCAGGTAAAACCCTGGTCGCAGCATTGAGTGCGCTGACCGCCATTGCCAAGGGCTACCAGGTGGCATTGATGGCACCAACGGAAATTTTATCCGAGCAGCACAACATCAATTTCCAAAACTGGTTTGCAACATTGGGTATTGAAGTCGTCTGGCTTGCGGGTAAAACCAAAGGGAAAGAGCGCGAGCGAGTGCTTGAGCGCATCAGCTCAGGTCAGGCGCAAATGGTAGTTGGTACTCACGCACTGTTTCAGGAGCAGGTGCAGTTTAGCAATCTGGCCCTGATCATCATTGATGAGCAACACCGTTTTGGTGTTCATCAGCGCCTGTCCTTGCGCGAAAAGGGTAAGTTTAACGACTGCTATCCGCATCAGCTGGTTATGACGGCCACGCCAATCCCGCGGACACTGGCAATGACGGCCTATGCCGATCTGGAAACCTCAGTGATCGATGAACTGCCTCCCGGACGTACCCCCATCACAACCGTTGCCGTTCCGGATACTCGTCGCGAAGAAGTGATTGAGCGAGTGCGGCGCGCCTGTATTGAGCAACAGCGACAGGTGTACTGGGTCTGTACTTTGATTGATGAATCGGAAGCCTTGCAATGTCAGGCGGCAGAAGACACCGCAGAGCAGCTCACCAAAGCGCTGCCGGAGCTGAATATAGCCCTGGTTCATGGCCGTATGAAAGCGCAGGAAAAGCAGCAGATCATGCAAGACTTTAAGCAGGCGCAAAGTCATGTGCTGGTTGCAACCACGGTCATAGAGGTGGGTGTGGATGTGCCCAATGCCAGCCTGATCATCATAGAAAACCCGGAACGCCTGGGGCTGGCTCAGTTGCACCAGTTACGTGGCCGGGTTGGCCGTGGTGATATCGCGTCGCATTGCCTGCTGCTTTATCATGCGCCTTTGTCAGCAACGGCGCAAAAACGCCTGGGTGTACTGCGCGACAGTAATGATGGTTTTGTCATTGCCGAGCGGGATCTCGAGATCCGCGGCCCAGGTGAAGTACTGGGCACTCGCCAGACCGGCCTGGCCGAGCTGAAAATTGCCGATCTGAGCCGCGACAAAGTACTACTGCCTCAGGTGCGTAGCCTGGCTTTCACCCTGCTGCAACAGCATCCACAAGCCGTTGAGCCATTGATCCAGCGCTGGCTGCCCAACCGCAGTGAATTTGCCATGGCGTAGTCATGGATTATCCATGACTTATTTAAACGTCTCTGAACGTTCAATGACTTCAACCTGGTAGCCGTCGGGATCGGCAATAAAGAAAAAACGAGCTACCAAAGTGTCGCCGTTGTAGAACGACTTCATCTCTTTGGGCTGATAACCCAGCGCCTGTGCCTTTGCATGCACTGGAGCCAAATCATCCACTACTACAGCAATATGACCATAACCATTGCCCAGCTCATAAGGCTGCCCGGAGTTATGATTCCAGGTCAGTTCCAGTTCAAACTCGGCCTCTTCATTGCCCAGGTAGACCAGGCTAAAATCATCAAACTCAATGCGCCTGCGCTCGCTCAGTGCTAATACATCGTGATAAAATGTCAGGGATTTTTGCAAGTCCATTACCCTAACCATGCTGTGAATGAGTTTTGCCATCAAGGAGTCCTCTTATGTGTGAATTATATGCTTCGGCCAATCCCGCCAGCTATGAGGTCATACGCCGCTCGATGCGTATCCAGGGAGCCGTAACCAGCCTGGCACTGGAGCGTCAGATCTGGGACCTGCTACAGGAGATAGCGACCGCAGAGCAGCTCAGTGTGGCCGAATTTGTCTCGACCCTCTATCAGGAGGTGCTGGAGCGTCAGGGTGAGGTAAAAAACCTGGCCTCTTTGTTGCGGATCACCTGCTTAACCTACCTGGCCGATCATACGCGTAGTCGCAGCTAAATAGGTAGTATCTGGCTACTACATTGATATTAGACTTTTGCTTATTGCTAAAAGCCGATAAACTTATCTCAACTCATTCTTAGTAATCCTTTGAATTGTGTGAACTATTTAGGCACAAGGTATAGCGCTATCTTATGAAATCTCATTTAGGCCGACGCGCATTTTCCAATATGGAGCTGTACACTCTGTTTAACGGCTACATTTATGGTGATGAAAAGCAAAAGCGTGAACAGCCGAAACACTGGCACTTTTGGTTGCCAGTGCTGGCATATTACACCGGTGCCTACAGTGACGAGATTGGCAATCTAACCCTCTCAGATATCACTAAACAAGAACAAGTGCGCGGCTTCACTTTTACGACTCATGGCAAGTTACAGGCCCGATTTGTGCCCATTCACCCTGCACTTTGGCACGCCGGATTACAGGATTATCTGCACTTTGTGGAGCGCCAGGGTCACACCCGGCTGATGTTTGACTTACCCGCTAAATCAGGCCGCTTCAGTGAAAAAGTCAGGATCTGGTTTTCCGGAGAAGGAGAAAGGCTGGGGTATTTGCAAAAATGTGGTCTGCCCAATGTCGACCAGCAAGGCATGAAAACCGCCATCAGTAGCCTGAGGCTGAACTTTGAACAGCAGGTCCATATCTCGGCCATCCAGCAGGGTAACAAGGCCGCCATGCTCTATTTGCTAGGGCTTAAGAATGATGGGCAGGTTCTCACTCAACCCCAGCCACACCAGCTCAAACAGATCCTCACTCAGGTCAGGGTCATTAACCCCAATATTCACTGGCAGCGCTTTACTGAGCGTCATGGTCAGTAGGTATGCTCATTATCCTTATGAGCAGCCACTTCACAAATCATGGGCATAAAAAAGCCCGACATCATGGCGGGCTGTATACCTAGATGGTGAGCATCACTACAGTGACTTCACAAACTCACTAAACTCATTGCCAAGCTTCTCGTCGCGCATCGCATACTCAACGATGGCCTTCAGATAACCTAACTTATCACCGCAGTCATGTGCTCGGCCACTCATGTGGAATGCTTCTACAGTTTCGCTTTCCATCAGCATATCAATTGCATCGGTAAGCTGAATTTCACCACCGGCTCCCAGCGGTGTACGCTCAAGCAATGGCCAGATATTACGCGAAAGGACATAACGACCTACAACAGCCAGGTTGGAAGGTGCTTGATCAACAGGTGGCTTCTCAATCATATGTTTGATTGGCGCGCTTTCGCCCGGTTTGAGTTCAACACCCTGGATATCTGCAATACCATACTTATTCACATCTTCTTGCGGCACGGGCTCAAGCATGATCTGACTCAGCTTAGTTTCAGAGAACCTGTTGACCATAGCAGCCAGGTTTTCTTTACTCTGATCTGCCGTATACTCATCCAGGATCACATCAGGTAAAACCACCACAAAGTCATCATCACCAACAATAGGCTTTGCACACATTACAGCATGACCTAACCCCTTAGCCTCACCTTGCCTAACATGCATGATAGTAACGCCGTCTGGGCATATTGAGCGTACTTCTTCAAGCAGCGTGCGCTTAACACGCTTCTCCAATGTAGCCTCTAGCTCAAAACTGGTATCAAAGTGGTTTTCAATGGCGTTTTTTGATGAATGAGTGACTAGGACTATCTCGGAAATGCCCGCAGCTGCGCACTCTTTCACAATGTACTGAATAAGAGGTTTATCGACCAGAGGCAGCATTTCCTTGGGAATTGCCTTTGTCATAGGTAGCATGCGCGTACCAAGTCCAGCGACGGGTATTACAGCTTTCATAATTCATCCATTATTACTTAAAGTGAAGTGGTGGAGGGAGTTCTCACCATTAAATAGTTTTGTGACGAGTATTCTAATCGAATAAGCTGGCAGTGCAAGTTTAGTAACATACTTGTACTGTGCACACCAATAAAAATGCCCGCTCACTCACTGTGTCGGGCATTAAAAATACTGTAATTTATCAGACGTTAAGTCTAGTAGATTTGTTACAAACCAGCACGTTTCTTGATGGCTGCAATCAGAGCAGAACCACCGTGACCATTGCTCTCGGCCCAAGCGATATCAGCACCGTCTTCTAGTGCACTCTTAGGCAGGCTTTTGACGATAAATTCACCTGCATCTACCGCGTTATTAGCGATGGCATGACGCAGCATGTTGTTACCGTTACACTGTACTGAGTCGTATACGTTACGGATTTTAACCCGAGAGCTCTTTAGTGTACTACGGATACGTCTTTTATCGTCGGCCGCAATGTATTCACACAAAGACACGGCTAACTGATCGTTTGCTTTGCTCGCAAAACTTACTGTTAATGCAGAAACGCCAAGACTCACACCAATAACTAAAGGAATTACTTTCATCACCAATCACCTAGTACTTTTTTCGTAAGAACAAACGCTCAATATTGTATCAACCAATACAATTGTTAGCAACAAAGTTATATTCCTTTATTTAGAGTTACGAACTTATAACTATACAAATTTTTCTCATCTGCTTCAAAAGCTTCGCATGCAATCTGGTGCCATTCACCCACCTGAGTATGGTCCGGAAAGCGCGTGTCACCTGAAACATCTAAGTCTATGTAGGTTAAATAGAGCCTGTTACTTAAGGGTAGAAACTGTTCATAAATATTTCCACCTCCAATGATCATTACTTCTTCACATCCATCAACCAAAGTCAAAGCGTCTTGTGGTGATGAAACCACCTCAATACCCTCGGCGCTGTAATTTGGATTGCGGCTGATCACAATATTACGTCTGCCGGGGAGCGGTCGACCTATAGATTCAAATGTTTTGCGCCCCATCACCACAGGTTTGTTTAAGGTAACCGCTTTAAAATGTTTCAAGTCGGCCGGTAAATGCCAGGGCATGGCGTTCTCATCGCCAATGATACGCCCGTTTGCCATCGCAGCAATCATTGATATTATCACAACATACTCCACTCATACTTTTATACTAAAAAAGGGCCATCGGCCCTTTTTATGCCAATCCGCTTAGGTGAGTTCAAATACGGATTGCGCTTATCGTTCGTAGACGACTTCTACATCGTAGTCATCATCATCCCAGTCATCCCAATCATCGTCGTTATCCTGGGTTGCCTGACGGTGGTATGTATCCCACTTAAATTCGACTTCTTCCTGTTCCTGCTCTTCGAACTTGTCACGTGGCATGCTGTCCAGCAGCCCCTGAATGTCATAGCACAGTTGCTGAGTATTGAACTTATTTGCAGCAGAGATCCGATATACATGCTCTGCATCCAGCTCTTCGGCAATGCGCTGACACACCTCTTCGAGCTCATCCTCTGCAAGTAAGTCAATTTTGTTCAGCACCAGCCAGCGCGGTTTATTTGCAAGTTTAGGGCTGTACTGATGCAACTCATTGATAATAGCGAACGCGTTATCAACCGGATCTGTGCCATCCACAGGCATTACATCTACAATATGTAGTAATACACGGCAACGCTCAAGGTGCTTCAGAAAGCGGATCCCAAGGCCAGCCCCGTCGGATGCCCCTTCGATCAAACCTGGAATATCGGCGATGACAAATGACTTGTTTGCTTCTGCACGCACCACCCCCAGGTTAGGCACTAAAGTGGTAAATGGGTAATCCGCCACTTTGGGCTTTGCCGCAGACACGCTACGAATAAAGGTAGATTTACCCGCGTTTGGCAGCCCCAGCAAACCAACATCCGCCAGCAGCATTAGCTCTAGCTTAAGGTTGCGCACTTCGCCAGGTGTTCCCAGCGTTTTCTGTCTCGGCGCGCGGTTTGTGCTCGACTTAAATCGCGTATTACCCAAGCCATGATAACCGCCTTTAGCGACCAGTAGTTTTTGTCCATGCTTAGTCAAGTCGCCCAGGCACTCCTGAGTATCGACATCGGTCACGCGTGTCCCTTCCGGTACTTTCAGGATCAGATCGGACCCTTTTTTACCTGTCATGTTGCGACCATGACCATTGGTGCCACGCTCGGCACGATGGAAACGCTCAAACTGATAGTCAATCAGGGTATTGAGGTTTTCGTCTGCTTCAAGATAGACGCTACCTCCGTCTCCACCGTCGCCCCCATCCGGGCCACCGTCGGGTACAAACTTTTCGCGGCGAAATGAAACGACACCGCTTCCACCGTCTCCGGCTTCCGCGCGGATCTCTACTTCATCGACAAACTTCATGGTTACTCTCTTACTGGTTGTTCAGCACCTGCTATTATAGCAAGTTCATAGCGGCTTGATCAGCATGGTCAAATGCCTAACTACCGGTCTGTGGCGCGTTTTTGACAGGAATAAGGTTAGAGCAAAATTCAGGCTCTGCTCTATAAAAACAAAAAACCCCGCCTAAGCGGGGTTTTTCAGTATTCTTTTTACCGATTACTCAGCAATGATGCTAACGTATTTACGGTTCAAAGGACCTTTCTGCTCAAAAACAACTTTACCGTCTGCTTTTGCGAAGATTGTGTGGTCTTTACCGATACCTGCGTTAGTACCAGCGTGGAACTTAGTACCACGTTGACGAACAATGATGTTACCCGCAAGTACTGATTCGCCACCGAAACGCTTAACACCTAAGCGTTTACTTTCTGAATCGCGACCGTTACGAGTACTACCAGCTGCCTTCTTATGTGCCATCTTTCTGTACCTCTAAAAATTAAGCGCTAATGCCAGTGATTTTAACTTCAGTGAACCACTGACGGTGGCCCATCTGCTTGCGAGAATGCTTACGACGTCTAAATTTAACGATCTTAATTTTCTCGCCACGACCGTGAGATACAACCTCAGCTGTAATCTTACCACCGTTTACGAACGGCGCACCGATCTCGATTTTTTCACCATCAGCTACAAGAAGTACTGAATCAAATTCAATTGATGCACCAGTCTCAACGTCTAGTTTCTCTAGACGAATTGTTTGACCTTCAGTCACACGGTGCTGTTTACCACCACTTTGGAAAACCGCGTACATAATTAACTCCGTCTGTGCGCCCTCAAATCGACGCAACTTAATATTCTTCAATAGGGCGCGAAGTTTACGCTAATGTGCTACTTCGCGCAAGCCCTAGATCGCAAATAAATGAATAAAAAATAGCTAACTTGAGGGCGTAATAATATTTTCATTTATTCTAACGAAAAGGTGTGATAAGCCAAGCTATTTTTTGCTTTTTCCGCACAGGAATTGTGATCACAAACAGGCTTTGAGAACAAAAAACATACAAAAGCACCGTTTTTTTAACCTCTATCACGGCAAGTTATCGAGTCGTGGTGATTTTTAATGTACACTTGCGACTCGAACATCCCTGAATGAGGCTTTAGCTCGGAGCGTTATGGATATCAAAGCGATCCAGAGATTGATTGAGCAAGACATGCTTGCCGTTAATCAACTTATCAGCGACCAAATGCAATCTGACGTCGCACTGGTTAATCAACTTGGCTTATATATAGTCAATAGTGGTGGTAAAAGGATCCGTCCGATGCTGGCACTTTTGGTTGCCAAGGCATTGGGCTATCAGGGCGACAAGCACATTACACTGGCAACTATCATCGAATTTATCCACACTGCCACTTTGTTACATGACGATGTTGTTGATGAATCAGCGTTACGTCGTGGTGAGCCTACAGCTAACGCCGAATTTGGTAACGCCGCCAGCGTTTTAGTGGGCGACTTTATATACACTCGCTCATTTCAGTTGATGGTTGGGCTGGAAAATATGGAAGTGATGCAAATCCTGGCTGATGCAACCAATGTGATTGCTGAAGGTGAGGTGTTACAGCTGATGAACTGCAACGATCCAGACACCACAGAACAAAGCTATATGCAGGTAATATATAGTAAAACAGCCAAGCTGTTTGAAGCCGCCACTATGCTTCCTGCTGTTGTATTGAACAAGCCAGAAGCGACAAAAGAAGCCCTTAAACTCTATGGTATGCATCTAGGCACAGCCTTTCAGCTGGTCGATGACGTCCTCGACTATAGTGCCAACGCGGAGCAACTGGGTAAAAATATCGGCGACGACTTAGCCGAGGGTAAGCCCACCCTGCCGTTAATTTACGCAATGCGCCACGGTAGTGAAGCTCAGGTAATGCAGATCCGCGATGCCATATCCAATGGTAACGGGCTCGATAACCTGACCGATATCCTGGCAACTCTTGAGCAGACGCAAGCGCTGGAACATACCATGGAGCGTGCCCGTCAAGAATCACAAAAAGCGATTGAGCAACTCGGTATGTTACCCGAGTCTGAGTACAAAACGGCCCTGATCTCATTGGCTAAGCTGGCAGTTGATCGCAGCTACTAAAGCTAACTGTAAACAGACATTAAAAAAGGCTGCAACTGCAGCCTTTTTTGTTGAGGTGATTACCCTTCTTTTGGGCGGTAGCCTTCAATCTCAACGTCTTTACCTTCAAACAAAAAACCCACCATTTGCTCTTCAAGCTGCTGACGGTGTTCAGGGTCCATCATGTTTAAGTGCTTCTCGTTGATCAGCATAGTCTGTTTATGCTGCCACTGTTGCCACGCCTCTTTGCTGATATTATTGAAGATGCGTTCGCCAACTTCTCCCGGATAAAGTTGAAAATCAAGTCCAGGAGCTTCTTTTTGTAACTTTTGACAAAATACGGTACGTGCCATCTCTTTACCCTCTATGCATTCGTTGTCGCTAAGTTTACCCCATTGCCTTTAAGACTTTAACCAACTTTTTAGTCGGTGCCGCTAAGCCAACCTCTGCCGGCTGTGCCAGCGCGTACCATAAGAGCGGATTATCGTGAACACAGTCAGGAACCGCGCTTAATTCAACAACCACTGGGGTGATAGTCAATTCAAAGTGGGTAAATATGTGGACAAATGGCGACAACGTTTGCCGAGCGCCCGAAATCCCCTGTTGCGCCAAAAAGGTCTCAAGCTCGGTCAGCTCGCTAAACTCAAAGAAACCAAACAAGCCACCCCAGATGCCACTGCTGGGGCGCTTTTCCATCAGCACTTTGTTATCCGCACGAATTATTAAATGATAAGCGGCTTTTTTGGGTTTGGCTTTTTTCGGCTTGGAGTTTGGAAATTCCTTCACTCTGCCTTTTTGATATGCCTGACAACGGCTGACCAGAGGACAAGCCTCACAGTCAAAGTTACTGCGACTGCACAGACTTGCCCCTAAATCCATCATCGCCTGGTTATACTCCGAAACACGATCTTTTGGTGTCAGCGCATCTGTCAGAGCCCACAACTCATTTTCGACCTTCTTAACGCCATACCAGCCTTCAACCATAAAAAAACGCGCCAGGACACGCTTTACATTACCATCCAGGATCGGGTGAGGCTGACCCAGAGACAAAGAGAGCACGGCCCCTGCTGTAGAACGACCAATTCCAGGTAGCGCCATCACGGCTTCTAACGTTTGCGGAAACTGGCCCTGATATTCATCGCGCACAATTTTGGCGGTTTTGTGTAAGTTACGCGCACGTGCGTAATAGCCAAGGCCGGTCCAGTGATGCAAGACTTCGTCTTCGGGTGCATCGGCCAGGTCGATTATGGTCGGGAAACGTGCCATAAAG
The DNA here is from genome assembly GCF_004212645.1 of Pseudoalteromonas rubra. GTDB lineage: Bacteria > Pseudomonadota > Gammaproteobacteria > Enterobacterales > Alteromonadaceae > Pseudoalteromonas > Pseudoalteromonas rubra_G. The sequence goes on along the minus strand of NZ_PPUZ01000024.1, from coordinate 79,908 downwards.
CGCTCAAAATACGGGATCACAGTCACAACCTGAGTTTGCTGTAACATTACTTCAGACACCCAAACTTTATAAGGGGTCTTCTCAAGTTGCCAGGGCAGCGTTTTACGTCCGTGTAACTGATACCAATCGACAACCTGCTTGGCAAACCACTGGGCTTGCTCATTATTTACTGTCATTGCGAGACTCTGCTTTTACTTGCTAATACACGCGCCAGTGTATGAAGCTTTTTTCAAAGGTCAAGCTCTTGTACTTGGCGCTGCGAATAGCGATAATATGCGCCCATTTTTTACACCGAAGATGAAGACCATGAACGAATCGAGTAAAACCGCTCTGGAACAAGCCGAGCAGGAAGGCAAGTACATTCGCAAAGTACGCAGCTTTGTAAAACGTGAAGGCCGCCTGACCAAAGGGCAAGCTGCCGCCATTGAAAAATGCTGGGCAACGATGGGCCTGGAGCACGCTCAGGGTCGCCTGGACTTTACCGAGGTGTTCGGCAACGACAATGATGTTGTGGTTGAAATTGGCTTTGGCATGGGTAAATCTCTGGTTGAAATGGCGAAAAACGCGCCTGATCAGAACTTTATTGGGATTGAAGTGCACCGTCCGGGAGTTGGTGCCTGTTTAATGGAAGCCGATGAACAAGGCGTCACTAACCTGCGCGTATTTGAGCATGATGCGGTTGAAGTGCTGGCAGATTGCATCCCAGACGGTAGCCTGGCAAAACTTCAGCTGTTTTTCCCGGATCCATGGCACAAAAAACGCCACCATAAACGCCGTATCGTTCAGGCCGAGTTTGTTGAAAAGCTTCGCACTAAGTTGCGTATCGGTGGTGTTTTCCATATGGCAACAGACTGGGAAAACTATGCAGAGCATATGCTGGAAGTCATGCAGTCAGCGCCTGGTTTTGCTAACCAGTCTGACAGCAACGACTATGTACCGCGTCCGGATTTTCGTCCCTTGACTAAATTTGAGCAGCGCGGTCACCGCCTCGGTCATGGTGTATGGGATCTGATGTTTGAACGTACAGCCTAACCTGTCATTGCAACCGGGGCGCCCTGCCCCGTCTATTGTGGACCTCAGATGCAAAAATTAACCAACCCCAGCTTATTGCTGCTGCGCAATGAAGAAGAGCTGACAGGCCAGCATATTTTGGTGATCAATCACCAGCGTGATGGTTTTCTGTCTGAGCTGAAGCAACTAAACCCGCAAGCAACCATCAGCGCATTTAGTTATGACTTTGCCGCTCATCAGGTTGCGACAAAAATAGCCGGTATAAATAGCTACGTCTCGCACAGCTTGCCTGCGCTCAATGATCTCGATCTGATCATTTATTACTACCCAAAGTCCAAGCCCGAAGCGCAGATGATGTTCGATAATATTCGTGCGCTGTGCTCTGACAAGACTCGCCTTCTGGTGGTTGGAGAGAATAAAGGTGGCGTTAAGTCGGCAGAAAAACAGCTGCAAGATAAATGCGAGGCACATTACAAACTCGATAGCGCTAAACATTGTATTTTGTATGAGTTTGCCCAGCTGCAACCTGAGGCATGCTTTGATATTGCCAGCTACCAGCAAACCTTCACCATCGCGGTTGCCGGGCAGCAGTTTGAGGCAGTCAGCGTCCCTGGGGTATTTAACCATGGTAAATTGGATGTCGGGACCAAGTTACTGCTGGAAAATCTCGAGTTGCCTGCCCACGGCAGCATGCTCGACTTTGGCTGTGGTGCCGGAGTCATCGCCACCTTTGTACTAAACCAGTCTCCAAAAATTCGCTTCAGCTGCCTGGATGTCAATGCCCTGGCTTTATATGCCTGCGAGCAAACCCTAACCCTAAATGGTCATGGGGCGGAGCTGGTGCTGAGCGATGGCCTTAAACAGCTAAAGGGTCGCTTTGATGCCATTATCAGTAACCCGCCTTTTCACACTGGCATTAAAACTGACTATGACATTGCCGAAGGATTTATTCAGGGGGCAGCTGCCCATATGAGTAAAGGCGCTCAACTACATATAGTTGCAAACAGTTTCCTGAAATATCCCCCGCTGATTGAAGCACGTTTTGGGCACTGCGACACGCGGATAAAAAACACCAAGTTTGCCGTTTACCGGGCCTGCCTGAATTAAGCTCCGGCCAGCTCAATTTGGCTGTTGGGCTGGCTATATTGGCATACCCGGTGCATTCTGACTCGTCTTTAATTCACTATCTGCAAGCAAAGCGCTGAATCGTTTCGTAAAATGTGAGCTTTTTTGTGTTCTATACTGCTAAACTAAAGTGAGTGAATAGCATGCAAGCGGGATTTGTGGTCTCCCAATGGGTAAATACGCAACAAAAACAAGTATAAGAAAAGTGCTGATCAGTGCCGTCATGCTAGTAACGGCGCTGTCTTTGTCCCTGTCTATCTCAATTTCAACCTATCTCGACGTTAAAAAACAAAAGCAGCTGATCATCAACAAACTGGAGATGATCGCAGAGATCATTGCATTTAATGCTCAGGTAACGCTGATTTTCGACGACAGAAAAACCGAAGAAAAGCGCCTCAAGTCGTTCGATAAAGTCGATCTGGTTAAGAACATTCACATTTATGCGATTGACGATGTGACTAATCGGCCGGTCTTCTTTACCAGCTACAACGCCAGTAAAACCCCGCCGGTACCGCTCAAAGTCAATCAGATAGAGGAGCTCAGGACGCCGAAAATATCGGAAGACTACATAGAGCTGATCCTGCCCGTCGAATACGAAGGCAATATAGAAGGCTATGTTTATTTGCGTGGTGGTCTTGAGCACCTGGCTGAATACATCAACAGAAAAATCCTGGTCGATATCGCATTAACTCTGTTTGTGCTGGTGCTGGTGATGTTTGTCGCCCGGGGGATCCAAAAGCGTATTGCCAGCCCGATTGAATCTCTCTCTGTTTTGTTGCAGGACGTATCGAAAAATCACAACTACGCCACCCGGGCGGAAAAAAGTGACATTGAAGAGATTAATATCCTCGCCAACAACCTCAATATCATGCTTACCCGGACACAAAATCAGCTTGAGCGCCACCAGGCTGATAAACAAGAGATCAAACAGCTTAACCAAAGCCTGGAAGAAAAGGTCAATCAACGCACCATAGCGCTCAGAGAGGCAAACCAGGAGCTGCTCAATACACTCGAGCGCATGCATCAGTACCAAAATCAAATTGTTGAAAATGAAAAAATGGCTTCACTGGGCCAAATGGTTGCAGGCGTTGCACACGAGGTAAATACTCCCATAGGCCTGGGTGTTACAGGCTCAACCTTACTACGCGACAAACTCAGTGATATCGAAGTCGCCTTCCAGCAAAAAACGCTGACCTCAAAACAGCTGGAACGCTTCATCAAAGAAGGGATCGAAAATCTGGATCTCATTTATCGAAACCTCAACCGGGCCGCAGATCTGATCTCAAGCTTTAAAAAAGTGGCGGTCAGCCAGGACATAGAGATCAATTCAGATGTCAACATTACTAAATTGCTCAATGCAGTCATGGGAGCGATGCGCACTGAGCTGGAAATGAAATCACCTCAGATAGACATTGACTGCCCGGAAGAACTGACCATCAGAAGCAAATCAGGTTTGCTGCAGCAGGTGTTTGAGCAACTATTTTCAAATTCACTGTTACACGGCTTTGCAAGCAACGAAAATAACGAAATTGCTATAAAAGTGAACCGTGAAGAATCGCAGTTAACGATTGTGTACAGTGACAATGGTGTCGGCGTACCAAACGCCATCAAAAAGCGCATATTTGATCCATTTGTTACAACTCGCCGGGGAGAAGGTGGCAGTGGCCTGGGTATGCATTTGGTATACAACCTGGTCACTCAGGCGCTGGGTGGCAGTATTACACTACAGGAAGATTATAAATCGGGTACTCAATTTGTGATCAGCTTACCTCTGAAAGGAGGTTCACAGTGAGATATGCGTACCTATTTATTTTTTGCTCTTTTGCGTTTTTTCCTACGTTTTGTTTTGCTAAATCGCCCGAGGAGATCCGTTCAGCCTTTTTATATCAAATGGCAAAGTTCATTGATTTTCCAGAGCAAAAAAATAAGAAAACCACTCGTTTTTGTTTTTATGACATCACAAGCGGGCCAGGTGCTGTTTTATATAGTAACCGTACCCTAAAAATACGTTTAAAGCCGATTGAAATAATCGAAGTGAAAAAGTCTGAGTCACTTCGGGAACTTTCCCAGCGATGTGATATCACATACATTGATGAAACATTGGAAGATGATATACTGTCCGCTTGGACCGATACAATGGCCCTAAGTATGGTAACTGTGGGCGAAAGTATCGAATTTTTGGAAGGGGGTGGGATTGCGTCCTTGGTCCAGGAAGGGAGTAAGATAAGGCTTTATATAAACAAGCAAGAAGTCACTCAGCACAACTTTAAAGTGCTTTCACGGTTGCTTGCCGTCTCCAAGTTTTATCCTAACTGATTTTACTTGTTAACAATTGAATATACTCCTATAATCGTTAACATTCGGTTTTATTATATAACGCCGATGATCTTGTAAATACAATATTCCGAAAAGGTTAATTAATAATGCAAACGCCAGTCATTCTAATTGTTGAGGATGAAGACGTAACTCGACTGAACCTCGTTAGTTTATTTGAAGCCGAAGGTTATAAGGTAATTGAAGCCATTGATGGCGATGATATGCATGAAAAATTGACATCGAACGATGATGTCAACTGTGTGATCATGGATATTAACCTGCCAGGTAAAAATGGCCTAATCCTGGCTCGTGAGTTACGCCAGAAGAAAAACATCGGCCTGATTTTCCTAACTGGTCGTGACAACGATGTCGACCGTATTTTGGGTCTTGAGATCGGTGCCGACGATTATGTTACTAAGCCTTTCAATCCACGTGAGCTTACTATCCGCGTGCGCAACCTGATCTCTCGTACCGGCTCAAGCCCGGAAGAGTCAAGTATTGACAGCAATGGTGTCATTACGTTTAACGGTTGGGAGCTGGATGAGAATAGCCGCTGCCTGACTTCACCAACGGGTGAAGCTAAGCGTTTGCCGAAAGGCGAATATCGTGCATTACGTCTGATGCTTGATTCACCTGGCCGTATCTTTAGCCGTGAGCAACTGATCAAGCACATGACAGGTCGTGAACTACGTGCTAACGACAGAACAGTAGACGTAACTATTCGTCGTATTCGTAAGCACTTCGAAACCGACAACAACACGCCAGAATTGATCAGCACCATTCATGGTGAAGGCTACCGCTTCATCGGGAAGATCGATAGCCAATAAGTTTGCGTTACGAGTTTTCAGCGAGTTTTGCAATTAATGAGTGAAGGGCAGCCTGCCCTTCTCTTATTTTCACTTCCAGCTCTTCCAGCCAGTCTGCGCGCTGCTTAGTCTCTACCTGAGCCCCTTCAAGTTCCATTGTTTTGGCATGTAACTGTACATTCTGCAGGCCGACTGATCCCGCGGCCCCTTTCAGCTTATGCGCCACCGACACATAGGTCTCGGTATCATCACTCTGATTTGCTTCATCAAGCTCGTTGCAGTAAGTCGGGTTAAGACGGGTAAACAGATCACAGCTGCGCTTGAACGCTTCTATGCCCATGGATGAAACAAAGTCAGTGATGGTTTCTACATCCAACAGGGCTTGCTCCTGCTCACTCAATTGTAGTGGCTCAGATTGTGGCGAGGCTTGCTTGTCTTTACTGGCTTCAATACCGAACAGCTCTGCGAGCATCTTATCCAGCTTAGTCGTATTGATGGGCTTGGCCAGTGCTCCCTGAATATCTATCCCCTGCAGCTCTTGCTCGGCACTACGCACGTTGGCTGTCAGCGCAACAATGGGTAGCTCATCAAAATGACTATCAGCACGGATCTGCCTTGCCACTTCATCACCATTAATATCCGGCAGCTGCATATCAAGCAGGATAAGATCCAATTCGTCTTCCGTTTCAACCATCGACAGGGCGTCTTCCCCGGTTTCAGCCCAGACAACTTCGTGACCGCGCTGCTCAAGTAAGTTAGTGGCAATTTCGGCATTGAGCGGCACGTCTTCAACCAAAAGTATATACAGGCTGCGACCGGCATAGCTCTGCTCGTTGGGGGCTGTGCATAGCTCCAGTGGCAACTCAACATCGAAGCGGCTACCTTCGCCTTGCATACTGCTGACATGAATCGTGCCTTTCATGGCGTGCACCAGGGCTTTCGTTACCGCCAGACCAATCCCCGAGCCGATGGCATTGTTGCCACTTGCATCAGGGGCTTTGTAGTACATATCAAAAATACGGTCTTGCTGATCGGATGGAATACCAACGCCCGTATCAATAACACTGATAGACAACCAGGGGCCATCTGAGCGGTTTTCCCGGCGACACTCCAGCGTAACACCACCTCTGTGGGTAAACTTCACCGCATTGTTGATAAGATTCCAAAGTACCTGGCGCAATCGGGTCGGATCCAGCAGTGCGTAGATATCCAGCATACCTGAGCGCTTAATGTTGAATTCAAGGCCTTTTTGCTCTGCAATCAGCCCTGCAAAGTTGACCACATCGTTGATGAAGTCCGACACATTGATGCTGTCCGTGGCAATATCCAGCTGCTCCCGGTCTATCTTGTCGAGATCGATAATGTCGTTGAAAATATTACCCAAGGTTTCAGCACTGGAGAACACCGTGTTACACCAGCTCTTCTGTTGCTTGGTTAGCTCAGTGTCGAGCAGCATGCGCGTCAAACCGACAATGCCATTGAGTGGTGTGCGCAGCTCGTGGCTCAACGTGGCAATAAATTTCCCTTTATCTTTGTAGGCTGTTTCCAATGCCTGCTCAGCTTCTTTACGGCTGGTAATATCACGACCGAACGCCAGCAAACCAATGTATTCGCCATCATCGTTGATAAAGGGCAGCTTGCGCATCTCAAACCAACAGTTTTCGTTTGCCACCGGGTATTCTACGTCAACATTAATCGACTGCTGGGTCTCTATCACTTGCTCATCGGTCTGCAACACTCTGGGAATGTCTTGCTCACCAAATACTTCCTGTACAGTGTGGCCAATCAGCTGTTCACTGGTTTTGCCAATGACTTGTTCAAACTTCTTATTGCAGCCAGCAAATACACCGCGCTCATCCCGGTAATAAAACAGATCCGGAGAGGAGTCCACTATGCTGCGCAATAACATACTCTGCTGGGCCAGCTCTTGCTGGGTTTTACGCCGCTCGGCTATTTCTTTGCGTAGTTCGGCAATCGCCCGATGCTTCGCATGCAAGGCCATTTTCCGCTCATCAATCTCATTGTTGAGGCGGTTAATGTTGTCCTTGAGTGTCTGGTTAAGTAGTTTTTCTTGTTGTGTGGCAGATTCCAGATACTCTTTTGACGCATCCAGCTGACGCATTGCATAGATGGCAACAGAGAGTAGCAACGGTGAGGTCAATGCGGCAAATATCACCACTGACAACACATTGACCAGCGTGACTTCGCCAAGCGCAACATAGTAAAACATGCACGCCAACACCAGAGACACCACCAGCACAAATGCGTAGGCGACAACCCCCGCCCAGCGGTCTCCGTAATTTTTAATCAAATTAGATAAAATTCGGGCCCAGGTCCCAAATGAAGAGTCAAGCATAATAAAATCACCCAGTTAACGCCTACATTATACCTGACCCAAACACAGAAGCGAGTCACCAAAAGTCGCAAGCGCTATTGCACAAACCAAAATGACCGCCGCAGCCCCCGGTTTCTCTGCCTTTTAAAGGTGTTTAGAAAGCCAACATCGGCGTATGATTTTTTGCACACTTGGGCGATTTTTTTACCAGAAATTTTCCTGCAGGCTCGGCAAGTTGTGACATTTTGGTGTAACATGCCCCACCCAAATAGTCGTGATTAAGAGAGTTCAAATGCCAACTTCAATGCCTGACATTGCACATTCTGCGGACGCCTTACAAGAAGGTAAGCTGGACTGGGTCGGAATGGGAAATATCGAGCTGCCTTTATTGTTATCCAGCAAAGGGCTCAATGATACCCCGGTAACCGCCAAAGCGGATGCGTTTGTCAGCCTCGACAGGGAAGATGCCAAAGGTATCCATATGTCACGGCTATTTTTGGCACTCGATACATTATCCTGTGAACAAACACTCACACCGGGCGCAATTCGCTCTGTACTGGACAGTTTTATTACCAGCCACGAAGGGCTTAGTCACAGTGCCAAGGTGACCTTTCATTTTGAGTTGCCGCTGCGTCGTGCATCACTACTGAGTGGCAAACAGGGTTGGAAAAATTATCCCGTCAGCATTACGGCCAGCCTGAGCGACGGCCAGTTTAGCCTGGAGCTGGCCGTTGATGTCACCTACTCATCGACCTGTCCCTGTTCTGCAGCCCTGGCGCGTCAGCTGATCCAAAACGCCTTTGAGCAAAAGTTTGCCGGTCAGTCACTCGACCATGCCAGTGTGCATGCCTGGCTGGGCACCACTGAAGGGATCTTAGCCACGCCACATTCGCAGCGCTCTGTTACTAACATCAAAGTAAAACTAGATGAAAACTGTCAGGCCTTTGACATTTTGGGTCTGGTAAACCTGGTAGAAGATGAGCTAAAAACCCCGGTGCAGGCGGCAGTTAAACGTGAAGATGAGCAAGAATTTGCCCGCCTTAACGGGCAAAACCTGATGTTCTGTGAAGATGCAGCAAGAAAGCTTAAAGCCTTGTTTGAAGAAGAGAATTATCAGGACTACTATATAAAGATAAACCACTATGAGTCTTTGCATGCACATGATGCCGTGGCATACGCTGTAAAAGGCGTGAAAGGCGGTTACCGCGCCTAAGCCAGCAACGTCCCGCTTTTCACTGATCCGCTCGGCGATAGTCACAGCGCCGAGCAAAATTGATAATCTCCCCCTTCCGCTCACTTTAGGCACACTCTTTGCTTAATAATTTCAAAGTCAAATTGTTGTCGTGGAGTGATTTATGGAACTAACATTATTATCTATTCTGGCGCTGGTCGTTATTGCTTCCATTGTTATTTCAAAATATACGGATACCGGCGGTAACCCCTATCCGTTTAACCGCAAGGATTCAGTATTCACCACAGTTGAAGCCTCCTTTTTGCAACTACTGGAGCGCTCAGTGGGTGATAAGTTTAAGGTTGTCAGCCGGGTTAAGCTGATAGAAATCATCGAGTGCAAGCCCGGACTATCTAAAAAGGCACGCCGCTCAGCCATTACCAAGGCGCAAAACAAACAGCTTGATTATGTACTGGTTGATAAAGAAACGCTTAATATTGTGGCAGCCGTGGACTTGGTCAACAACGCCAATAAAAATGGCCACAAGGCACAAAAAGACTGGTTTGTCAGCGGTGCGCTCGAGTCGGCCGGGATCCCACATATCCGCATGAAGGTTAAGAGCGGCTACAAGAGTGCTGAAGTGCGTGCCGCCATTTTGTTTAAACTCGGTAAAAAGCCGGAGCCACAGGCCAAGCCACGTAATCGCAACTACAAACCTGCGGTACTTTCACCCTCTCAGGCCAAAGCCGCTTCTACGCAGCTGGCAGAGATCTAATTGATCCTATTCGCTGTCGGCCCCAAGGCCGGCAGCAAAACCACTTACCCGCCTAACGTCATATTTTCTAAAGCCCATTTTGATATATAATGAGCAACACAGTTAAGAAACAAGAGAAGATTATGAAAGTAGGTATTATTGGCGCAATGGAGCAGGAAGTTACTATCCTGCGCGGCGCAATGAAGAATACACAAACCGCAACTAAAGGTGGCTTTACCTTTTATCACGGTGAGCTGGGTGGTCATGAGGTTACTCTGGTTCAGTCAGGCATTGGTAAAGTGGCAGCGACAGTTGCAACGACCTTGCTAATCGACAACTACACGCCAGATTGTGTAATTAATACGGGCTCTGCCGGTGGTTTTGATCCTGAACTGAATGTCGGTGATGTGGTTATCTCATCTCAGGTCAAACACCACGATGTGGATGTCACTGCATTTGGCTATGAGCTGGGTCAGGTCCCTCAAATGCCTGCAGGTTTTAGCGCTCATCCAGCTTTGGTGGATGCCGCTCAGCAAAGTGTCGGTGAACTGACAGACATTCAGACTAAAGTTGGTTTAATTTGTACTGGTGATTCTTTCATGTGCGATCCGGTACGCATTGACAAAACGCGTCAAGACTTTCCACAGATGCTGGCCGTTGAAATGGAAGGTGCCGCCATCGCCCAGGCATGTCACGTGCTGAACACCCCATTTGTTGTGATCCGCTCGTTATCAGACATCGCCGGCAAAGAATCGCCACAATCATTCGAAGCTTATCTGGAAATCGCTTCAGTGAACTCTTCTAAGCTGGTGACTGCCCTGTTGGCAAAACTGGATCAGGTTTCGCTTTAAGGTGTTAGCTGAACAACTGCAAGCCCATACGGGCTTGCTGATTTTTTTGCTGGCAACGCTCAGCGCCATCGGCTTCAGAACATCCAGTCTGTACCACCCCAATGTGGTGATGACATTGCTGTTTGCCAATCTGGCTCAAAAGGTTTACCGTCCTAAGTCTCCAGCAAGTTACCAGTGGCTATCCGGTAGCCTGGCATTTGTCCTGCCGATTTTAGTTACCCTGCTACTACTCGCCACACTCGGTTATTTGTCTTTCTATCCACAGTGGCTCGGTGGCCTTGTTTTATTTCTGTGTCTTGATATTCAGCACGAGCGCCGTGCCAAGCGCATTGCCATTTTGCTCAAACAACAACAAAAAGCAGCAGCACGTCAGTTACTTGGCGCCATGGTTAACCGGGATGTAGAGACACTGTCATTGATGGGCATTTGTAAGGCATGCCTGGATAGCCTGGCTTTGCGTGGTATACGGCATTTTTATCTGGTCATTGTGTTTTACCTGATCGGTGGCCCTTTACTGGCACTGAGTTATAAGTTGATGTTGCTCTGTGAGCATGCCTGGCGCAGCAAAATGCGACCGGATACATCATTTATCAGGCCCCTGCAAATCAGCCTGAGCATTTTAGAATGGCTGCCCGTCAGAGGCCTAGTCGTCATAATGGCACTGACCCAAAATTTGGGGAAAACCCTCCACTATCTCAAACATTATGGTCAGTTTTACCAACCCGCGGGCTCCGGCTGGATCCTGAGTCTGTTCGCAGCCAACCTCAATACACAGCTGGCGGGGCCACGTTTTTATCAACAGCAGCGCTTTGACAATATGCGCATTGGCAGCGACGCGCCACCCGAAGCCGAAACCATTAACCTGATGCTCAGGCTACTGGCAACCATGCGCTGGTTTTTTCTTTGTGCATTATGCTTGTGCTGGCTTACCATCAATATTCTCACCCATTAAAAAGGGCGGCTACCTGGCCACCCTTTACATTAATACTTACTTAATTAAAGCAGCTGATCATTCAACGCTGATTTTGGCGAACTTACGTTTACCCACCTGGTAAATCGCAGTTGAGCCTTTTTCAACGCTCAGCTTAGAATCCGTCACTTTTTCTTCGCCATTGAGCTTCACCGCACCTTGCTTAATCATGCGCATCGCTTCTGACGTACTGGCAACCAGGCCCGCCTCTTTCAACACATTGGTAATGAAAGTCGCAGGTTCCTCAATGGTGATAGTCACTTCAGGGATGTCATCAGGCAGCGCATTTTTTTGGAAACGCTTGATAAAGTCCTGATGTGCGGCTTCTGCGTCTGCTTCGCTGTGGAAACGCGCAATCATTTCTTTGGCAAATTCAATCTTGATGTCTCTTGGGTTACGACCACCAGCCACTTCTTCTTTAAGACCAGCAATTTCTTCCAGCGACTTGGCACTTAGCAACTCGTAATAACGCCACATCAGCTCATCTGAAATCGACATCACTTTACCAAACATGTCGTTTGGCGCGTCTGTGATACCAATATAGTTACCCAGTGACTTAGACATCTTCTGCACGCCGTCGGTGCCTTCAAGTAGAGGCATCATCAGCACGGTTTGTGGCTTCTGACCTTCTTCTTTTTGTAACTCCCTGCCCATCAACAAGTTAAAGCGCTGATCGGTACCACCGAGCTCGACATCTGCTTGCAGGGCCACAGAGTCCCAGCCCTGCACCAGCGGATAAAGAAATTCATGGATGGCAATTGACTGGCCGCCGGCATAACGCTTTTTGAAATCATCACGTTCTAGCATGCGCGCAACCGTTTGCCGTGCTGCAAGCTTGATCATGCCCGCACTGCCTAATTTCTCCATCCACTCGGAGTTGAACGCCACGGTAGTTTTGGCCGGATCCAGGATCTTAAATACCTGCTCTTTATATGTTTCAGCGTTGGCTAACACGTCTTCACGAGTAAGGGGTTTACGGGTGACATTTTTACCCGTCGGGTCGCCAATCATGCCGGTGAAATCACCGATCAGGAAAATAACCTCGTGACCTAAGTCTTGGAAAGTTTTTAGCTTGTTAATAAGGACCGTATGACCCAAGTGCAGATCCGGGGCTGTTGGATCGAAACCCGCCTTGATCCGCAATTTTTTACCTGACTTCAGTCTTTCCTTTAAATCTTCTTCAATCAGAATTTCTTCAGCACCACGCTTTATCTCTGCCAATGCCGTATCTATATCCACAGTTGTCACGCCAACCTCACTCCAACAATTTAATCAGTTAATCGCCCGATTTTAGCTTATATTCGGGGCAGTTTAAATGTATAAAAGACTGGTATTTGCGCATTATTACGTATATGCTGCACTATTATTTGCAATAATTCTTGACAGCGGAAAAGGCACGTTATGGTACATGCAGTGCACAAACTCCCAAAAAAACACAAGTTGCTGATCCTGGGCTTGCTGTCAGCAATGGTCGCTATTGCACTCATTCCGTCTGAGAGGGCAACAGCCTCCCGAGATCACAACAAAGACGCGCTCGAAGTGGGCAAGCGTTATGAACTCCCTTTGAATGTCAGTGAGCAACAACCCGAGCTGACAGAGCTCAGCGAAGCGCCGGCGGCTGCCGAACAACCACTTGCGCCCGAAGCCCCCCAGTACGACTTCGTCGACCACCAGGTTCGCAATGGCGACAGCCTGGCGGTGATATTTAAACGCGCCGGATTTTCAGCACAAACACTTCATAAACTCGTCAACACCAACGCCGAAACACGCAAGCTCACCAAGATCCATCCCGGTGAGGTACTGAGTTTTGCCAGTGATGCGCAAGGTGAATTGCTGCAGCTTAAATATGTGTTGTCTAAAACCGACACTTTATTGGTCAGCCGTACAGATGAAGGCAGCTACGCCACACGCATCGAAAGCAAAGAAATCGAGACAGTCGAAAAATCTGCCGGTGGCGAGATCAAGTCCAGCTTCTGGACCGCAGGTATTACCGCGGGCTTGTCTGAGCGTCAGATCATGAACTTTGCTCATATCTTTGGCTGGGATGTCGACTTTGCCAACGATATTCGTAAAGGCGATCAATTTTCTCTGATCTACGAATCACATTTTGTGGACGGTGAAGAGATAGGCACAGGCAAGATCATCGCTGCAGAGTTTATTAATCAGGGCGAGCGTTACACAGCTGTGCGCCACTCTGATGGTGACTTTTACACGCCAGAAGGTCGCAGCATGAAAAAAGCCTTCCTGCGTGCCCCAGTCGATTTCAAATATATCAGCTCTAACTTTAATCCACGCCGTCTGCACCCGGTCACCGGCCGAGTGTCTGCACACAGAGGCATAGACTATGCCGCCAGAACCGGTACACCTGTGGTATCAGCGGGTAATGGCAAAGTGATCAAATCAGGCTATAACCGTCTTAATGGTAATTACGTGTTTATCCAGCACGGCAGCCAGTACGTGACTAAGTATCTGCACCTGCACAAGCGCCATGTTAAACAAGGCCAGAAGGTCAAACAGGGCCAGAAGATTGGTACTGTCGGCGCGACCGGCCGTGTTACTGGTGCGCACCTGCACTATGAGTTTCTGGTCAACGGAGTGCACCGCAACCCGCGCACCGTCAAGCTACCTAAGTCGCAACCCTTGCCTGCGGCTGAGCTGGCAACCTTTAAGCCACTGGCTCAGCAGATGCTGGCCAAGCTGGAACGTAATCGTGAGCTGATGCTGGCACTGAATAATTAAACTGTGCTCCAGCGTTACAAAAAAGCCACCGTCAGGTGGCTTTTTACGTTCCGTGGTTTCGATTAAGAACCCGTTACCTGCAAATTAAGAAATTTCTCCAACCCTTCGGGATCGGCTGCCAGTAACTGAACTTGCTGAGAAAAGGTGTTAAAGTCCATTGCCTCATCGACAGAAACATTCACCTCCAGGCCATTCAAGCCCTTTGCAAAATCACTGATCCCCTGCTTGACCTGCTCTGAAACCGGCACTTGCATAAGTTGCATAGCCAGCATTTGCTGAAACTGCTCTTTGGTCAACCCTTTGTTAGCAAGGAGCTCAGTTACCAGCGCATCCAGCTTGGACTGCCCGGCAATCGCAAAGGTTAGCTTCTGTGGCTGTAGCGTCTGTATCGCTGAAATCAGCTTGCTCTGCATCTGCAGCTCCTGCTCGAGTGTCAAAGCACCACCTTGCTGTTGCATCTCCATTGAGGTCGTCATCAACTCTGTGCTATTGCCCAGGTCAAAATCAAACTTCAGTCCTGCCACGCCAGCCGCATCAACTGATGATTTAAACTGGCTGTCGCCATTATCCGGGTTGTAACGTAAAGACGAGGTCAGCGCATAGCTGGTACCAGCCAGTGTGCCGGCCTGCTGCTCAAGCTCCGCAGCCAGCACCGGGCTCAGTGTGACATTGGTCAACTTGACCTCTGTAAATTCACTGATTTTGTCGGCTTCATAGCCCTGCAAGCTGAACTCACCAATGTTCAGTAACGTCTGCTGCTCAGTGGCTTCTTTGATCACCAGAGACTGAACTTTGACTGTGTTGGTAAACAAGTTATAAGATGAGCCTTGGTGCTCAATCAGCAGTTCAGATTGCTCCGCAAATTGCGCGATCTGCTGCTGCACCACCAATTCAGCCTGCTGATTTGCATAAAGATGTGCGCCAACAACAGCGGCTGACATGACACCACCTAACGCCAGCATGATCGTAGATTTTTTCATTTGTATAGATTCCCTTTAAAACAAGGCTTCGAGCGCATCACTGAGGCTGGCAACGGCGACCACTTCCATTCCCTCAATGGCGTCCTTGGGTTTATTCGCAATGGGTACGATAGCACGTTTGAAGCCATGTTTCGCGGCTTCACGCAGTCTTTCCTGACCACTGGGTACCGGCCGTATCTCTCCGCCCAGGCCCACTTCACCAAATACCACCATCTGACGCTCCAGCGCATGGTTTTTGAAGCTAGACACCAAAGCCGCGATTAACGCTAAGTCAGCACTGGTTTCAGAGACCTTGACGCCGCCGACCACATTCACAAACACATCCTGATCCGCCACCTGCAAACCACCATGACGGTGCAACACCGCAAGCAACATGGCCAAGCGGTTTTGCTCCAGACCAACAGTAACACGCCGTGGATTTGCCAACTGGGAGTAGTCCACCAGCGCCTGAACTTCCACCAGCAATGGCCGGGTGCCTTCCCAGATCACCATGACCAGAGAGCCTGGCGTTTGTTCTTCACCCCGGTTGAGGAAAATCGCCGAGGGGTTACTCACTTCTTTCAGGCCCTGCCCTGTCATGGCAAAAACCCCGAGCTCATTGACTGCGCCGAAACGGTTTTTGTTACCACGCAGGGTTCTGAAGCGGCTGTCGCTGCTGCCTTCGAGTAAGATAGAGCAGTCAATACAGTGCTCCAGTACCTTAGGCCCCGCCAGTGAGCCATCTTTGGTCACGTGGCCGACCATAATAATGGCGACCTGGTTTTGCTTAGCGAAACGAGTCAGGTAAGCCGCACTTTCACGCACCTGAGAAACGCTGCCGGGCGCAGACTGCACATCACTCATGTGCATAACCTGAATTGAATCTATAACCATAATGGCCGGCTTTTCGCGCAAAGCCAGCTGACAGATGCTTTCAACGTTTGTTTCGGCCAGGGTACGTAATTTGTTGGTTGGCAGGCCCAGGCGTTTCGCGCGCATCGCAACCTGTTGCAATGATTCCTCACCCGTCACATATAAAGTGGACATAGATTCGGCCAGCAAGCACATGGTCTGCAACAACAAGGTACTCTTACCGGCACCCGGCTCACCACCAATCAAAATGGCACTGCCCGGTACCACGCCGCCACCGAGTACACGGTCAAACTCTTTGAATCCAGTAGAAAATCTGGGCAGTGATTCGAGATTAACTTCGTCCAGCGTCTGGACTTTGGCTTCCACCACACCAGCATATCCGGCCATAGTGCCGCCACGCGGTGCGGCTTTAACAGAGGGGACTCTGAACTCAGTAATTGTATTCCAGGCTTTACATTCAGAACATTGCCCTTGCCATCGAGCAAATTCCGCTCCACAATCACTACAGACAAATGCGGTTTTCTTTTTTCCCATAAAAATCAAGGCATAGTTATTGCTTAAATTAAAACTCAATTAAGCTTAGTTTAAAAGTAAGCGTTAATACTGACATAAATTTGGCAAAGGCTGAAACAATAACCGGGTAAGATCTGCTGATTTAAAATGTGTACCTATGGCTGAAGATAAATTACAACAATACCAAGACTTAATAGATGAATTAAAGATTGATCTCGGCGATCCTAATTTTGACTTTATCTTCAAGCAAAAAACAGCGCAACTCAGTAAGCCTGATCAGTTTTTGCTGAAAATGGAAATGGCTCGGCTGTCTCAGCCCGTAGCGCGTTTTATCGATCTGCGTGGCCAGGTGTCTGGACAAGTAAAACCCTATGAATACGAAGGCAAGCAACACTTTATGGACGATGTTGCGATCCGGGTGTTTGAACAAGAGGTGGCCCGCTACGGCGGTTATACCTTAGCCGTTTACGAAGCGGTGATGAACACCGACAATAACTTTAAAGTAATGCAAAAACAGGCAGCCCAGCAGCAAGGCAAAGATACGCCTGCTCTGGATGTCTCCCAGGCCACCCAGTACATTCGTTTTGCCTCTTACGAAAGCCGCATAGAAGAGCGGATGAATTATTCTATCAAGATCACGGTGGAGTTCTCCAACCAGCGGCTTGCCGATGCCAGCACCTCAGACATCTCTCTCAGTGGCGCAAAAATAAAGCTGGCACCGAGCTATCATTTGCATAAAGGTGATCTCGTGTCACTGCGCCTGGTTGGTCTGGAGCAGGATTTTGAGCTTGGCCTGAAAAGCGGGATCCAGTATGAAGTGGTCGCGGTAGACCCCGTCTCAAATGAATACAACCATGTACGCCTGAAGCGCACTTTTGTAGAAAATAACAGTGGCTTTGATGAGTTCCTGCAAAGTTTTATTCATGGTAATAAGCGTCGCTATAAAATTAACCTGGATAACACAATGGATGCGGTCGTATGTAAGGGCTATGAGCAGTATTACCTGCCCCGCGTGAATTCGTTGTTCGTGTTTTTTAGTCAGGCTAAAACCATGCTCTATCCAAGCCTGGCACTGACCAATGAAAACAATGCGTACATTAACTATTACTTTGAGGATGAACGCAAAACCTCCTCTTTGTACAGCGTCTTTAACCAACAACGCCTGGATATGCTGTTGCAGCGTCCTGAGCCTGTCAAAGAAGCCTATTGTTACACATTTACCCATAGCAAAAATGGTAAGATTTATTTTTACTCGGCATTTGATTGGGAACTTAAAAAGTCGGTAGAGTTGCATCACCTGTTTATGGGGTTTGGCAGCCAAAAAGATAGCTGGCGGATCTTTAAGGTTCAGCTGATGCCAAGCCACCATGAAGATGCCTTTATTCCGCTGTCTTTGCCCTCCAGCGCTGGCAAAAATGTTGAGAAACTAAACAAACGTCCAACCCCTCGGGTTCAGGGGTTGATTGAGAACGTAAAATACCTGATGACGCTCAGCGATATTACCACCGAGCAGCAAACAGCGTATTATCAGGCGCTGCAATACGCAAAAGAGCAGGTTAACCTGATCAAGCAATTTGGTCATGGTAAGGCCAAAGTGCCCCCGCCACTGGAAGTCGTTGCACTTGAATACGTCAACCTGCGCTCGCACAAGCGCTATCTGTACAAGACTGCCGTGATCGTTGCCGCAGAGAATGGACAGGCGCTACATGGCCATACCCGGGATTTCTCGGTAATGGGCTTACAGGTAGCACTGGATGAACCAGCAACGCTGGAAAAAGGCGATATTGTGCATCTCGATCTGCCCGAGCTGCAAAAAATCACCAAACAACACAACCTGACTAAACTCAGGTATGAAGTGATGGCGGTCAACAAGGCAAAGACCATCATTAACCTGAAAGTGAATATTCTCAGCAATGTGCAACACACCGCCATTACTTTTTTCAAGATCCTGATTGAAAACAACAAGAATAAACTGCAACCCTGCGAGGAAGCACCCAGGATCCCAGGGTTGTCACATGCACTGCGCAACATGGTTACTAAGAGTATTTGTCAGTTCCCACTTTATCTTCACAAATCAGCAGCCCATTTTAAAATCGGTGCGATTGGCCAGGGGCTCTATCCCACTACGCTACACAAGATTTTACTCAGTGAAGTTATTCATCATAACCATCAAGAATATGTGCAACCTCATGGCTTGCTGCCAAGCGACTTTATTGGCGAATATCTAAGTGAACGACTGCGCAAACAATCACGCCAGGATAAGCCGTTGCAATACACGGTTTTCTTACGTTTTGATCCAAAGGCTAAAACGCTCAAAGAAGCAATTAAAAGTCAGTGTGTTGCAGCTGGGGAGTCGCTGGACCCACTGTTTTTATTCATCAAGCGGGCACTCAAGAAAGAGTTATTGTTTGTGTTTCACCTCTATATCTCCAAAACAGGTCGCCCGGATATGGATTACCTGGCCAACGAGCTGAGGTACGTCAGCCATTATGCGATACACAAGGCTAAGGGGCTTGAAGAGGCATTGTGGAATGTTGCAGGGGTGTGCGACATGATTGAGGTAACGGAGCAGTTGCTGTCCACATTAGATGTTGAAGACAATCAGCTGGCGGCCATGTTTGAGCGCAGGCGTGCCTGGCTGGCCACTCAGCCTGGTTCATGATCGCCTGACGGGCAAGCATTGCGAGCCCGTCAGACCTTGTTGAGTTAACTCAAACCACCAAACAAAGTGAGCAGTGCAGTCAACACCAGAAAAAACAGGATATTGCGTTTGACCAGGCGCATCATACAGGTCGCTTCATAGGTGCAGCCAAAAAATTGCTGCTCTATTTGCTCTGCCGCCAGCGCAATCTCACTCACCACTTGTCGGTTTGGCGTATCAAAATCCAGTAAATACTTTAACCAACACCCAGTTCCTTTCGTGAAGTTACCTATGATCAGATAACCAAAGCTGGCAACCCTGGCAGGTAACCAGTTAAGCCAAAACAGTAATTTCGTAAATCTTTGCGCGTGAGCCCCAAGTGAGCTGCGAAACAGACTCACCTGCGCTGGCAGGTCGTCTTCCTGACGCTCCGTCAGTGTTTCAACCAGGTAACGTACACTTGCATAAAGCACGGCACCCGGCGCCCCTAACACCACAAACCAGAACATCACGGCGCAATAATGCTGAAAATTTATCCATACCAGCGTTTGCCCGAACGTTTCACCATTGCGCTCGGTTTCGGTCCGCTCCTGACCCATTTGCAGCGCGTATAATGTGACTGCTTCTGAATCTCCCCGTGTCAGTGCGTTGAGATACCCTTTATACAAGCGACGATAACGGCCACAGCCAAAGCAAACCAGCAAGATCAACACATTGAGTATCAGCTGAAAGAGTACAAAATCTGAAAGATGATACACCAGCGCAACCAGCACTGTGGGTAGCACCAACCATATCATGACCCCAAGATCAGAACCAAAAACCCCTTTATCACTAAGTTGTTTTTTACTCCAGGCCAGGTACTTACCCAAATAAAAGTCAATCTGCCAATGTTCTGAACGGGCACCCAGGCGCTCGATCACTAAAGCTATTATGATAGAAATTAACATCATGTCCGTTACTCTTATCTTATCAATGCAAAATACTTGTTCCAATCGAACGCCACACCCGGATCGTGCTTGCGCCCGGGTGCAATATCACTGTGCCCAACAATACGCTCGGAATTCAATGCCGGGAATTGCTGCTGTAACCAGGTTGTGAGCTGAGCCAGCGCCTGATACTGGGCTTCAGTGTATGACGCTGTGTCTGTTCCTTCCAGCTCCACACCTATACTGAAGTCATTGCAGTTATCTTGTCCAGCAAACACAGACACCCCGGCATGCCAGGCGCGCTTATCGAACGGCACGTATTGGATGATGGCGCCGTCACGACGGATCAGGCAATGTGCTGACACCCTCACACCGCGCAGTGAATCAAAACTGGGGTGGGCCTGGCAATCCAGCGTGCCCATAAATAAATCGTCAATGTAGTGACCACCATACTCACCCGCAGGCAACGAAATACAGTGCACTACCAGTAAAGACACACAACACGCTGACGGTCGCTCATTGTAATGGGGAGAGCGTCGCTGCTGTGCGCCCGGATACCAATTTAACTGCATAAATAGAAACACTTAGCCAATCTCGCTGTGTTACTACCTTAGCAAGTTTGCCATACTTTCACTATGTTATTTTGACACCACTTTAGCAGATACCAAAACCGTTCGCTGCTGCCGACAATAAACGACATTGTCATTAACTGGCGTAACGCAGTAGAATTAGGTTATTGAATAGCAAAGCTAAGATTGCCCATGTTAAATGAACAGATCCCCCAGCTGGTTAAGCTGGCACTTGATGAAGACCTGAATAATCAAAGCGCTGCCGATGGTGACATTACTGCAGCCCTGATCCCCGCATCACAACAGGCAAAGGCCTACGTGATCACACGCGAAGCTTGTGTGTTTTGTGGTAAGGATCTGATCCTTGAGGTGTTTAGACAAGTTGACCCCAGTGTTCAGGTGAATGTCCTGGTAAATGACGGTGATATGCTGCAGCCAAACCAGCGTATTTTTGAAGCAACGGGAAATGCCCGGGCGATCCTCACCGCCGAGCGCACTGCCCTAAACTTTGTGCAAACTCTGTCGGGCACAGCCACTGCCACCGCGCATTCAGTTGCTGCACTTGCCGATACCAGCACACAACTGTTGGATACCCGCAAAACCATCCCGGGGCTACGCGCACTGCAGAAGTATGCCGTGACCTGTGGCGGCGGCAAAAACCACCGCATCGGTTTATTTGATGCCTTCCTGATCAAAGAGAATCATATTGCGGCCTGTGGTGGCATAGCCAAGGCGGTTGAGCAGGCTAGACAAAACCACCCGGACAAACCCGTAGAGGTTGAAGTTGAAAGCCTCGCAGAGCTGCAACAGGCGCTAGATGCCGGCGCAGATATCATTATGCTTGATAACTTTACCGTTGAAGACATTCAAATTGCCGTTAAACAAACTGCAGGTAGAGCTAAGCTGGAGGTCTCGGGTAATATGACCTTAGATAAACTGGCGACCTATGCGCAGGCGGGTGTTGATTACATTTCTAGCGGTGCGTTGACGAAACACCTGCAGAGTATAGACTTATCTATGCGCTTTGAGTAACAGGTGTAACGGCTTTGTAATAAAATACAAAACCAGCTCGTTGACAAGAATGAGAAAACACTTTTTAATACGAACAAAGAATTAGCACTCAAAAAGTGTGTGCTCTCATTAACGTGCCAGCGTATTGATTAACAGTAAATGTAACTTCGGCAGATGTGATGGCGGCCTCGTTAAGGCGGGCATCACCACAATTGTCATAGTAATGTCGTAGACTGATGGGTAACGGGGCGAGCTTTTCTCGGTAAATATGTTTTTCGATACATAAAAATACCGAGAACTACGCCAAAAGAATGATTACTCACTTTGATTTACAACAAATTTATTATAGGAATAAAGACCTATACTGGGTCTAGTTGCTTAGAGCACAAATTTAATAAACCCCTGGTGTGAGTGGTTGCTGGCATCGGGTCTAACATCCCTTAGGAGACACATCATGACGCAAAGACAACAGGGTGGTTTTACCCTTATCGAATTAATGATTGTAATCGCAATCATAGGTATTCTTGCTGCCGTTGCCCTGCCGGCATACCAGGATTACATCAACCGTGCTAAAGCCTCTGAGCTTATCGCAGCTGCCACTATGCCTAAAGCGTGTGCAACTGAAACAGCACAAATTGGCGGTAACCCAGCTGTCTGTGACGACGATTTTGAAGGCACTCAATATGTCACCACACTGGTAATCGACGCTGCTGGCCAGATAACAATTACAGGTACAGGCGATATGAATGGCTTGGTTGTAACACTGACACCGCAAACCACAGCTGGTGCAGATGCTGCAGACACAGACTTCACTGGTGGATTCCAAATTGCCAGCTGGAAGTGTAATGGCACTGCAACGGCTCCGGCTCAGTTAAGCTGGTTACCTGCAAGCTGTACAGCAAACTAATCAATAATGCTGAATTATTGCAGGAGGGCTTTGCTCTCTTGCAAGTAAGCTCCTTATGAATCAACCCGACAAAAACGCTGCCAAAGTCGATACCTTTATTTGGGTCGGCGTAAGCGCCCGTGGTAAACGCCTGCAAGGCGAGCTCACCGGCACCAGTGTCGCCCTGGTTAAAGCGCAATTGCGCAAACAAGGGATCACGCCCTCTAAAGTAAAGCGCAAACCTAAGCCGTTATTCGGGTTAAGCAGCACCCAAAAAATTACCCCTAAAGACATTGCCGTCGTCACCCGGCAGATTGCCACTATGCTGACCGCAGGGGTGGCATTAGTGCAGGCATTGGATATGATTGCGTCGGGGGCAAAGAACAAAAGCCTCAGTAAGCTTATCACCCACATTGCCGATGAAGTAAAAGCTGGTCAGCCACTGGCCAAGTCGCTGCGCAGCCATCCCAAATATTTCGATGAGCTATACTGCGATCTGGTTGAATCGGGCGAGCAATCAGGGGCGCTGGATCGGATCTTTGACCGGGTTGCCCTGTATAAAGAAAAAGCCGAAGCACTTAAGTCTAAAATTAAAAAGGCGATGTTTTACCCCATTGCAGTGCTTTCCGTTGCTTTGATCGTGACCTCCATCCTATTGATATTTGTTGTGCCCCAGTTTGAAGAAATTTTTACCGGCTTCGGAGCAGAACTGCCAGGCTTTACCCTGATGGTACTGGGTATTTCTGAATTTATGCAAGAATACTGGTGGTTATTCCTAATTGGTCTTGGCGGTGCCGGGTATGCGTACAAAGAAGCCCTGCAACGCAGCGCCGCAGTGCGCCATTTTAACGACCGCATGGTGCTACAGATCCCAGCCATTGGCGAAATACTCAAAAAAGCGGCCGTTGCCCGCTACGCCAGAACCTTATCAACCACCTTTGCAGCAGGCGTGCCTTTGGTCAATGCGCTTGAGTCCGCCGCCGGAGCTTCCGGAAATATCATCTACAAAAATGCCATCTTAGACATTAAAGGTGAAGTCAGCTCAGGTAATCAGATGAACTGGGCCATGCGTAATGCCAAGATCTTTCCCGATATGGTGGTTCAAATGGTGTCTATCGGAGAAGAGTCTGGCGCACTCGACAGCATGCTGGCAAAAGTGGCCAGTATTTATGAGCAGGAAGTAGATGATGCGGTCGATGGGCTGTCGTCATTACTCGAACCTATGATTATGGTGATCCTGGGCGTGCTGGTTGGCGGCTTGATTGTTGCTATGTATTTACCTATATTCCAGCTCGGCACCGTCATTTAACAATAACAAAGACTTTATTATGCAAGAAGTTTGGCACCTTATGGAGCAGCAAACCTGGTTTTGGCTGCTCACTGTCGCACTAACCAGCCTGTGTATCGGCAGCTTTTTAAACGTGGTGATCTACCGCCTGCCCGTGATGATGCAACGTAACTGGCAGGCCGAATGCCGGGTCATTCTGGAGCAGGCGCCCGAGCAAAGCGAACCCGCTACATTCAACCTGATGACACCGGGCTCAACCTGTCCCAAGTGCAACACAAAAATAAAACTTCAGCACAATATTCCGCTACTCAGCTGGATATTCCTGGGGGGCAAATGCGCTTACTGCCAAACCCCCATTGCAAAACGTTATCCGCTGGTTGAGCTACTGACCGGCGCAGCGTCGCTCTGGCTGGCCTGGCACTTTTCCGCTACCCCACAGGCTTTGGTGTATTTGCTGGTGACCTGGGTACTGATAGCCCTGATCTTTATCGATATTGACCACATGCTGCTGCCCGATCAGCTCACTTTGCCCTTGCTCTGGTTTACCCTGCTGGCCGCCGTCGCGGGCATCACCATTCCTCCCGCCGAAGCCATCACAGGCGCAGCTGTGGGTTATCTGAGTCTGTGGAGCATTTACTGGGCGTTTAAGCTACTCACAGGTAAAGAAGGTATGGGCTTTGGCGACTTTAAACTGCTGGCAGTCTTTGGCGCGCTGATGGGCTGGCAGTCACTGCTCATTATTGTTTTGTTATCCAGCGTGGTTGGCGCCGTCATTGGTGCAACTCAACTGGCCGTGCAAGGCAAAGACAAAGCGACTCCAATCCCCTTTGGCCCTTACCTGGCCATTGCCGGATGGCTGACACTGTTATATGGTGAGCAGCTAAGTCGCTGGTATCTTTCGTTGTTAGGAGCATAACCCATGGCCAACTGGATCTTAGGCTTAACCGGCGGGATCGGTGCCGGTAAAACCACTGTATCTGACTACCTCAGCCAAAAAGGGATCTGCGTTGTGGATGCCGATGTAGTGGCAAGAGAGGTAGTCGAACCAGGCAGCCAAGGGCTGGAAGCCATTGTGGCCCATTTCGGTAAGCACATCCTCACAGAGGAAGGCATGCTGGACCGCCAGGCGCTGCGTGCAATCATCTTTGCCGACGAAGATGAAAAAAACTGGCTGAACAGCTTGCTCCATCCGATGATCCGCACTCAGCTGCTGGCACAATTGGCGCACGCTGACAGCGATTATGTGATTTTATCGGCGCCTTTGCTGTTTGAGAATACGCTGGATAAATACTGCGATAAAACCCTGCTCGTCGATGTGCCTGTGGAGGTGCAGATAGCGCGCACCTGCGCGCGAGACAATGCCCACCAGCAGCAAGTTGAGCAGATCATTGCAGCGCAAATGAGCAGAGCCGATAAACGCGCAAAAGCCGACTTTATTCTCGACAACAACCAACCGCTTGAAGCGATGCAAGCACAACTTACCGCCTTACATAAAAGCTTTTTACAGCTTGCAGAGGCCAATCATGCATGATGAGTGGAGCACCCGCTCACATCCAGCCCGGTTTGCCGTTAATTCGCTACCCGGATCACCGTATTTTTTGCTACATTTAGTGTAACTCGTTGAAGTCTTAAGAGCATTATGGAACATCACTCGCCATTACTGAGAAAGTTTATTACCCTTGGCAAACTCACTGCTGAGCAGGTCAAAGCCAAACAAGCCGATGCCCACTCAACGGCAGAGCTCATTTGTCTGTGTAGTGGCATGAGCAGTCAGGAGATGGCCGAGCAGTGCCTTGATTTGTTCAGGGTGCCCTATTTTGATCTGAGCGGCTTTGACATTACTCAGGTTCCTAAAGAGCTGGTCAAAGAAAAGCTCATTCGCCAGCACCATTTGCTGCCGCTGGTGAAAAAGGATCGAAAACTCTTTATTGCGACCTCAGATCCCACCGATTACGGGGCCTTCGAGAACTTTGAATTCAGCACCGGTTTGCAATGTGAGGTTGTGGTTGTTGACTACAAACTGCTCGACCACAAAATTGACCAACTGTTTGACGATAACAGCAGCCTCAGCCTGAGTGAGGATGAATTTAAAGAGTTCGCCAGCCTGGATGTCGAGGACGAACCCAAAGCACAAAACAACGATGAAGAAAAAGACGATGCCCCTATCATCGTTTATATCAATAAGATCCTCATGGATGCGATCAAAAAGGGCGCATCGGATCTGCACTTTGAACCCTATGAAAAGAAGTACCGGGTGCGCTTTCGTATCGACGGTTTGCTGCATGAAATGGCCAGTCCGCCTCATGCTCTCTCCAGCCGCCTGTCAGCCCGTATCAAGGTGATGTCTCACCTGGATATCGCGGAAAAACGCAAGCCACAGGATGGCCGTATCAAGCTGAAAATCTCCGAGCGCAAGAGCATAGACTTTCGTGTCAGTACCCTGCCAACCATGTGGGGTGAGAAAATCGTGATGCGGATCTTAGATTCATCCGCCGCCAAGCTGGGCATTGAAGCGCTCGGTTATGAAGCGGATCAGAAGAGCATGTATCTAAATGCCCTTGAGCAGCCACAGGGGATGATCCTGGTCACCGGCCCAACGGGCTCGGGTAAAACGGTGTCGCTTTATACCGGCCTGAATATCCTCAATAAGCCAGAGCGTAACATCAGTACTGCGGAAGATCCGGTGGAGATCAATCTCGAAGGTATTAATCAGGTACAGATCAACACCAAAGCAGATATGACCTTTGCCAATGCATTGCGGGCATTCCTGCGTCAGGACCCCGATGTCGTCATGGTTGGTGAGATCCGTGACCTGGAAACCGCAGAAATCGCCATCAAGGCTGCCCAAACAGGCCACCTGGTGATGAGTACCCTGCACACCAACTCAGCCTCAGAAACCCTCACTCGCTTGCTCAACATGGGTGTACCAGCCTATAACGTGGCCAGCTCAGTCAGCCTGATCATCGCTCAGCGACTGGCTCGCCGTTTATGCCCCAAGTGCAAAGAGCCAGAGCAATTACCCACCGAAGAGCTGCAACGCCAGGGCTTTACTGCTGAGCAGATTCAGAATATGACCCTCTATGCTCCCAAAGGATGCGATCATTGTACCGATGGTTACAAGGGCCGGGTCGGTATTTATGAAGTGATGAAGATCACACCAGAAATCTCACATGCCATTATGGAAGGCGGTAACTCACTGGAAATTGCCGAGCTTGCCGCGAGCCAGGGTTTTGCGAATCTGCGTCAGTCAGGGTTGAAAAAAGCATCCGATGGGATCACCTCTCTGGCTGAGATTAACCGGGTAACCAGTTACTAATTAGTCTGCGACCCGTGACGGCCAGGCGACCACACAGTACAATAGAGAAAATGAGTTATGCTGAGGTGCTTATGCCTGTTTCTGTAAAATGTCCTACTTGCCAGGCTGCCGTGGTCTGGTCGGCGCAAAGCCCACATCGTCCCTTTTGCTCTAAACGTTGCCAGCTTATAGATTTAGGTGAGTGGTCTGAAGAGAACAATAAAATCTCAACGCCACTCAACAG
This sequence comes from Pseudoalteromonas rubra, assembly GCF_004212645.1. Classification (GTDB taxonomy): domain Bacteria; phylum Pseudomonadota; class Gammaproteobacteria; order Enterobacterales; family Alteromonadaceae; genus Pseudoalteromonas; species Pseudoalteromonas rubra_G. The sequence continues at coordinate 52,625 of NZ_PPUZ01000024.1, read as the reverse complement.
TGCCGATCTGTCGCCGGAAGCTGCCAGAGATATGGTGGAAGATCTGGAAGCAATGCTGGCCAAAAACGACGATAATTTCTTTAAAGAATAAGCCCTGCCCGGTAGTCATCCGGGCAGTTTACCTTTTCATAATCGTTACGAGGACTGGTGTTGATGGTGCTTTTTGGCCATGCGCTTGTGACGCAGTTGCTTGAGTTTAGCGCGCTGCTCTTCAGTTAAAATATGATACACCTTGTGCTGTGTTTCCAGCCGGATAAGCATCATCTCACGCTTTTGTGGCTGAAATTGCTCCAGTAACAATTGTGCCTGCGCTTTGTCGAATTGTTCGTCCTCAATCAGTGACTTAAACGCTTCATGGTGCTCACCTTTGTCTTTGTCACCACGCAAGCTTTTCACCTGCTCGCGCTGCGCGTCAAAAAGATTTTTTAATTCATCCTGCTGGCTTTGAGTCAAACCCAGGTGCTTTACCGCACGCTTTGACAGCAGTATGTGACCCAGGCTTTTCATCGGCTTCTCGCTCATTGCTCTGGGCTGTGTCTCATTGACGTCGGTATCAGCCAGTGCAGCACCACTGCCGGCCAGCACTGAGGCCATTAACAGTGCTTTAAGTGTATAACGGATTTTGGTTTTGGTCTGTGTATTCATAATAGCGTCTCCTGTTAAGCTGGATACCACTTTAGCAACGCCAGAGCAAAGCAACGTCAAGGCTGTGTAAAGTTTTGTCAAGTGCTGTTTCAGCTCCCACACATTCGCAAATCCGCCTTAATCTATTAAGCGTAAAGAAGTGTAAAGTCAGTCACCTTACTTCTATAGTAAGGTAAGATAAGCACAGGAACAGAAACTGAGTAACAGTATGAGCGCGAATGTACTGATAATTGACGATGACCGGGGCCTGTGTGAACTCTTGCAGGAGTATCTGCAAAACGAAGGATGCGATGTTTATACCGCTCATACCGGCACAGAGGGGCTGGATACAGCACTAACCAGAGAGTTTGATGTGATCCTGCTTGATGTCATGCTGCCCCAGCTGGACGGCTTTGAAGTGCTTAAAGCATTACGCGCAAAAAAAATGACGCCGGTGATCATGCTGACGGCCAAAGGCGATGATTTCGATCGTATTTTCGGTCTGGAGCTGGGCGCAGATGACTACATCCCCAAACCCTTTAACCACAGAGAGCTGCTGGCACGGATCAAAGCCATCACCCGGCGCGTCGCACATCTGCTGCACAATACAGTGGCACCCAGTTTCAAATATCAGGATCTGGAGTTGGACCTGGCGTCACGTACAGCCAGTATAAAAGGCACGCCACTGCCATTAACTGGCACGGAATACGAAATGCTGCATCAGCTGATTAAATCAGCCGGTCAGCCAGTGACTAAACAAACTCTGTCACACACTGTACTTGGCCGCCCTTTAGCACCCTACGACAGATCGGTTGATATGCATGTCAGCAATGTCAGAAAGAAAATCGCGCAGCATAGTTCGCATACCTATATCAAAACCTTACGTGGCTCAGGCTATATTTTCCTAAAGGCATAGAATGAGGAAGTACTTACTAATAAAAGTATTCATGTGGTTTTGGGGAACGATTGCCGCCACTTTAGTGCTGCTGATGAGTGTCAGCCTGTTGCAACCCAAGCTATTAGAAACTCGCCAGCTAAGTCCGGCGATGCTCAAGAATCTGCATCATCTGCAACGTACTCTGGAACGCCGCGCTGACAACCGCCCAGGTCAGCCACTTACAAACTTACTGCCCGGTCGTAACCGTAGCCACGGGCCAAAAATTTACTTACGCCACAGCGACGAATTGAAAAGTGTGCTGGGTCACCCAGCCTTGCAGGAGTGGGATTTGTCACTTCTGAACTTTACTGTTAATGCGCCCCCGCAAGTTGTTGACACGGAGCAATACCGGGCGTTTGGCCCGCTGGATATTCGGCTGCAGGGCGAATCGTATCAGCTTTTTCAGCTGATGGATCACCGCGATCCCCGGGTGCTAACAAAGATCAGATTACTACCGACATGGGTGAAGATACTGATCCTACTCCTCGCCAGCTTTGGCTTTAGCCTGTGGTTTACCCGTGGCCTGCTCAAGCCAGTCAGGCAGTTACAACAAGCCGCTGCGGCACTGGCACAGGGAAAACTGGATACGCGCGCAAACATCAGCACCTCACGCCAGGACGAGTTGGGGCAGCTGGGCAAAGACTTTGACCTGATGGCCAGCCACCTCGAGGCACATGTTACACAACAAAAGCGCCTGCTGGCAGATATCTCTCATGAGCTCAGATCGCCGCTCACGCGCCTGCAGATGGCAAATGGGATTGCCAGTGATAAAGCACCTGAGCCACTTATGCCCTATCTGCAAAGAGTTGAGAAAGAGGCACATCTGCTTGAACATATGCTGAGTGATATCCTGCAATTATCGCGACTGGAATCTCAGCAGCAGCAATTGAGCCTGCATGCTATATCACTGGCTGAATTGCTGGACCCCATTCTTGACGATGCCAGCTTTGAGAGCCAGCAACTGGGCAAAGAGGTGAGCTGGGAAACATTACCAGAGCTCACCCTGACGGTGGATGACATGCTACTTGGTCGCGCGTTTGAGAACATATTGCGAAACGCCATAAAGTACGCAAGCAAACGAGTTACGCTGAATGCGCAGTGTGATAACAACCGGCTGAGCGTAACAATTTGTGATGACGGGCCGGGAGTCAGCGACGCCATGCTGGAAAAACTCTGCATTCCTTTTTTCAGAGCCTCAGAGTCACGCACACCAGAGGGCATTGCGGGCTCAGGCGGATTTGGCCTGGGACTGGCAATTGCGCAACATGCCATAAAAGTGCATCATGGTCGTATTCAGTTTAGTAATCACGATGGTCTGCGTGTCACCGTAGAGCTGCCAATAGACAAGCATGTTTTATAGCGAAAGTAAGCACTTATCCGATAATCTGGCGCAAATAGAAGCGCACTGGCAAGCGTGCCAGAAAGGCACCTTTGACAGCCTTATCGGGCCGCTTTTTTATGCCTGCCATATACCCGAGCACGCCCGATTTGCCGTCATACTGGTCAACGGCCGGATAGAATCGGCACATAAGTATCAGGAGTTGATCTGGGAGTTTAGCCGCAATCAGGTTGCCGTTTTTACCTATGACCATCCTGGTCAGGGTCTGTCTGGCCGTTTTCTTGACAACCTGCACATTGGCTATATTGAACGTTTTGCGCAATATGGTGATTGTCTTGATGCTTTCATCAATCAGGTCGTCTTACCTCAGTGGCACGGACAGAGCGTGATTCTGGCCCACTCTATGGGCGGCGCTATCACCTGCGATTATCTCACACGTTACAGTAGCCCCGTCGTTGGTACCTTTCTCAGCGCGCCTATGTTTGCGATTAACACAGCGCCCTACCCGGCCTGGCTTGCTCAGGGGATTGCCACAACAGCCTGTGCGCTGGGGCTGGGACAAGGTTACGCCGTCGGTCAGGCAGACTACTTGCCCAAAGCTTTTGCAGACAATGAACTGACGCAGTGCGAGGTGCGCTATTCGTTATTCAGGCAGTTATATCAGCAGTATCCTGGCTTACAGCTGGGCGGGGTGAGTTTTCGCTGGTTGCAGCAGGCGCTGCAATTTACACAGAGCATGGCACGGCAACGCATTGATCTGCCTGTAAGCATCGCCAGCGCACAACATGACAGCATTGTTTGCCCTGCCGCCCATGCGCATTTTGCGGCCAACAATACCAGCTGCCAGTTACACCATTACCCAGGTAAACACGAGCTATTGTGTGAGGTGGACCCAATCAGACGGGCTGTACTGAAGCAGTTTTATACGTTTGCCCACCAGCTCATCAAACAGGGACCCGCAACAGCCCCCTCTATGTCTGACTATGTGGCCGGTGATACCGCCAGTGACACGGGATCCTGATGGATCAGAATGTCCATTTCCGATTCAAACGCCGCTTTAATATGGGCCACCACTTCATCGCTGATCTGATGTGCGCGGGCTAGCGGAATATGGTCGTCCAGCTCCAGGTGCAATTGTACAAACTTCACTTTGCCACTTTGCCTGGTTCTCAAATCGTGCACCCCATAAACCTCATCATGGCTGGACGCCAGCAGAATAATCTCAGTTTTTTCTTCATCGGGTAGCTCTTTGTCCATCAGGTGATCTGCGCTCTCCCGGGCGATTTCCCAGCAGTTATAGAGCAAGTAGGCCGCAACCCCTATGGCAAACAAAGCGTCTGCATGCTGCACCTGCCAGTGACTCAGCAATAAGGCCGTCAGCACTGCCAGGTTAAGGAGAATATCCCCTTTATAATGTAAGGAGTCGGCTTTAATAGCGATTGACTGAGTACGCTTTACAACCTGATGCTGTACCACGACCACCGCAAATGTACAGACGACGGCAAACAGACTGACCCAGACCCCCAGCAGGCTGTGCTGAATGGTTACCGGGTTAAATAAGCGCTCGATACCATGAAAGGTCAAAAGACAGGCAGAGCCCGCAATAAACGCAGCCTGCCCGAGTCCAGCCAGAGCCTCAGCTTTACCGTGGCCGAAGCGATGATCGTCATCAGCGGGGCGAAGCGCATAGCTCAGCACCAAAAAGCTCATCATAGATGCACTGACATCAAGCAGAGAGTCAGTGAGCGATCCCAGCATCGCCGCGCTGCCGGACGCCAGCCACGCCCAGGCCTTGGCCGCTATCATCAGCGCCGCCATGACCAGTGTAAAGATACTGGAAAATCGAACTAAAAAGTCATAATTATGGGTCACCTATTACCTCAACAACCTCGTTAAACTCCGGGTTAGGCTTATCTTATAGTGTAAGTCATGAAAATGAAAAATTAGTGACGCTGGATTGAATAGTTAGACTGACGATCCTGCTTATATCAGCTCAGCTATCACCACGACTTTTAGCCCTCATGCAGGATGCGCTATACTGCAGGCAATATCACTTTGAGGTTTTCCATGTTAGACATCGTATTATATCAACCTGAAATTCCCCCCAATACAGGCAACATCATTCGCTTGTGTGCCAATACCGGGTTTTCTTTGCATCTTATTGAGCCTCTGGGCTTTGACTGGGACGACAAGCGGGTCAGGCGTGCCGGACTGGATTATCATGAGTTCAGTGACGTAAAGCGCTATGCTTCACTGGAGGACTACCTAGCAGCGCGCAAGCCAAACAGAGTGTTTGCCTGTACAACAAAAGGCACGCGTTATCATCATGAACCAGACTATCAAAGTGGTGACTGCCTGTTGTTTGGTCCTGAAACACGGGGCTTGCCGGAAGATATCATTTTCTCATTGCCACCTGAGCAGCGGCTGCGGATCCCCATGCGACCAGACAGCAGAAGCATGAACCTGTCTAATGCGGTGTCTGTATTCGTTTATGAGTCCTGGCGCCAGATGGGCTTTGACGGGGCTGTGTGAAGGGCATTACGAATGAAGCCACCGCTTGGGTGGCTTCTTTGTTTCTATCTCTAATTCAGGTTCATTTCCTGAATGATTTCATGGGCGATAGGCGGCGTCGTGCTCACAGGTTTTTCGTGTTTGTTGGCCTTTAGCTGGCCTTTTCTGTGTTTCAGTGCAGCGTCTAGTTTTTTAGCTGCATTTGCAATGGCCGGATACATGACGTCATCTTCTCCTCTTACGGATATCCGGGCTCCTGAATAATTAGTGTTGATCTCAGTATAAAATTTCTTGTGTTCCTTACTGACTATGACGTCTATCGACAACAGCGACGGGAAGTGGTTAGCGACTTTGGCAAACTTTTCATCAACGTGTTGTTTTACTGCTTCTGTCATATCTACATGGTGGCCTGAAAGATTAATTTTCATAAGCGCTCCCTTTTGTTGTTTACCTATAACTAAGTATTGGAGCGAAAGACACAATTCTCAAGCATAAATTTCAGATTTTTGTCATCAAACTGAATTTATTTGTGATAGATCACAGTTACTGATGCGTTGCAGATAAAACGTTCAAAGAAGGCGGTAGCAGGATGCCGGTTGTCCGGGCTGATTATAAGATCAGCCCGGCTTTAACGGTGGGATTATTTAAAGGTCAGATACGCTTCGCGCAGTCTGGCCAGGTTGGCATAGACATAACTGCCAGACAATCGGCCCTGGTTAAAGTAGGTGCGATCTAAGCTGATAGAAGTTTCAGGTGTATAGGCCTTCTTATACACTAACGCGTTATGCTCGTCGCTAATACGTGTGCTCACACCATGACGCCATGCCTGATTACCCTTCACCTGACCATACTCAGATACTGCCATGTCTTTTCTCGGTGTCAGTGGAATACTGAAAGAAATACCTGCAACCTGTACGTCCGTATCGTAGGCGTAGACTGACACATAGCTGTCACCAAACCAGAATTTGGTCTCTACTTTCATTCCTTTATCACGCTGCCAGAACTCGCCCCCGGACAGGTGGAATGAAATATCTTGCTCAACCCAATGGTACTGATATCCCATAACATGGTAGTCACGATCGCCATCAAAGTCTTCATAGTCAAAGAAGCCATACGTATTATACAACTTATGGCGACCTGACGGGCTTACCCAGGCAGTTTCATTAATAATGCCTGTGTAATCATAGTACTCCCTGAAAAAGCCGACCTGGGTTTGGTTATATAAACCAAATGGCAAATCAAATGTTTGATAGAAAATGGCACGCTCCAGGCCATTTTGCTCACGGCGAGACTCAAAGGTATCACCCGGCTCGAAGTCTTCAGTGTCTGCAACCACAGTTTGTGCTGTGATGTTAACACCCGCGCCACGCCATAGCGGGATTTCCAGATCCGCTCTGAGCGCCAATGAAAAGTCATACACACCCAATTCTGTCGCATAGGTTGAACTCAATGCGGGGCCTATGGTCAGACGCGGCTTGAAGTAAGGGCTGTTCACGGAGCCATCACCAATCCAGGCAACACCGCCCGGCACATCCATCATCCCCTGACGAATGACAACACCTGGCGAGGTCCCCTCAGTAATAAATTGTCGATAACTGCTCACTTGTCCTGACAAGGACAGCAATGGAATATCATGCTTGCTCAGCTGAACTGTGTAGCTCGCACTATCATTACTGATATATTGTGCGACTCGGCCCAGCACAACCCCTATGGCGTCAATATCATTGCGGTTGAATACTGGGTTTTCGAACTTCACAACAATAACAGGTTCACGATTCATACCCACCTGAACATTCTCGAACCCATCTGCAACCAGCGCCTGCTTAAGAGCCCGGATCTCAGTGTTCAATTCACCGACATTGACTTCCTGAGTCAAACTTAGGTCATTACTTTGTGTTTTTGTGTCTAAATTCACCGATTTAGGAGGAGTAGCTTTAGGTGGTTTCGTACGTTGTACGCCTTGCTCTGACAATTGCGCTATCACGCCTGCATTGTCCGGCGCGGGTTTTATTTCCTGATAGTCCGCTCGGGATTGCTCAGATAAAGGCATAGAGAAATTAATGCCATAATAGGTGTCTTTTTCGCTGTGATCTGTGTTGCTATAGAATCGACTTGTCAGCGTCAGGGTACCAAGATCAAACAGCCAGGCTTTAGGGACTGTCACACGCGCTGCCGCATTCACCGCTTCCGCGTCATGCTCAAGCTGCAATGCAAACCACTCAAGCGGCTGCCATTCAACACCCGCAAACACGCCATCCATCATACCGATGTCGCTTTTACTGGTGCTTATCCCGGTCGAAAAGCGAAAGTCTAGCCAGTCTTTTGAGGCAACAGCAAAGTAAGATTCATAGTGGTTTGCGGCTCCACCAATGTCTTTCCCGCCAATGGCTAAATTAAACCAATCGTCGGGGATCAGAGGGATTTGATATTTAGCGTTGAAGGATAAATCTCGAACTTGATCGTCACCTAACGCAGCTAAAAGAAACCCATTGTCATGCATGCTACTGCTGGAAATCTGACCACTGATTTCTAACCCAGGCCACATACCTGCCGAAAAAATATAATTGTAACCATCAACATAGTCTACCCCCCTAAAATTGAGCTGGTTGTTATAACCGATGTCAATCACGCCTGGCGCTAGAACCTTTGCAGAGGGCGTATTCACTAAACCTGTAGAGCCAGTAAAATTTTGGTGGTTTTTTGGTGCCTCACTGGCACCACTAGGTAGCGATATAGATAACAGGCTGCTTGCCAGAATAGGGGTTAATTTAGACATAGTCCTCTGTCCGGTTAAGGTATTCAGTTGTAGAGAAAATTTACGGCTACTATAACACTAAGAGCTTTATAAATGGGAGTGAAAAAGAAACAGTTAACGGTCAATAGTCATATTGAAACACAACAAAAAAGGACTGAATTATGGCGTGCACCAGTTTCTTCCTCATTTCAAAATAGCTAGAACAATGTAACAAGCAACCTAACAACCTAAAACCCGCAAAGTAAAAATAGCCGAGCGATTATACTACTCAGCTAACCTATTACTTAAGATTAACCACCTTATTCTCAAGCTGTGGTTCGGCGTTCTGCCTTGCATTCCAAACGAGATCACAAATACCGTCTGTGGGATTGAATCCAGTTGGCGCTTTCAAAAGTAGCTGTCTTATCACCTCATGATCAAAATCATGGCAGGCCTTATCTAGTGACTCTAAAATACCTTCAAGTTCTTTTAGCGGCAACATCACTTCATTTGCAGTCATAATCCGCTCATGGGTGGTCTGTTCAACATTCTCACCGATCAGCAACTCTTCATATAACTTTTCTCCTGGTCTTAGGCCAGTACATTTGATTTCTATATCACCATGTGGGTTAGTTTCACTTTTTACCTCAAGCCCGGACAGGTGCACCATTTTTACCGCCAAGTCCTTTATTTTGACCGATTCCCCCATATCAAGGACAAACACATCTCCCCCCTTCCCCATGGCACCGGCCTGAATAACCAACTGAGCAGCTTCTGGGATAGTCATGAAGAAACGCGTTATCTCTGGATGAGTTAACGTGATTGGACCACCTTGTTTAATTTGCTTTCTAAATAAAGGCACAACCGAGCCTGAAGAACCAAGCACATTTCCGAAACGCACCATACAAAAACGGGTTGTATTTTGCCCTTTTGCTAAACCTTGCAGTACCAATTCAGCCATGCGCTTGGTCGCCCCCATTACATTAGTGGGCCTAACCGCCTTATCTGTGGAAATCAGAACAAAAGTTTTAACGCCGGAATTAATAGCTGCTTTGGCTGCGTAATAAGTACCAAATACATTGTTACGCACCCCCTCAACAACATTGTGTTCAACTAGAGGAACATGTTTGTAAGCTGCTGCATGATATACAGTCTCAACAGCAAAGGCCTTCATGCATGTTTCCGTTCGGTTAATTCGTTGTACAGAGCCAACGATTGGTATAATCTCAATATCCAGCCCTTTCTTCCTGATAGTTTCAGAGAGTTCTTTTTCAATTGAGTATAGTGCGAACTCTGAGAGCTCAAATAAGACCAACTTACTAGGTTGATTATCAACGATTTGACGGCATAACTCAGATCCGATAGACCCGCCAGCTCCAGTAACCATCACACATTTATCTTTAATATTTGCAGTCATCAGTTCAGATTTAGGTGAAACGCTATCACGACCAAGTAAGTCCTCGATTTCTACGTCCTTGATTTCATCCAGATTTGCTTTGCCTTCAACCACAGCAGCCATACCAGGGATCGTAAGTACTTCCACAGGTAGCTTTTCTAGCTTAGCAAGCACCTCTTTGCGCCGGGCTCTTGATGCGCTGGGTAATGCCAGAAGGATTTTTTTTACTCTACCTGCATCTATCAACCTATAGAGTGATTCAAACGCAACAACCGGGATCCCCAGAATAATTGAGTTATGTTTATAAGTGTCGTCGTCGATGAATGCGGTAACATAGTAATCAGGTCCCGCTCCTAGCGCGGTCGCCAGCTGCCTCCCAGCATCACCAGCGCCATAAATAACTACTGGTAGCTTATTGACAGATGCAAGCCTGCCAACCATTGCTCTTACCATTATTCTGGAACCACCAACTGACAGAATAACCAGCCATGCATAGATCAGCGGCATTGTGCGTGGAATGCTAATTTGCAGGAAAAAAGCCAATATCACCAGCGTAACAGTGCTAATGACGGTGCCTGTAACTATGGCTCCCACTGCATGTGCACCAACATATCTTAGTACCGCTCGATATAAACCAAGGTTGATAAAAGAAAACAAGCTAATGGGAAGAACGAGGCTCAACAAAAGCCAGTTATAGCTATACACCAATGGCTCAAAGCTATCGAGACGTACTATCAAAGCAAGCCAGAAAGCACTTATGATAAACAACGAATCAATAAACAAAGTAATTAGGCGCTTTTTTGCCCGAGAGGCACTCAACATTGAGCGCAAATAGCTATCCATGAAACATCCTTAAGCTTAGTCATTTGGTCCACAAAGACATATTTATTGTTGCATGATAAATGATATATAAAAAAGCACAGTTAGCCAACTTAATACACTGTGCTTAGGGTAAGGCTTGGACAACCTAACGACAAGCCTTGGTAAATACTTCGCGGATGACCGCTGTGGTTTTCACCATTTCTTCACTAGTGAGTGTTGGGTGGACTAGAAACATGATTGAGGTTTCCCCAAGCTCTACCGCGTTCTTCAAACGCTCTTTTGGTCTCCACGGAGTGCCGTCAAATGCCTTTTCAAGATAGACCTCTGAACAGCTTCCTTGAAAGCAAGGAACTCCTAACTCACTAATATTTTGAACTATTTTATCTCTAGTCCAGCCATCGGCAAGATTCTCTGGGCGAACAAATACATAGTGTTTATATTCCGCATGTTCTGTGTGATCGGGTACTTCTACAAGCCTAACAACACTCAGATCGCCAAGTGCATTGTCGATGAGTTGTGCATTTTTCTGGCGTTTTTCTGTCCATTCAGTCATACGAGTCAGCTGTATACGGCCTATTACGGCCTGCATTTCAGTCATGCGCCAGTTGGTACCAAAACTTTCGTGTAACCACCTAAAACCGGGAGGGTGTTCTCTATTATAAATTGCGTCGAAGCTCTTCCCGTGGTCCTTATAGCTCCACATTTTTGACCACAGCTCCTTCGAGTTAGTGGTGACCATCCCGCCTTCTCCGCCCGTAGTCATAATTTTATCTTGGCAGAAAGACCAGGCCCCTACATGACCAATTGAACCCACTGACCTGCCCTTATACTTAGCGCCATGCGCTTGAGCGCAGTCTTCAATTACATAAAAACCGTACTCTTCACTTAAAGCCATAATCTCATCCATTTCGGCTGGCATACCGGCCAAATGAACGACAATTACTGCCTTAGTTTTGGCAGTTAATACATCTTTAATAGATGAAGCTGTAATTGCTTGACTATTTAAGTCGACATCAGCAAATACAGGGGACGCCCCTGCTGTTACAATACTGCTTGCCGATGCTAAGAATGTACGAGGAGTTGTAATAACTTCGTCACCTTCACCAATACCTAAGGCTTTTAAAGCAATATCTAAAGCAAGGGTGCCATTACCTAATGCGACTGCGTATTCACAACCGGCCCAAGTTGCAAATTCTCTTTCAAATTCGCGCCCTTCAGTGCCTGTCCAATAATTAACTTTGTTCGATAAAATTACGCTACTGACCGCGTTTGCTTCTTCTTGAGTAAAGCTAGGCCAAGGCGAAAAATCAGTATTTAACATTATTAATTAACCTTTCTATATAGTGGAAAATAACCTGTTTCAGGCACTGCATCATCTTCATCTAAGTTGCTTAACATTTTATATGCTTGCATATTTGTTATTTTCTTAAATACATAAAACTCTATAGACTCTTTCGAGAAGCCGAATTTGAAGTTAAATAAGCTATCTCGCTCTGCACCCAAACCACCACCAAGATGTAGATATTTATACCCTAATTCAGTTGCATCTTTTCTTGCTTTATCTATAAGCATACGTGTGGGAGCTAACTCTTTATACTCTTTCAATGTGCCACTAAGATGATATTGAACAATATCATCACAAAAAACGAACATTCCAGAGCATACTTTTAGCTCATCAAGCCAAACATTGTAAATTCTAACCTCGAAATCTTTACTATCTAACAAATTACTGTAATAAGCATCGTCAAAAAAGTAATAATCTCCTGCGTTTAGGCCTTTCATTGTCTCTGTATAGATTTGCTTAAAATCATTTAAGCTTTCATCCGTATTAGACCAATCAGCTCTAAAACCTTCTCTCTCCAATCGTCGCAGCAAGTTGCGATAATTCTTACGGTATCGCTTACGTTGCTCATCTTCATCGATTGTCAGGTCAACAACGACTGTCTCACCACTTAAATAACAGCCATCAAGAGACTTTGTATCTACAACTAATGAATTGAGACGAGAGAAAATCGAAACAACGGAATTCCCATTAGCCCAATCAAATAAGCGTTGTTGAAACTCTTCAAATAAACCAATCGCACTATCACTTGAGAGCAAAAAACCAGGGTAACCATAAACTGACGTCATATCTTTGTAGTCCGTTCCGGTAATATCACGAAGCAACAAAGGCAAAGCCAAGCGTTGATTTAAATCGTTCGTCAACACAAAAAGCATTGGCTTACCTTCATTGCTTTTAGATGCAATTTGATGATAATCCCAGCTATGATACCAGTCCCCTCTGTAATTCTTCAGCTCTTCTCGCCACTCATCTTTTGCTGTTATTACTGTAAATTCATTCATTTTCGAAAAATCTATTAATTATTTGAGCTACCAAAACAACATCTTGTAAAGAATAACGTTGATCAATAGGGATTGTAATAATACGCTCAGCCAAAGCGAAGCTTTTATCTGTAACTTTGCCCTTTTCCTGAGGCCAATGTACCGGACAATAAACTTTATTATCAATCAGATAGCGCCTGAGCCTTGCCCTCACTGCAGCAGTCTCGCATGTAAAAATGGCTCCAAATGGGGTTTCTGCGTGTGAATAGTGCAGTAGATTAATGTGTTTAAGGGTAACGTCTGACAGGGCCTTCAGAAATGTCTCAAAATTCCTTTTCCTCGTAACGATATAGTCAACGGGGTACCCACGAAAAACTTGGGTAAAAGCTTGCTTCGAAATTCCACTTGGCTCACTCTTAACTATACAAGATTCACCTTCTGAGAACAAATCCAGAAAAACTTGCTTGTCTACGTTTCCTCCTTCAAGATACTCCGTTTTTAGCTTCATTGCCTCGATTTTAATAGCTGAGTTAAAAGCTGGTAGCTCCGCATTAGGTAAGTCTCTTGAATTAGGTGACCAAAAAATACACCCATCAGAAATTGGGAGTGTTTTACGCAATGATGAAAATGCATAATCAGCATTACTGTTTTTTACCCAATCAGAAACTGGCGAATGAGTATGATCTTCAATGAGGAAAATATCATTTTCGGCCTTAAAGTCCTGCCATGATTTACTGTCATCGCATCCAAAGAAGTTGACCGCAAGCACGACTCCGCGAAGGGGTACTGAGCTAAAGTTAACCTTAAAACGCCCGTCGGTAAAGCTCACATCATATGACTTAGTCTTGATACCATGAGATTCCCAAAACTTAATAACATCCCAGCAAAAAAAATCGGGGTAATGAAGCACCTGATTACCTAGTAACTCTTTGAGTAATAGAACAGGAGTTCTTCCGCTCGCTACGAATATAGAGCTCGTTGGCCATTCATAAAATTCAGAGGAAGAAGTTGTTTCAAAGTGATATTCACTACCAACCTCCCAACGCTTACCTATCATTTTGCTGCTGTTTCCTATAAGTATGGAAGTCTACATTTGTACTGTCTCCACGAACTACAACATCAGACTTTGCGAACACTTTGTAGATTGTTAAAAGTGCTATCTTAATATCAAAAAGCAACCCTAACTTTTCGACATATTCGACATCAAACTTAAATTTATCTTCCCAGGTTATACTGTTTCGACCATTAACTTGAGCCCAACCACTTATACCTGGCTTTATATTATGCCTGCGCCTTTCCTCATCGTTGTAATAAGGCTCATATATTATTGGCAAAGGCCTTGGCCCTATAAAGCTCATCTCACCCTTAAGTATATTTAATAATTGTGGTAATTCATCAATACTTAATTTTCTAAAAAGTGCGCCCGAACGTAACATTCTTTCATGATCGGATAACTCATTGCCATCCTTGTCATGAGTTGATACTTTCATACTTCTGAGCTTAAAAACCCGAAACTCTTTAGAATCTTTACCTAGTCGCTTCTGCTTAAATAGCACAGGTCCATCTGGGTCTTCAAATTTAATTATTAAAAATGAAATCAAAATAATTGGCGAAAAAAAAACCAAAAGAATAAGTGCAGCCAAAAAATCAAGAATAGGTTTAAAAATAGTGCGGTACATTTTCAACTCCACAAATACGCTATTAAAAAGAAAGCTTGCTGTATTCTTCTTTCGTAATACCTATCATAACAAGATCATTATATTTACCATTTTTAAACACTGCCGATTTTTTAACACCTTCGATATTCCACCCACACGCTTTTGTATATAGCCCAATAGAAGACTCATTGTAACTTAAAATTGTTGACTCAAGTCTGTTCAAATTTAACTGATTAAAAGCGTATTCCATAATAGTAAACACTGCATCTTTAGCATAGCCGCACCCTCTAAACTCTTTGGCAAACTTAACCCCATGCACAGCAGATCTATTTACAAAGTCAATTTCAACAATATTTGCAAAACCTACAACTACACCTTCCATGTTCTCTACTATTAACCGAATGTTTGAATAAGAGTTGCTTAAATTGTCAATCCACTTCCCTTGTTGTAAAGAAGACAAAGGGACTGAACTACCAACTACCCAATGTTCAAGCTCTGCTGAATTTACCAGTTCAAGTAAAAAATCAGCGTCATGCTTTTCAATAGCTCGAAGAGTAACTTTTTTGCCAATTAAGTTCATAAAATGCTCTCCACACCGTAATTTTTTATAAAGTAAGCTATAATCAATAAGCATTATGGCTGCAAGGAATAAAGCTCATTAATCGTTAATCTAAATTATTAGATATATATTTAATAACACGAGAGAATTTTCTCCCTAACTCAATAAGACATCAACTTTCTATCGCTTCCTGTAATGCGCCTTCAACACGTTCAGCCATAATATCTCTAGAAAAGTGCTCATATGCTAACGTTTTGCAGCTTTCCACTGCTAGTTCGTACTCACTATTCGAATTCAAAAACTGGTCAATAGTTGCAGCTGACTTGCTGGCGTCATTTGGATCGAGGATCAATCCACACTTATGCTCCTTTATAAACTCCTCCTGCCAACCACCATAGTTAATTGCTATTGGTGTTTTAGATGCCAATGCATCAAATAATTTATTTGCAGAATTGTGCCACATGGCCTTAACAGGGCCGAATAAAGACAAAGAAAGATCAGCAGCAGAAAGAAGCCCTACAATCTCCGTTTTAGGAACAGGTGGCAAAATATATAAGTTCTCGTTGAGAACACCTGCTTCTGCAGCTTCCTTAATTACCTGATCTTTTTCCATCCCACTCCCTATCGCAACAAAGCATAAGCTTGGGTATTCCTTCTTAGCGATCTTAGCGAGTTTAACTAAGTAGCCAACCTTATTGATTAACCCAAAGGTACCAGTATACACGATTAACTTTCTACCCTTGACGAAATCAAGTTTGCTCTCTAAATATTTGACGCCCACAGTATCACAAACATCAAACAAGTCAGTGTCGCAACTGTTTGTGGCCAAGGTTATTCTGTTGTCACTGATTCCTTTGCTCTTGATCCCTTCACACATTCCCGGTGATAAGCCAATTAGTCTTTTAGAGTTCTTATAAGTAAACCTTTCTAGCCACTCCGCTAATTTAATAAGTAGCTTATTTTTAATAACACCAGTCGCAATTGGTAGTTCAGGCCATAGATCTCTCACCTCAAAAACTAAAGGTCTACGCTTGAATTTAGAATATATCAAACCTGGTATTGCAATTGTTAGTGGTGTACTTGTTGCTAATACAACATCAGCTTTGATTGAAAGAGATTTAAAGATTGATCTTATAGAAAAATAAACAAACTTCCAGATGCGAGATATGAAACTATCATTATTTGAATAATCTAAATGCAATACAAAAAGCTTAATCCCTTCAATATCAACTTCATTCCAACCACTTCTAAAAGTATAACTTTGAGGAAAAGCAGCTGACGAAGTGACGAATGTTACATTATGCCCCTTTGCTACAAAGCGTTTCGCCATTTCATAAGAGCGCGTTCCAGTTTTAGACTCTGGGGTAGCGAAATATTGATGTAAATATAAAATATGCATTTATAATCCTAAAAAACTTTCTATAGCCAACCACTCGTCCTGAGTCATCACATCAGAAAGCACTTGTACATAGACTATTATTGAAAAAGTAAGAAGGTTAACTTTCAAAAAGCTATTTATAAACCTTGTTTTTGTAAATCTTTGCAATACTTACCCATGAGAAAGAATGCGCAGGATTTACATCAAATGCACCTAACCCATTTGGAAATTTAGATGTTGTATTTAAGATTGCCTCAGAAATAGAATCTACATCTCTTGAATTTGCTTTAAAACCAAACTCACCATCTTTGAAATAGCCATCAACGCCCTGTCCTGCTGTGTAAACAATTGGCAAACATTGAGATATTGCTTCAATATAAACGAGACCAAATGTCTCGTGATGAGAAACCATTACAAAAAAAGTTGCCTTATCCATCTCTGATAGTAATTGCATTTTATCTAACTTCCCTAAAAAAACCGTTTTCTCTCTATGTTCCAAAGGCAATTCACCAAAGACCTTCACATACTCATCGTAAGTGCCGCCGGCAACTCTAAACTCTAGCTCAGATGTACCCTTTGTTGCTTCAAAAAAGGCTGAAATGGTATTTTTTAAGTTTTTATTTTTATTGATATTGGCAATGTGCAAAGCAATTATTTTGTTTTTCGGCGAAACCTTTTTATCCTTAGCGTTTTCTAAAAAAAACTGATTAATGCCATTTGGAATCACTTTAAGTTTGTCATCAAAAGCATGACCAAAGTAGTTTTGAAACTTTAACTTATGGGCTGGAGAAACTAGAATAATACTAGATGAGTAGCTTAACGCTTTTTTAGCCAACCACTTATACTGTCTGTAATATTTAAAGCCAGTATTAACGTCGGTATTACGTAAAGTTATGATTAATTTTTTCCCTGCTAGTCGTGAAAATATGTACGCGGGTATCCCATCTGAATACAAGGTATGTGCATGTACCACTTTAATACTCGAATTCTTAAAGTAAGTGACAAAGGCAGGGTATAGAATACGTATTAACTTTAGCAGGTAAAATGCGCGAGTGAATATGCTCAGATTTTTAACAAATTTAAATTCAACACTCGGCACCTGATTTGTGCTTAGTTGCTGTTTGAACCTTACTGGCACATAAACAAATTGCTTGCAATGTTGATTAAGTGCTGAAAACAATTCAAAAAATACTGTAGAACCTACATAGTAGCTACAAAAGTGTAATATTGTCATTCCATCACCTTATTTCTCATAGCTAGTCCTGCACCAATTAGTACTCCGTACACAAGCCAACTATATACCCCAACAATTAACTCTGCAAAATAGAAAAAACCCAAAGAAAATAATACATAACCGAAAACACCACAAAAAACACTTGTATATATAACTTTATTTTCGAAAGTAGCACTTTCGCTTTTCAAAAACAGCTTCCTGAGTTTTAATAAAATAATCAAAAGACTCGAATAAACTAATGAAAAACCAATAACACCATAATTCACCAGAATATTAAATGGTTCACTCTCAATTCCCCAAGATGAGTTAAATGAGCGCTGTACCGCATTTGAAACACCCATAGGCCATTCATACCAACTACTGAGCAAAGCGAGCCCATTTAGTACTTGAAGGTCTCGACCACCGCCAGCAGATTCGCTTAATGCTTCAAATCGATATATTATAAAAGCAATTTTTTCATCAAAATGAGTAGAACCAACATAACCAACAACAAGCAACAAACAACAAATAAGCGGTAATACAAAAATACTTTTCGCTCCGATTCTAAACGACAACAAAAATAGGAAAAGTGTAAAGCTAACTACAAACGCAATCATAGCGCCACGTGAGCCACTGCTAATAACGTTGATTAAGCATAATATGAAAAACATAAGCATAAGGAAGATAGCTTGCTTATTTTTAATCTGTAAGTTTTGCTGTAAAGTTAGCCTGAGCGTAAGTAATGCTACCGCAGCATAAAAAATAAAGAGACTCATGCCCCCCCATGAGGTAGAGAAACCCGCGATACTGTAAACGCGTTGATAAGCGTTGTCGTTCATCGCATTGGATATTTGAGCGTCACTACGACCATATATAGACGTGACCACTTCTATCTTAAATAGTTGAAGTATACCAATAAACAAGCAAAGAAAGCTTGCCCCCAGCAAAACATTTACAACAAGTATCTTCTTTTTTAATGGGAGGTGATACATGGTTATAGCTGCGATAAGGAAACATATGGCTCGCTTTAAATATTGCCAAAGCTCTGTTGGTATTTTTAACAAATTTAAATAAACAACACCCTGTAAGGCACCATAAACAGCAAAGGAAACAACAAATATAAATAACGGCATTACTAAATTATAGCTTGGACCTAAATATCTTCTTTGAGACGCGTAAAAAAAGAAAACTAAAGGTATCGATAATAGCGGTAAAATATCATCAATACCCAGCCAAAGCCCAGCAATGGTTACTCTAGGCAAGAACTGACCAAAGATAAGCAGGAGGAGCATTATAAAAAAAACTTTATAGAACATAATTTATTTTTAACATTATAAAATTAAAACAGGTGATAACGCACCTATCATGACCTACTTCATTCAACCAGCTAGCACCAGCAGAAGCTAACGTACCTGCAGTTTAACTTTTTTATCGGCTTTAAGTATATCTCGACTGTAGCAACTGTTGATTTTCTTTTCTAAAGCCAAACAATACTAACATAACTATTCCTTTCTAAAACTTATTAGTAGTTTCTTTTCAACCAGTAACAAATAAGGCGCATACATTATTAAGCAAACTATACCTTCTAACAGCACTCTTATGATAGGTTTTTCAAAATGAAACAAGTTTACAACTAGTTGAGCGATCCAAGCTATTGCAATCGCTATAAAAACAACTTTAACAAAATGCAAAAATATACCTAAATAAGAAATTCGGCCAATTTTAGCAATTAAAATATGCCAAATGATACCTACGGTTACTGATAAAAATAGCAGAGCAAATGCTACCGCTTCTATAGACTTGAAATATAAGAGAACGACAAAAAGTGTTATTGAAATGGTAATAGCCCAAAAAACATTCCACCAGAAGCCGACATCCGCACGCCCTAATGCCAGAATTAAAGCTCCTCCAGGGTTACCTAACGCTCTCCCAATCCCTACAAATGCTAAAACAGTGACTAATATGGCCGTTTGTTCCCAGCCTTCCCCAAATAAGATCAGAACAATATCATTAGAAAAGAAAGATAAAAAAATCAAAATAGGCACTGTTAACAAGCTCAGCACTTTAACACTCATACTATAATATCTATTTAAAGCATCTTGATCATTTTGAATTTTTGCGTAAACAGGAAATGCAACCTTATTGACTATGGGATTAATTTTAGCTGTTGGAAAAACAATCAACTGCCACGCCATATTATAAAACCCAACAGCCTGAAAGCCGATCAACTTACCAATCAATAACTTGTCAATATTGGCACTAATATAATTGACAGATCTTTCACCCATTTGAAATAAGCCAAAAGAATAAAAGCCTTTAAGCTCACTGTGTTTATATGAAAAAGTAGGGGTATGAAATTTTTCTAACCCAACGTACAAAAACAATACACTGGAAGTAAGCGCCTGTGTAAGCATTGCAAAAACTAATGCATATACTCCCCATCCACTATAAGCAGAATACACCGCGACTATAAAAGAAAAGACAGCAGCAATGATTTCAACTTTCGCCATTAAATTAAATAAAAGCTCTTTTTGACATAAAACTCGATATTGGTTTCCAAAGGCTACGATAAGAAAAACAGATGAAAGTAACATAAGAAGATTAGCGAGCCTTGCCTCTTCATAAAAAGATGCTATTAGTGGTGCTAGAATAACTATAATTATAGCCAGTAAAGCGCCGGATAGAATGTTGAGCCAATATAAGCTAGACAGTTGACTTTTGGTGATTTTCTGCCTATGGATAATTGCACTACTTACTCCCATATCCATAAAGGCTTGAGAAAAGCCGATAACTACCATTAAAATAGCCATTAGTCCAAAATCTGCAGGATCCAGATAGCGAGCTAATATTGACAACTGTAATAGCTGCAATATTGTAACTGTTAACATAGACACTGTAGTCCATTTAACACCTGTAATTGCATTATTTTTTAAGGACATAAACCAAAAGCACTAAAAACACACATATAAACCAACCATTAGGTTAATGAGAAACATCAATTATAACAATATATACTAGGCCAATACCAACTTATCCAAATATCTTTCTCAACTGTTCTAGAAAATTTGATTTAGAAAAGTATGTTTTCACAATTTCAATATTTCTTTCTTCTTTTGAAAATTCCAGATTTTCTAGTTTTTCAAAATCCCTTACATTAATACCTTTTTCTGTAAAAAACTCCCACTGTGAGGTATCCCTACGTATATATACTGTTTTACCAAGCCCTAACAAAGTAATGGTGTTACCCATAGCTTGCTGTCGCTTGTGATTAAATATAGCAATATCAATTGACCCTAATAACTTTAAGTATTCTTCAAATGGCATAAATTCAGTAAGAGGTATAAATTTATCACCGAACCATTTTAATCCTTGTTCAATAACTTGATTAGCATTTTCTTTAGAGCCATAAGATAAAGGTACATATATACGTATATTTTCTTCTTTATAGGGTAATAGTTTCCTAAGCACTTCTAAATGATTATTCGTTCGGTCTGCAGAGTTCCCAACCTGTATATTTATAAAATTTGTTTCATTATCTTTAACATCATATTCTTTATAAAGGTTGCTTGGGTACATTAAGCATTCATGGAACAGCCCTTTAGCAGAGTATTTTTTTTCAGCAATACTATAATCCTCTTTAAGGTATGTTATGTACCCCGCAAACCTACCCTTTAAATTTTTAGCTATAAAATAGCTTAAAAGCGACTTGATTGTAGAAATCTTTAGCGAGTAATTATATAAATCAACTCCCCACATAACCCAGTAACTTTTTGATAAGAACTTTTGATTAAAAAACAAAAAGCGTACAATGTCTTTTGCATAAAAGCTGTGAAAAATAATTTTTTCAGCGCCGTCGCAATGCGGTTGTAAAATTTTAGACAAGCGTAGGCTTTTCATAAGCCCTTTATATTGATTATTGAGATTGATTACATTTTCAGCTTCAGGTATCGTAAATTTGCTTTCAGGCTCACCAACCACATAGATAAAGAGGTGCTCTTCACTGGGGAAGTTTTCAATAATAAAATTGTAGAATTCGTTTATAAATTTATCATTTTTTACAATGTGAATAAATTTATATTTTTTTATTTTCATCTATTATCGACCATCAAAAAGACACACACTCTATTACTATAAAAATTGGACTAATTTAAGTTTGAAACGCTTTATACTTTAGTTGATAAAAAGCTCAAAACACTATCAATTATTAATTCCACGTTTTCATCCGAGAGAGAATAATATAAAGGAAGTCTCAATAAAACCTCACTTTCTTTAGTTGTGTATCTATCCTCCCCATTAAAGCGAGAAAACATTTGACCTGCAGCTGTTGAATGCAATGGGATATAATGAAAAACGGATGTTACACCACACTCCTTTAAGTGAGCTATCAATTCTTGCCTCTGCTTAAAGTTTCCAAGTTTTATATAAAACATATGTGCATTATGCTGTATAGAATCAGGAATATTAGGTAACTGGTGTGCTTGTAGCTTTTGACTGAACGCTTCGTAATAACGATCCCATATCGATAAACGGAAATTGTTTATAAGTTCAGCTGACTCCAACTGTGCATACAGGTAAGCGGCTTGTAATTCACTGGGTAAAAAGCTTGAGCCGACATCTTGCCATGTATATTTATCCACTAAACCATGCAAGAACTGACTACGATTTGTGCCTTTTTCACGAACAATTTCAGCTCGAGCAACCAATTCAGGGTCATTAATTAATATTGCTCCGCCTTCTCCACCTGAAGAGTAATTTTTAGTTTCATGGAAGCTATAACATCCTATGTGCCCAATTGTACCCAATGCTTTATCTTTGTAAGTTGACATGACTCCTTGGGCTGCATCTTCGATTACCCAAAGGTTATGCTTTTCTGCAATTCCTAATATTGTATCCATTTCACATGCAACGCCTGCATAATGAACTGGTACTATGGCTCGAGTCTTTGAGGTTATAGCTGCTTCGACAAGTGATTCATCCATGTTCATTGTATCAGGTCGGACATCAACAAAAATGATTTTTGCACCTCGTAAGACAAATGCATTTGCGGTAGATACGAACGTATATGAAGGCATAATCACTTCATCACCTTCTTTTATATCTATTAATATTGCCGCTAACTCTAATGCAGCTGTGCAAGAGGGTGTAAGTAATGCTTTAGCCGTATTAAAATTTTCTTCTAACCATGCTTCGCATTTCTTTGAAAAATGGCCATCACCGCATAGCTTATCAGATTGGATAGCTTGTTCTATATATTTAAGCTCATTGCCTGTTTTAGGTGGAATATTAAAAGGGATCATCTTTAAACCTGTTTATAAAACCAATATGAAATGTCCGCGATAGAAAAACCATCTTTCTCATATAAGTTTGCAGCTGAAATATTACTTGTTTGTGTTGCAACTTTAATTACTGTCGCATTTTTTGCCGTACTATATTTTTGAACGAGTTGCAATAACTGTTTACCAATACCTTTACCTTGAAATGGCGCAGCGACACCAATAAGCCCAATAGTTGCTTCAGAACCTCGGATACGTACAGTTACAAAACCAGAAATTGTGTCATCTATTTTTAAAACTAAGCAGCAATCATCAAATTTTGCTAAGACTGCATTTTCGATCCATTTTTGATAGAAACGGTCTCTTTCCAATGAGGTAAACCACGGCTCTCTAAACCGACTATTTACATATAAATCAGTCACAACACACTTAAGTTCAACAAGAGAATCTTCTGTTGCTAGATATGTTTCAAAATCTGTTAAAGAAGTGACGTTTGCCGTTACAGGCAATGCCTTTTTAAAAACAAGCTCACCTTCAACAAAACTAAAATTCTGATTATTTATATGTTCTAAACTTTGGTAATTATTAGCATCAACCTTAACTGTAATGAGTGAGTTTTTAGGCCAGTTTTCAAATTCGTTCCCAAGTGCATCTAGTTCAAGTGTATAGATATTGCGATTGAAAAAGTCACTGTCCCACTCTTTATTTTTAAATAGTTTAGACATTATTTTTTTACTAAGTCCATTAGATACTGTCCATAGCTATTTTTTAACATGGGCTTTGCAAGCTCTTTCAGTTGAAGTGCTGTTAACCACCCATTATTAAATCCTATTTCCTCTAAGCAGGCTATTTTATAACCTTGACGCTTTTCAATTGTTTCTACAAACTGTGCGGCTTCTAATAAGCTTTCATGTGTGCCAGTATCTAACCACGCAAAACCGCGGCCAAGAATTTCTACATTCAGCTTGTTTTGTTTTAAATAAATTTCGTTTAGGCAAGTTATTTCCAATTCGCCACGGTGTGATGGTTCAACTTGTTTTGCCAGCTTCACAACTGAATTATCATAAAAATAAAGTCCAGTTACAGCTAAGTTTGACTTTGGCTTAGTTGGTTTTTCTTCGATAGAAATCGCTTTCTGCTTTTCATCAAACTCTACTACACCAAAACGTTCAGGGTCTTTTACTTGATAACCAAAAACCGTTGCGCCTTGACCACTACTCGCATTTTGCACAGCATGCTTTAACTTAGGAGTAAAGCCTTGACCATAAAATATGTTATCTCCAAGGACCAAGCATACGTCATCTTGACCAATAAACTCTTCACCCAAAATAAAGGCTTGTGCTAAGCCGTCTGGGCTAGGCTGAACGGTATAACTAAGCTTAATACCAAATTGAGAGCCATCTCCTAATAAACGCTTAAACGAATCACTGTCTTCAGGAGTCGTGATTATTAAAACCTCTCTAATACCCGCTAACATTAAAACCGAGAGGGGATAATAGACCATAGGTTTATCGTAAATAGGTAAAAGCTGCTTAGAAACCCCCATTGTGATCGGATACAAACGGGTGCCAGACCCCCCGGCGAGAATTATTCCTTTCATTTTATCGCTCATTTAGTGAATTAGCTAACACACCAAGACGTTCACGTTGATATGAACCATCTTGAACATTCTGACACCAATCTTGATTATTCAAATACCATTTCACTGTTTTACGAAGACCAGTTTCAAAGGTTTCCACTGGGTTCCAGTTTAGCTCTTTATTCATTTTTGAAGAGTCAATCGCATAACGCCTGTCATGACCTGGTCGATCATCAACAAAAGTTATAAGCTCAGCATAGCTTTGTTCTTTAGGCACCAATTCATCTAAAATATCACAAATTGATTTCACCACTTCGATATTTTGCTTTTCATTATGCCCACCAATATTGTATGTCTCGCCAATTACCCCCTCAGTAACCACTTTGTATAAAGCGCGAGCATGGTCATCTACGTACAGCCAGTCCCGGATTTGATCACCCTTTCCATAAATAGGTAGGCTTTTACCCTCTAGTGCATTCAGAATCACTAAAGGTATTAGCTTTTCTGGAAAATGATACGGCCCGTAGTTATTTGAGCAATTGGTAATAATTGTAGGGAACCCAAAAGTTCTTAGCCATGCCCTAACCAAATGATCGCTTGAGGCTTTGCTGGCAGAATAAGGGCTGCTTGGCGCATATGGGGTTTGCTCTGTGAAAAGAGGCAAGTCATCTGAGTTGTGCTTTACGTCATTCGGGTGAGGAAGGTCACCATAAACTTCGTCAGTTGAAATATGATGAAACCTAAACTTTTCTCTCTCACTTGCATTTAATGAATTCCAGTACTCTCTAGCAACCTCAAGCAAAGTATAAGTACCGACAATGTTAGTATTAATAAATTCAGCAGGACCTGTGATCGAGCGATCTACATGGCTTTCAGCAGCTAAATGCATTACTAAATCAGGCTTGTGTTTTTTAAAGGTAGTTTCTAAATCAATACGCTCACAAATATCGACTTGTTCAAAAAAATAACGGTCATTCATTTCGACCGACTTTAGTGACTCAAGATTACCTGCGTAAGTAAGCTTATCTACATTAATTACGCTATTTTCTGTTTCATTGATTATATAACGTATTAGTGCCGACCCAATAAACCCAGCACCACCTGTGACTAGTATTTTCATATCTAGTTTAACAACCCTTTGAAGTCATAGATGTATTTACTACCCTTAACTGAATTACATATTTCAATCAGCTCAGAATGTCCCACGGCTAGCAATAGAGCCTTAAAGTTATTTTCTTTAAATTCGTTTTTAATATTGATGTTATATTCAGCTTTAACTTCATCAGTATCTGCCCAAGGATCAATAACTTCGACATTAAAGCCTAAATCCATTAAGGCGACATAAAGATCATATACTTTTGTATTTCTTATGTCGGGACAATTTTCCTTAAAAGTAAAACCAAGTAAGCCAATAGTAGAATCTACAGGGTTTATTTTTTGTTTAATTAGCTGTTTCAAGAAATCCTGAGCAATATAAGTAGGCATAAAATCATTGATTTCGCGCGCTTTTCTCATTAAATCTGGTATATAACCTGATGTTTGAGATTTATGAAGTAAATAGTAAGGATCAACCCCAATGCAATGACCCCCTACTAAGCCAGGCTGTAATTTCATAAAGTTCCATTTAGTTCCTGCAGCCTCAATGACTTCTTTGGTATTTATGCCAAGTCTTTGAAAAATCTGATGCAACTCATTCACTAAAGCTATATTTACATCTCTCTGAACGTTCTCAATAACCTTTGATGCTTCGGCCACTTTAATAGATGTAGCTTTATGTGTTCCAGCTGTAATTATCGATTTATATAAGTCATCAACGAATTGCGCCACTTTAGGTGTTGAACCTGAAGTTACTTTCAAGATATTTGTTACACGACGTTCTTTGTCACCAGGATTGATCCGTTCGGGTGAATAACCTGCAAAAAAGTCTTTATTAAATTTAAGACCTGAAACCTGTTCAACCACTGGTAGGCATGCCTCTTCCGTGGCTCCTGGGTATACAGTTGATTCATATACTACAATGTCACCTTCTTTAATAACTTGCCCAATCATCTCACTTGCTTTAATGAGAGGAGTTAGATCAGGCTGCTTGTGTACATCAATTGGAGTAGGTACTGTTACAATGTAGATATTGCAACTTTTTAAGTCGTCAACTGAGTATGAAAAACTAAGGTGAAGAGCCTGCTTTAATTCATCATCACTTACTTCTAGAGTCGAATCAGAACCTGACAGCAATTCTGCTATACGGTCTTGAGCAATATCGAAG
This sequence comes from Pseudoalteromonas rubra, assembly GCF_004212645.1. Classification (GTDB taxonomy): domain Bacteria; phylum Pseudomonadota; class Gammaproteobacteria; order Enterobacterales; family Alteromonadaceae; genus Pseudoalteromonas; species Pseudoalteromonas rubra_G. The sequence goes on along the minus strand of NZ_PPUZ01000024.1, from coordinate 26,017 downwards.
CCTAGAGTTTGATATGTTTTTCCGAATTCTACCGCAAGGGGCAAACCTACGTAACCGAGCCCAATTACACCAACTTTTGCTTTATTTAAGTCCATATACTTCCCATTTGGCAAAATTTTGAATTTTAAAAAATAGTTTACTTAAGGCAATTGTCGTATAAGCAAATTGCGTTATTTAGATCCTGTAACAAGTTCAGAATCACAAACCTTTAAGCCCTGGCACGAGTTCAGAGCTAATTTTCTATCACAACCTAAAGTCGCTGCTGCATCTCTATCTGTCGCCATAAATGACGACCTACATTTGCTCTATCTTTATTGTCACGAATGACTGCCTGTATTTATGCTTTCTTTGCCACCGTAAACGACGAGCTATATTTTCACAGTGCTTTTAAATACAGGCAACGAACAACACTATATTATTTATCAGACTTATATTCGTAGTTGTAGTAACCGTAGTAGCCGTAGGCATTACTTGCTTTTTTGACTACGCCATTAAATACCACGCCTTTTACATCAATGCCATTTTGTTCAAAACGGTTACGAGTTAGTTCTAACTCTTTTACATGGTTTTGAGCAAAGCGTGTTACAAGTAGTGTACTGCCTGCATGAGCACTCACAATTGCAGGGTCTGTAACCGCTAGAATTGGTGGCGTATCTATAATTACAAGGTCGTATTTGCTACTGACTTCTTCAACTAGTTTTGAGAAGTTTTCATGCATTAATAGCTCAGACGGGTTTGGCGGTATCTGACCTCGAGTCATTACATCTAACCCTTCAACCTGGCTGTGTTTTAAAGCTTGCTCTAAGTTGATTCTGCCAGAGAGGTAATCACTTAATCCGTTATCCCATTGCATACCAAATTGGGTTTGTAAGTAACCTTTACGCATATCGGCGTCGATAATAAGTACTTTTTTATCGCTTTGCGCTAGTACTGTTGCTAGGTTAACTGATATAAATGACTTACCAACGCCAGGGCTTGGACCTGATATTGCGATTACATTATTTTTTGCTTCCATCATTGCAAAGTGCAAGCTGGTGCGTAAGCTTCTTAGTGCTTCGATTGACAGGTCTGCTGGGTTATCAACTGCGAGTATCGACTTCGCTTTGGCGGTTTTACCTTTGCGAGCTTTTGCAAAACCAGTCAGCTTAACCTGGTACTCTGAGTAAGGTACACTTGCATAAACAGGTAAGCCTAGCGCTTCAATCTCGCTTGGGTCTTCAATACCTTTATGAATTGCTTTTTGAATCAGTACAATCGCCACTGCTAACATGCCACCTAACATGGTCGCCATAACAACGATTAAGGCCTTTTTGGGTTTTACTGGCTTTGAGATATTGACTTCTGCAAGGTCAATAACACGTACGTTACCAACTGTACCCGCACGAACAATGTCTAGCTCTTGTGTTTTTGCCAATAACAGTGTGTAAATTTCGTTATTTACCTCTACGTCACGGGTTAAACGTAAAAGCTCTTGCTGTGTTTCTGGTAGCACTTGCACTTCGGCTGCCAAGCGGCGTTTTTGGTTTTCAACCGCTTCAATTTGCTCAACTGCAGCTTGATAGCTAGGGTGGCTTTGTTTAAATTTACGGCCCAGCTCTAGCTTTTTAAGTTCAAGCTCTTGCAACTGGGTTTCCAGCTTCACTAATTGTCTTAGTACCCCCTCAGTTTCCAACGTAATGTCTACTGATTGCTGCTTTACTTGGTAGTCGTTGAAACGTTGCTCAGCAGCTTCTAGTTGCTTTTTCACTTGAGGCAATTGGTACTCTAAAAAGTCTAGTGACTTCTGCGCTTCAGCACTGTTGCGCTCAACATTACGGCGAACATAAATACCAGCGACTTTGTTTAAAACGGTTTCAGCATATTCAGCATTGGCATTTTGTAAGCTTAAATTAATAATACCTGAGTCTTTACCTTTTTCGCTTGCACCGATAGCAGCTTGCAAATCAAGAATGGTATTTAAGCGATCACGCTTAGTTAAGGTAAACTCGGTATCAGGGCGAGCAACTAGCGTTTTTAGTGTTAATGAAAAAGCACCGTTTGATACTTCTTCGCCTACTTTACCTTTTAATATGCTATCGCCATTACCTGTTAACAATTCAAATTGATTGTTTGATAATGCTACTAGAGTAAAATCTGCACCAATGGCATTTTGCGGCACTTCGAATTTAAATATCTCAATTTTCTCACCACCCCATGCGTAGCTTGATGCCCCAAAGCTGGGCTCCGCTAACTCGCCTGCTTGCATAGGTGTGAAATTACGAAACGCACGACCACCTATAATTGGATACAACTTTGGCTCTGCTACGATGTCTAGTTTTAAGCTGTCAACCGCCTCTCCAATGATGCTACGAGACTTTAATAATTCGATTTCTGTCACTGCCGCCGAGGTACTTTCAAACATCCCACCAAGTTCATCAAAACCGGGGACTGAGCCCCCTTTTTCTTCAACTTGGATCATCGCAGTGGCTTGATAAACAGGCGTACTGAAGATAGCGACAGCTACGCCTATTATCATGAACAGTACAGTTACACCAGTTATGAATAATTTGCGGTCTAGTAAAGCACCTAGTAATGCCATTAGATCGATTTCTTGCGCTTGCTGCGTGGTTTGCTTTGATTGCACTCCACTCAATAGGTTTGATTGAGCGTTCATTGACTCTTTCATCCTTATAAATACTTCTGCCAAGCGCCACACGCGCTATCGATTAAATCATATACATGCTCGAAAGCTTCGCGACTTTGACGGTATGGATCTGGTATTTCTTTATCACCCAGCCATTTCCCAAGCAAGAATGTTTTTCCTCGTGCTTGCGGATAACGGGAACATAAGTCCTCTAGATGGCGCTGCTCCATCACCAATATAACGCTGTTTTGGGAAACCAGCGAGGTACTAACTTGCTGGCCTTTGTGTTCGGACATATTTATATCATTCTGAGCAGCCAGTTCCTGAGCCAAACTATCAGCTGGTTTACCAACCAAAGCAGTCAAGCCAGCTGAAGAAACTTTTATGTTACGGCCTTCAAGCTTATTTCGTAATACATATTCTGCTGTGGGGCTGCGGCAAATGTTTCCCGCGCATACCATTAAAACACTATCAAACATGAATTGTCACACTATTGATTGTCGATATCTTGTAACGCATCCACTGTAGCAAGTGAAGGCAACAAAAGGCTGATAACTTTGTTCCATCTAGCGAGCGGAGCGCTAGTAACATATACAATGTCTTGTGGCTCCAATTCAAATTGCTCCGCTAGGACCAAGGACGCTATGTTTCGAGCATGTAATTGATATACATCGGCAACGACTCCATCGCTTTCCAAATCACGTTTGCGCAAAACAAAAACACCATTAGCATCAGCAGTCCGTTCGTTAATGCCACCAACTTCACTCAACGCCTCAGCAAGGCTCAGTCCATAGCGATTAATGCTGACTTTGCCTGCTTTAGTTACATCTCCAAGCACGTAAACATTGCGCTTATCATTTCGGGTAACATGGATTACGTCACCATGCTGCAACAAACGGTTCTGAGAAATATCACCGTTAGCATAAAACGCGTCGAGCCTAATCTGCTCCGTTTTATCACCCCGAGTAAAATTCACAACTTTCCAGTCGGCATCTTCGGTCAGACCACCGGCTTGGTTAATAGCATCAATCAAAGTGAGTGGAGTCTCGGTGATAGGCAACACGTTGGGGTTGGTTACCTCGCCGGTGACATAAACTTTCTGGCTTTTGAAGCCCACTACTTTCACATCTATTTGTGGATCTTCAATAACGCGGCTTAGCCTTTTTACTAGGTCTTCTCGCAGCTCTGTTACTGTCCTGCCTGCAGCCGGAACGTTAGGAGCATATGCAAATGTAATCGTGCCATCTGACTGTACACGAAACCCGTCAAATTCTGCGGTTCTTTGTACCGCAGCTGGTATAGTTAGCTCTGGGTGATCCCACACGCCAATAGTAAGTACATCACCTACACCCAGTCGGTATTCAAATTCAGATACATCGACACCCACAGGCCCAGTGGCTTGAGTTGACATCATTTCAGACTGAGTCAATTTAGATTCGTTGATAAGTTGAGCATCGATTAAATGTATGTTGATGTTTTCAAGATCTCGTTGCAGGCCCGCAACTTGCTCACTTGAACTTATTCCTTCAAAATGGCCGCCGGGAACAATCGAACAGCCAGTCATTGCAAGAAATAGAGTAGAAGCAATGATAGTTTTACAGCTTAGCGCCATTATTTTTTCCCAAAAATATATAGTTATTTCTTTCAGTTCTTATGGTGTGATATTTCGCAGCCCCAATTAAAGCATGCGCGATTGTTAATCGCAAGTGACAAATCCTCCGAAGCCCACACCGCTTAACCTGAGCGCCTGACGGTGCTCAATTTTACCTCAATTGAACTGGCAAATAAGAACCCAACTCACTTTATTTGATGACAATCCTAATCTTGAACAACACAAACGCTCTATCATACTATAGGCCGCAAATATTAACACATAGAGACAATCGCATTGATCCGACCAAGCTATGCGTGCTGCTTCTTTATTCAGAAATGGCGCTTAGCCACCCACACTTTGGTAAAATGCCAAAAACAAACGAAATCGAATCCACTCTGAGATCATTTATACCTATTTACCTCATACTAAAGAATTGGTATCAATACAAACATAACGTCTTATTAATTTGCAAAGCGCAACAAAACACAAGTAAGTGCCTCCATGGACCATTGCGTAAGCGACATTCTATGCCAGATACTCTTCAACTGCTTCCCCAAACTGCAACTTGAAAAAGACAATAAGTTTTATAAATGTTCAATAGAATGCAGCTCAGACCCAACAAATAAGTGTATGTTTTACGTAATGGATACTGCTCTAACAGTGCAGGGGCTTAGTTAGATAGGATAGAGAATTTTCACATCCTTGGCTTCAGTAGAAGTCTGCTCAGACTTAATACCGAATGACTATTTGCGTTCCATGCACTGACTTTAAAATTGAGGTTCCAATTATGTTGGGCGGTATTATACTAGCTTTACTATCTGAGTCTAGCTCTCGGGGCACCGAGTTTGCCCATTTCCTGTGCAACACCTGTCTTTGACGGTGATGAGCTTCAAGCGTTACTTGTTACTCTCACCATCAAACTTAAACGCCAAACCTGTCTGAAAGAACAACAGAAACAGACGCTGGATTAAGGCCTACTTAATATCTCAAAGTAAACTAGTGGTAAAAGTCTCGATACCACTCTACAAGTTTTCGCACACCTTCTTTCACACCAACCTGAGGTTCATAGCCCGTTGCCTCGAACAAGTCACTGGTATCGGCAAAAGTTTTGTAAACGTCTCCAGGCTGCATACCCCGAAAGTTTTTCTTTGCAGTAATACCCAATTCGTTTTCAATCGCCCCGATGAAGTCCATCAGATTGATTGGGCTACCATGTCCAATGTTATAAACACTGTAAGGCGCGGAACTACTTGCCGGTGTCCCGGTTTCGACCTTCCACTCTGAACGTCTACCAGGAACAATATCGGCGATCCGAACAACCCCTTCAACAATATCGTCTATATAAGTGAAGTCTCGCCACATGTCACCGTTATTGTTGACATTGATAGGTTCGCCGTTAAGTATCTTATTTGTAAAGATAAACGGGGCCATGTCTGGTCTGCCCCACGGGCCGTAGACGGTGAAAAATCGCAACCCTGTCGTCGGTATGTCGTAGAGGTGAGAATAGCTATGCGACATTAATTCATTGGATTTCTTTGTTGCGGCATACAGAGAAATTGGATGGTCCACAGAATCAGCTGTACTAAATGGTGTTTTTTCGTTTAACCCATATACGGAACTCGATGACGCGTACACTAAATGCTGCACCGTATTTTGGCGACACCCTTCAAGTATATTTAAATGCCCAGTTAAATTACTTTCAGCATAAGCGTGCGGGTTATCTAACGAATAACGCACACCAGCTTGTGCAGCCAAATGAACCACCCGGTCAAACTGTTCGTTAGCGAAAAGCTGCTCAATCAGGGTGCGATCCGCGATATCGAGTTCTATGAACCTAAATGCTTTATCACAGGATAGTAGCTTCAATCGAGCATGTTTAAGCTCTACACTATAGTAGTCATTGATATTATCAATACCAACAACATCATGCCCCATCTCAACCAGCTTCTTGCTGACTGCCGCGCCTATAAACCCAGCAGCACCAGTTACTAAATATTTCACATTAAACCTTTATGCTAATCACTACCAAACAAATCTCTAGTGTACACCTTGCTTGCGACATCAGCTAATTCGTTGGACATTCTGTTGGAAATGATAACGTCCGAAACAGATTTTAACTCTTCAAGGGAGTGAGTTACCTTCGAGTGGAAAAACTCTTTTTCAGTAAAAGCTGGTTCGTAGATAATGACCTCAATACCTTTCGCTTTGATCCGCTTCATTACTCCCTGGATAGCCGAAGCTCTGAAATTATCTGACCCTGACTTCATCACCAACCGGTAAACACCCACAACCTTAGGCTGTCTTGAAATGATTGCATCCGCTATAAAGTCTTTTCTTGTAGCATTAGCATCAACAATTGCTCTGATCATATTATTCGGAACATCCTGATAATTCGCTAGCAATTGTTTGGTGTCTTTTGGTAAGCAGTAACCACCATAACCAAAAGAAGGGTTATTATAATGAGAACCGATACGAGGATCTAAGCAAACGCCCTCAATGATCTGTTTTGTGTCTAAGCCGTGAGATTCTGCGTAGCTATCCAACTCATTAAAGTAGGCGACACGCATGGCTAGGTAGGTGTTCGAAAACAGCTTTATTGCTTCGGCTTCTGTTGGGTCGCAAAAGAGAACTTCAATATTTTCTTTAAGCGCCCCTTGCTTCAGTAGATCTGCAAACACGCTTGCTCTGTCTGAACGTTCGCCGACAATAATTCTAGACGGATACAAGTTATCATGCAGAGCCTTCCCCTCTCGCAAAAATTCAGGCGAAAAGATCAGTTGCTGTGTATTAAAGCGCTCTTTGACCGATTCCGTATAACCAACAGGTACTGTTGATTTAATAACCATGACAGCATTTGGGTTTATTTTAAGAACGTCCTGAACGACACTCTCTACTGAAGCAGTGTTAAAGTTATTGGTTTCAGGATCATAGTCGGTTGGTGTGGCAATAATAACGAATTCAGCACCTTGAATAGCCTCAAGCTTATTAGTTGTAGCTTTAAACTCTAAAGTGGTGTCTTGAAGGTAGCTGGTTACTTCAGCATCTTCGATCGGAGAGATCCTGTTGTTAATCAACTCGACCTTAGCTTCATCTATGTCCAATGCAACTACTTGATTATGCTTTGCAAGTAATAAAGCATTTGATAATCCCACATAACCAGTTCCGACAACCGTAATCTTCATTCACAACCCACCCTAAAAAATTGTCAAGTAGTAATAATACCATAATTCACTGTACGACGTTAGCCTGATTTCAGATAATAAGTGCGACATTCATGGTAACGCGTAGAAGAGGAAGCCAACTACTGAAAGTGGTACGCTCTTCTCGCCAAAGAAACAAGCAGTACTACCATGAAATATCAGCAGTTGACCGAGGGCAGAAGATACCAGATTTCCACATTATTGGAAGTGGGTTGTTCAGCCTCTGAAATCGCCAAAAAAGTAAAATGCCATCGCTCCACCGTTTATCGAGAGTTAAGAAGGCATAGAATCAACGAGTCATATTGCCCTGATGCGGCGCACGTAATGGCTATAGGGAAACGCAAAACGGCACAGAAATACCGTATCCCTCAAAAACGAATCGACTTCATCCGAATACTACTGCAATCAGATTGGAGTCCGGAACAGATTTCAGCAGTATTAACGAGCGTTAAACAGCCTGTCAGTCACGAGTGGATCTATCGCTATGTTGCTGTTGATAAACGCAATGGCGGAAAACTCTATCGTCACCTACGTCAAGGGCATAAGCGATATAGACGAGGTAGAAATGACAAAGGCCCTACGATTTTAAATGCAATGTCAATTGATGGACGACCCGAAGTCGTGGAAGAGCGAACACGGCTCGGGGATTGGGAGATTGACACCGTATTAGGGAAGCAAGGAACTGGTGCTCTGGTCACTGTTTTGGAGCGAAAAACACGCTTCTATCTTGTCAAAAAAGCCGCATCGAAATCAGCGGAAGATGTTGCACAGGCAACTATAGAACTGCTTTCGCCTTATAAAAAGTACGTGCATACAATCACGGCAGACAATGGTGGCGAATTTGCCGCTCATGAACTCATTTCGGCCTCTTTAGAGGCAGATTTCTACTTCGCGCATCCTTACTCTACCCTTCCTGGGAGCGTGGGGCAAACGAAAATGCAAATGGTTTGCTGCGTCAGTATATAAAGAAAGGCACTGATTTGAGAGAAGTAAGTGATGCAGATGTTGAGTTCGCGATGTCGCGGATAAATTATCGACCGAAAAAGTGTTTGGGTTTTAAGCAGCCAGCTGTTGTATTCAAAGAAATGATGCAGGCCGCTTAATTTAGGTAAGAGTGTCGCACTTCAGAGTTGAATTCGGGAGTGCTTTAGCTAGCTTCTTTATCACCCCTAGTCTTAATCAGCTTTAAACAATAAACTAACTCTGTTTTAAAGCTAAAACATACACTCACTAAAACCGTCATCCAAAAAAGTAAGGTATATACAAAGTATTCCTTTCCGTAGAGAGTAGAGAAAACAGCTCCGAGCACCAGTATGCTAGTGTAAAAATATTGTAAACGGCGAGGGAACGGCATCCAAACCTTTGCAGAAAACTCAGTTCTTAATAAGAAAAAGCAGAAAAATGAGATGCAGGTACTCGCAGCCGCTCCAGCAGCACCATACATAGGGATAAAAACCAAACTCAAAATGATATTTAAGACAAATGAGAGTACAGCAGCCAACATTGCGAGCCCTGTTCTCTTAGCGACATTTATTCCAACAACGGTCGCCTCAGATAGAGTGTATAGCAGAGGGTAACCAAGGCAAGAAATCACAACCCATTGAACTTCTTTGTAATAGACTGGCAAAAATACAGGTACAACCCATGAAAGCAAACCGGCAAAGCAAAAAAGAACAATCACAATAAGTAATATGTACTTTTGAATCTCTTTTACCTTATTCAGATTTTGCCCTTCGGCAACCCATTTATATACCGTCGGCGCCCACACCGTCGAGAATATACTTTGAAAAATGGTCGCTGCAGCAGCGAAACTAACTGAAACAGAATAAAGGCCTAGCTCTTCCAGACCGGCTATTTTCTTTAGTAAAAACTTATCAATTGCTGTAAGCCCCCAAAAAGCAAGGGAGCCTAAGATCAAAGGAGCACCGTACTTTAATATCCTTTTACACAGGTCAAAATCAAAGTTAATTTTAAAAAGACTGAAAAACACCTCTTTCACTAAAAAAACTAATATAAAAAAAGTAAAAAGCTGTGAAAAAGCAGTAATTAGCACCAATTCATTTGCTTTGGGAGCTGGCAATACCGCAACTGCTATGAGTACAAATGAAATAAGAAAGAACTTAGGGGATATTTGTATAGCTGAAAAAGCAAGTGCTCGTTGCTCCATCCTTAGCGTAAGCGATAAAAACCTAGATAGGAATGACACGACAATAGAAAGTATAACAATAATAGTTAGAGTTGTACTTTCAATATTGAAGAGTAAAGTTGATAACCAACTCTCAGATATAAAGATAGAGGCGGAAAAAACAACAGACAACAGTAATAAGCCTGGAGCTAAGGCAGTAATGAGCAACTTAACCTTATCGTCAGACTCATGATACTCTCGAACATAAGCCTGATCTAACCCTAGGCTAAATAACATTACACTTAAGCTTAATGCAATATTATACATTGCAATACGGCCAACATCCTCAGGAGAGAAAAACCAAGTAATTAAAGGTAACGATATAAAGCCTAAAAGAGCACCTGCAACTGGGCCTATTGCAAACTGAGCAATTTTTTTAACATTCATAATTAATGATTACACTTAATAGTAGGAGTTACACATGCTAATCATTAAAAATACGGCTGAGCTGATTTAGATAATTATCCATAGAAAAGTATTTTTTGACCTTTTCTTCATTCTCAGTCAAAGTTTCTTTTTCTAAGCTATCAAACTCCGAAATTGCTTTCACATCCAGGCTCTGAGACTGGAAGAAGTCCCAGTGACTAGTTCCGCTTCTCAAATATACTGTTTTGCCTAGCCCAAGTAAGGTAATAATATTGCCCATTGCTTGCTGCCGATTATGGTTAAAAAACGCTATATCAATCTTACCAAGGAAAGATAAATATTCATCGAAAGGCATTAGCTCTGTGATAGGCTTGAACTTATCACCAAACCATTCTTGACCAACAGATATTACTTCTTCAGCATGGCGCCTATTCCCATAAGATAATGGCACATAGACTTTTATGTTACTGTCAGAAAAAGGACGCAACAATTCCAAAACTTCGAGATGGTTATTACTCGGATCGGCTGAGTTTCCCACTTGAATATTTATACTTTCATCAGAACGTTTAGGCAGCTCATAACTCCGGTACAAGTTACTTAAATACATTAAGCATTCATGATAGGACCCCTGTGCCTGATATTGTGCTCTCGCAATTTCTATATCACCGGGGACATAGGTCACTAAATGCCCTATCCTTTTAATCACTGATTTTTTAATTCGTTCTTTTATTTTCCAAAAGAAACCAACTTTTTTTGACTGAAAAGTGTATAGGTCCCCACCCCAAATAAACCAGTAACACTTACTCAACACCCAAGGACAAAGGAATAAAATATAAATCAGCTTTAGATCAAAGAGCCCATGAATAATAACCCGCTCGGCACGATGAATTTTTATCAACGTCAAAACTAAACGCTTTATCTTTAAGTAAGTTGAGCTATCCGAAACAAAAACATTGCTTGCTTTTAAAGCGTCTTTTGAAGCAATCCCTTCTGAGATTAGGAAATGATGTTCATCAAATTTAAAGTTATCTTCTATCAGCTCTATAAAAGGGAAGATAAACTTATCCCCCGATGAAATATGTAAAACTCTCACTTACTCTAATCTCAATACACGTTATTACTTGGAATTCTCAAAAAAGCTACTAACGGATTTAATAACTGTTGATTGCTGTTCACTAGACATATTATAGAAAAGAGGCAGCCTTACTAATCTCTCGCTTTCTAAAGTAGTATATTTATCTTCTCCAGAGAATTCACCTAGCATAAGCCCTGCGGGACTAGAATGAAGAGGAACATAGTGGAAAGGAGCTGTGATACCTTCACTTTTCATAAATTTGATGAAGTTAGATCTTTGTTCTTTATCATCAAGTTTAATATAAAACATATGCGCATTATGTTGGCAATCCTCAGGTACAAAAGGCAACGATGACTTTGGAAGCACTTGAGACAACTCGTCATAATATCTTTGCCAAATAGACAATCGCTTCATGTTTATATCTTCAGCTGACTCTAATTGAGCAAACAAGAAAGCCGCTTGTAACTCACTAGGCAAAAAGCTAGAACCAATATCTTGCCATGTATATTTATCAACAAAACCACTAAGAAACTGGCTTCTGTTAGTGCCTTTTTCTCTTATAATTTCTGCTCTTTCAATCAATTCCTTTGAATTAATCAGAATTGCGCCACCTTCACCACCTGACGAATAGTTCTTTGTTTCGTGAAAGCTGAAACAGCCAATATGACCTATCGTACCTAAAGATCGCCCTTTGTACTTTGACATTACCCCTTGCGCTGCATCTTCTATGACCCACAAGTTATGTTTTTCTGCAATTTCCAAAATCGCGTCCATATCACAGGATACGCCAGCATAATGCACCGGCACAATTGCTTTTGTTTTGGCTGTGATAGCTGAAGCTATTAATTGCGGATCTACGTTCATTGTTAGCGGATCAATATCAACAAACTTTATTTTTGCCCCCCTAAGTGCAAAAGCATTTGCTGTTGATACAAACGTATAGGATGGCATGATCACTTCATCGCCATCTTTTAAATCTATCAGCAATGCTGCCAGCTCTAAAGATGCTGTACATGAGGGAGTTAACATTGCTCTTGGCGTAACAAAATGCTCCTCAAACCATTGTTCACATTTTTTCGAAAAAGGACCATCGCCGCATAGTTTTCCTGACTCGATAGCTTTTCTTAAATAGTCTAGTTCACACCCCAGACTTGGTGGTAAATTAAAAGGGAGCATGCTTATAAAACCAATATGAAATATTTTGAATTGTAAAGTTCGACTTACTGTAAAGCAACATCGCTAGGCGATTGCTTGACTGAGTCGCTACCGATAATAGAGTGGCGTTACTTAATGCACCATACGCTTCCGCAAGCGATATGAGCTTCTTGCCAATACCTTGACCCTGAAATTGTTCATTTACGCCAATTAGGCCTATTTTGGCAACATCACCGTGAATTTTGACAGAAACGAAACCTTTGATTATGCCGTTATCTTGAATTGTTAAACAGACATCATCAAACTCGCCGTTTACAGCCTTACGGATCCACAGAGAATAGAATGCATCTCTCTCACTCGGTGAAAACCACGGCATTCTGAAACGGCTTTGGCTATACAAACCCGAGCAAAGCGCTTCCAATTTTTCAATATCCGACTGCTTTGCTTTGTATTTTTCAATAGAGAGTTTTGTATCAACAGGCCCCAACCTTTTTATGAAGCTAACTTCACCTTCACATAGTTGAAACCCCAAATTATTAAGTCTATCAATGCCAGCATAATCATCCCCCTCTATTTTCGCGGTGATCAATGCTCCAGGCTCTGCTTGCTGATTACTTTCCGTACCATCGAGTTTTAAAGTATAAATTGGTTTGCCAAAAAACTCACTATCCCAACTATTTTTAGTCAAGTTTAGTTTCATCTTTCAATTAAACTCTTTAAATAGGTTCCATAATCATTTTTACTAAACTTTTTCGCCCTTGACTCAAGCTCTTCTGTTGATAACCATCCATTATTAAAGGCAATCTCTTCTAGACACGCTATCTTATAACCCTGTCTTTTTTCTATGGTTTCAACAAATGCTGACGCTTCAAGTAGGCTTTCATGTGTACCTGTATCCAACCACGCAAACCCTCGGCCTAAAACTTCGACATTTAACATCTCTTGCTTTAGATATAGCTCGTTTAGACACGTGATTTCTAACTCGCCACGTTTAGATGGCTTTACTTGCTTGGCCAACTCAACTACAGAGTTGTCATAAAAATACAAACCCGTTACGGCTAAGTGAGACTTCGGCTTTAAAGGCTTCTCTTCTATTGACACAGCCTTATTATTTTCATCAAACTCGACGACACCAAACCTTTCTGGATCTTTAACCTCGTAACCAAAGACCGTTGCTCCATTGCCCTGCTCAGCATTTGCCACAGCCCTTTTCAACTTTGGTGAAAAACCCTGCCCATAGAAAATGTTGTCTCCTAAAACAAGGCACACACTATCCGAACCAATAAAATTCTCGCCAAGAATAAACGCTTGCGCCAAACCATCAGGAGAAGGCTGGATTGTGTAACTCAGCTCGATGCCAAACTGCGAACCATCACCTAATAAGCGCTTAAATGCATCTGAATCTTCAGCAGTAGTGATAATTAATATCTCTCGTATTCCAGCCAACATAAGCACAGATAAAGGGTAGTAAATCATTGGCTTATCATAAATAGGAATTAACTGCTTAGAGACTCCCATAGTGATAGGATAAAGACGGGAACCTGACCCCCCTGCTAAAATTATACCTTTCATTTTAAATCCTTATTATCGAAGACACCAAGCCGCTCTCTTTGATAATTGCCAGACTGAACATTTAAACACCACTGTGTATTATCCAGATACCATTGTACGGTTTTTCTCAAGCCAGACTCAAAGCTCTCTTCTGGAACCCAATTCAACTCTCGCTGCATTTTGCTGGAATCTATTGCATATCTACGATCATGGCCAGGCCTATCAGCAACGAAAGTAATTTGCTCAGAATATTTATTTTGCTTTGGTTTTAACTCATCCAGTATCTTGCATATGGCCGAAACAACTTCAATATTTCGTTTTTCATTGTGGCCACCAATATTATATGTCTCTCCAATGCGCCCCTGAGTTACAACTTTATATAGTGCTTTTGCATGATCTTCAACAAACAGCCAATCCCTGATTTGATCTCCTTTACCATATACAGGTAAGGGTTTCCCGTCTAACGCATTCAAGATCACCAAAGGAATTAATTTCTCTGGGAAGTGGTAAGGTCCATAATTATTGGAGCAATTAGTAATAATAACAGGTAAGCCATAGGTTTTATGCCAGGCCTTGACTAAATGGTCGCTTGAGGCTTTACTTGCTGAATATGGACTACTAGGTGCGTACGCCGTCGTCTCTGTGAATAATGGCAACACCTTATCTTCTTCAACATCATCAGGGTGAGGTAAATCACCAAATACTTCATCAGTTGAGATATGATGAAATTTGAAGCTTTGTTGCTTAGCTTTATCTAGCCCTAGCCAATACTCTCTTGAGACTTCTAACAGGTTGTACGTGCCAACGATATTAGTTTGAATAAACTCAGAGGGCCCAGTTATAGACCTATCTACATGACTCTCTGCCGCCAAGTGCATTACAACATCAGGCTTAAAAGAAGAAAACAATTGCTCAATTTGACCCCTATCACAGATATCGACTTGCGCAAATTGATATCTTGGATCTGGCTCAACTTCAACTAAAGACTCTAAGTTGCCAGCATATGTTAATTTATCAACATTCAAAACTTCATCTTTAGTGTTGGCAATAATATGTCTAATTACAGCAGATCCAATGAAGCCTGCTCCACCTGTGACTAATATTTTCACGTAAAACCTCTATAAACTTTAACTAGCTGTATACGCCCTAAAACAAGCGTACACTACGCCAATGGCAATTCAACATTACACCTTATTGTTAAGCAATTTGCCAATGGAGTGACTATATTGCTTCACCACGTCTGTTAAGTTAAGGGCTGCAACGGAGCCCTTCAACTCACTTTCATTGTCATTTAGGCCACGGAAACGCTTGATCGCTTCCTCCAACCCCTCTAAATCGCCAACTGGATATATAAAGCAATTCTTATAAACGCTCTTTAACTTTGTTTCCTGATAAGAAACACCTAACAGTTCAGCTGGGCCAGTTTTACAATTTGACGTTATAACCGGTACACCTAAGGCGAGAGACTCTACTAAACAATTTGGAAAGCCCTCTGTTTCAGATGCTAAGAGCATGGCTTTGGCGTTTCTGATATACGGGTAAGGGTTATCCACAGAACCAGTAAACTTCACTCTGCTATCCATCCCCAGCTCTTTCACATGACTTAAGAGTGTATGATACTCCTCACCGTCACCAACGACCAGCAAGTTTTCTTTTGTTTCTGTTTTCTTAAGAACATCAATAATGTCATTTATTCTCTTTGACTTAATAAGTCGACCCACAACGACAAAATAATCATCAAAATACAACTGAACATTCTTTTCGGCTAGAGCCTCATACTTTTCTAGATCATGAGGATTATATATTGCTTCTACACAGCCAGGCTTACCTAAAAAGCATTTGGCTTGGTTCGCCATTTCTTTCGATACACAAATTACACTATGAGCAGAGCCGTATAACTTCTTTATAAAGACTTCAATTTTAGAGCCTTCGAAACGCTCAAAGCTGCTATGACAAACAATCTGAGACTTATAATTAAATAGCCGGCACAAGAACACATTCAACATATTTGGAAAAAGTAGGTGAGACTGTACAACATCTGGTTTAACTTTAACTAATGTCCAAATATATCTGAAAACAGCAAAAAATTTCCAAAATCTACTGGTAGAGTTACCTTTTAAATAAAGATAGTAAACATCTAACTCGTTCTCTTCTTTTAACCCACCATATAGACTATTGAATACTTTTTCAGCCCCCCCTCCACTACTTGAGTTAATTATCATTAACAGCTTGTTCATCACTCACCATTATAGTTTTGCAAGTACTGTTTACACATACGCTCAAGACTAAAGTCTCTTGTTAGCTTATTGTACTGTTCACTTACAATCGCTTCGCGTTGATTTTTTGATTCTACTAACACTTTAAATCGCTCTTGCAGTTCTTCAGCAGTACTGAACAAGATATGCTGAGATACACTAGGCTCCAGTATCAAGCTGTGAGCAGGAATATCCGACAGTAGGATAGGTAACTTAGAAGCCATCGCTTCCAAGACAGAAATAGGCAGCCCCTCTTCTCTTGAAAGTGAAAGAAATATATCTGAAGAAACTAGTAACTCATTAATATCTACAACCTTTCCTAGAAAGTTAATAGATACATTGCCACTCGCCAAGTCACGTACCTTTTCCATATATTCAGTGTCTTCCACTGCACCGGCAATAGAGAATTCAAAGTTTTTACTTGGGAATGTTTTATTAAGATAATGTACTACGTACTCTAGCTTGTCATATCCCTTTCGATATTTTACGTTACCAACAAGCACCACCTTAACCGGTTCACCTAATGTTAGGTCACCTTTTGTCTTGAAGTTAGAGATATCTACAGAATTCTCTATGACACGAAATTTTTCTCCAAAATCTCGTGTAAACCTGTCTATATCCTGCTTTGAGACGCCAACGATTTTATCTGCAGTTTTATTGATCAAGTACTTATGTATTGCACCGACAAACCTATTGAGAAAGCCATTTCCATAGTAAAAGTCATATGAATTTCTTAAACTAACTAGATATGTAAAGTCTTTTTTCAAAATCCCCGTATACAACAGGAATGAGAACAGTAAGTCAGCTCCTTTTAGTTGACTCTGTACAACATCGACACGTTCATTTTTAATGAGCCTTGGCAACATAAAAATAGATTTAATAAAACCCAGTAATGGTGCACTTTCTTCAGTAAGTTGCACCACTTCACGGTTTTCCCAAAAATCCTCTTGGACATTGTTATGAGCCCAAAGCAATACAACCTTAGAATCTACAAAACCTTTGTCTACCATTCTTCTTATTGAGGCCTCAGCCCCACCTACTCCATTCGAGTTTAGAAGATATAAAACTTTCATCATTGCTCTCTATTTATTACTTAGCTTAGCTATCATGTTTTTAAAGCTAAAAGCGAAATTACCTAAAGTTGAATGCTTTATCATAAAATAAAACGCTCTCTTACCTTGTGAAGTACCGAGCAGAGAAATGACAAGCCAGATGGGGATTTTTTGCCCTCGATTAACCAAATCACTAAACAACCAAAAGTGAACTTTGCCATCAAGTTTATCTATATGCTTTGCAAGAAACTGCTGAGCTCCTTTAGCAGTTCTCGTTCCAGTAGTGATCCGAGCCCGATTAGGGTCTACGTTGACCCGGTACAAAGACTTACCCAATTTTAGTAGCTTCTTATTTGATGTGTAAGCAAGTCTTAACCAACAGTCATAATCCTGCCAAGCAGTCATTTCCTCATCAAAAGCGACTTTTTTCAATCTAGAGGCTTTAGTAAAGACCTGATTACCAACATAATTTCTTTCCGTCAGGTCAATTGGGTTGTACTCTGTTGTACGATGTTCAAAGCGCGTTGAGTTAACTCCAAAAATAGAATATGAAGCACACAGGAAAGCGTAGTTATCGTCCCAGTGTTTTATATACTCACTAATACAATCTGCTTCCATGAGGTCGTCGTCATCAAGCCCTGTTATAAACTCGCCTTGCGCACTTGATATTGCCCGGTTTCTGGCATTACAAGCACCTTGTGCTTCTTCATTGACAAGAAACTTAACTCTCTTATTGGCCTTTGATAACTCCGTTAAGAATGATACTGACTCAGGGCATATACCATCAAGAACAACAATCAACTCAATATTAGAATAATCTTGCTTTAGAACAGAATCGACAGCGGCTTTTAACTCTTTTGGCCGCTTATGTGAGGGTATATATATACTTACTAAACTGTCGTTACTAGACATTTTTAGTCCCTAAGTTTATTTTGAAGACAAATGGAAACGCAAGAAACAATACCCAATAAGGGTAAACCCACATTTCGTTTGAAATGGATAAAAAACAAAAAATGACAATTAAATATCTTACACCTCTTGTCTTGGCTTTGAAAATTAGAGCCAGGATACAAGAAGCAATAATAGAAGAAACAATCAGGCCATGATCAACTAATAGAGCAAGCCAACCATTGTGAGGTTGCACATAGCGCATATCCTGCGCAAGCAAACTCCTAACACCGGTAATTCCCTGGCCAAGGAAGGGGCTATCATAAAAACCATTGATAGCTAGATTCCACATCGTTAACCTCTGAGAGAATGTAGAAAGCTGCTCAAAAAAAGACAATACCGTCAACAGGCCAAATAATAAAACAACTATAAAACCAACATTAAATAGCACCCTTAGCTTCAACTTAATAAAGGCAATCCTAACGAGCAATAAGAAACAAATCATCATTACCGTTTTAGAGCCTGAAGCGAACAGTGTAAAGGCAAATAAAGATAGACAGATAATAGTGAATAAGTTCTTAGGCCGTGTTTTTGAAACAACATAAATGGAAAAAACCATAAGCAATGAAGTATAGTTTGGGTCGTGTGCGTAGCCTGCTGGCCTAACCCCTAAAATCGACAGCTCATCTTGGAAAGCTTCTCCTGTCGAACCTGCCGAAACAAATGGCAAATCACCCACTAGCACTTGATAAATCGATGAAAATGACAAAAACAAGCTTGAAAAAATCAAACTATTTAAGAACACCTTATTGTCTAAATAGTCCCGATTTAAGAAAAGGTAAAGAACCATTAAGAAATTATAGCAATACAAGATCAAAACATTTTTATAGACAGAGTTATTTTTTGATAAATCCGAGTTTAGCCACGCAAGTTGATCTTGGATTATAATAATAACCAACAATAAAAACGCTATTAAAGCAGTTAGCGGAAGAAAATAGTTATCATTTTTTACTTTTACTATAAAAGCGACAAAGAAGCCTAGAATTAAAACAGGTAAAACGATAAAACGAATGTCAAAACCTAGTGAAAAGGTTCGATTGTAAATAGAAAAAACAGCCAACACTATAAATAGCGCACTTATAAACTGGTTTAACTTTACTTTTTCTAACAATGATGACATAGCGTGGGGGAACTAGTTTACTAGCGCCCCATCCCAAAAATCACAACTTTTACAGTTTTCAAAAGGATTTTCAGATCCAAAGAAGTACTATGGTGCTTAATATAATACGTATCATACTTATGCTTCCAAATAGCATCTTCTAGAGACTCACCATAAGGAAAGCACACTTGAGCCAAACCTGTAATGCCAGGCTTCACAGCGTGTCTAAAGCGGTAGTATGGAATCTCTTTTTCCAGGTTTTCTATGAAAAACTCTCGTTCAGGTCTAGGACCTACAATTGACATTTCACCCCTCAATATATTAATAATTTGAGGTAATTCATCAATTCTTGTTTTTCGTATGAATTTACCGACCTTAGTTACACGAGAGTCATTTTTTTTAGCCCACTGAGCACCAGAGGCTTCAGCATCCTGAGCCATCGAGCGAAACTTAATTACTTCAAACTCTTCATTGTACAAACCGGTGCGCTTTTGTTTATAAAAAATTGGCCCTTTACTTTCTACTTTAATTAAAATCGCAGTGAGTAATGCAATGGGTAAAGTCAAAATCAATAGTATCAAAGCCACGACAATGTCTACCACGCGTTTTGCAATTTGAGTACGCTTGGTAGATAAGATAGAAAACGCTTTTTGGTGAAGGAAATAACCACTGGCCAGCAGTTTAACCTCTGTATACCCCAAACGTGCATCCAAGTAGCTCACCAAAGGTTCAACCCAAGCCCCAACTTCAGTTGCACTTACTAAAAAATTGCGATGCTCTATCGAGAGTAGTGCGCTTTCATAATGGCAAATAACTTTGCGAGTCAAGTCATTAATTGAATAATCATTAATTATGATCTCAAATGAATAACTCTCGGCAAGTGATCGGATCTCCTCTACCCTGGATTCCGGGCAATAGACATATATCACTTTCTGTCTCAATACTTGAGACTGAGATCTAAAGCGTTTCTTGATACTAAGTTTGTTTAAACTGGTCACCTTATCCATACTCATTCTATTTACAGTTGAAGACATAAACGCCTCAGCTCCTTAGCCTCGCTTTCTAAGATAATAACGAAGCGCTACAATAACAAATGCAACCATAAAACCTAACATTGTTATAAGTATACATATCAGGGCTCGTTTTGGTCCGCTCTTCAACTCAGGTACGATCGCAGGATCAATGGTCTTGAAAACATACTCTTCACGTACTTCAGCAAACATTTTTTTCTTTGTCTGCTCTTCAATTAGTGCGTACAAAACAGACTGTATATCGGCAATACTCGTCTTCCTAAGTTGGCGATTTAAGTAGTACATGCTTTTATCGGCTTCTTCGATTGTTTCTAACTTCATTTCTGAATTAATCGACTTAACCAACAGTTCCAACCACTGTTTAGCAATCAGTGGAGAAACATGCTCAATAGTAATTCTAATCAGGCCGGCTTCCTTTTCCTTTGTTATTGTTAACAAATCTCGGAACTCAACGTAAGCCTCCTGCATTGATGGTTGAGGAGAATAGGGCGCTTTAACGTCGCGCACCCATTTTTCCTGCTCTGCAAGATATATGCTCTCATCATATATTAGAGTATTACTGGCTTTATCCCACTTTTTAGCAGCCATTAAGTCTGGTAAAAGTTCATATTCAGAAATAAAGTCACTGATGAAACGCCGTGACTTCATGATCTCAATCGCCAAATCGACCTTTTCGTTCCCCCCGGGAAGGCTCAAACCAGCAAGTCCAGCCATACCGCCAAGCTGCCCTGTCAAGCCAGCCAACCCTCCTGATGACTCGTCATCAGCAGGGGCCACAAGCACGTGGCTCTTATATACATTCGGCAAGCTTAAAGAAAATAATACGGCACCGATGGCAAACACCGTAGTCAGGAGCACTATCGTCCACTTACCTTCCCAGATGATTTTTACCAATTCACGAAGGTCAATATCATCTTCTTTTGTTATCTGACTCATATTTCACTACAACTATCGTTTGATATTTATTACCTAAATTAACACTCGACTGTAGACAACGGCTACAAGCTCGAAATTGCAGCTAATGCTACACCAGCTTGATACAGTATCTGTGTTGTCGTACTCCAGAGGGTTAAGTTATCCATATGTGAAGAATCAAGTGGTACAACAATGGTATCGCCCGGAGACAGTTTATTTTGACTGTTTACTGCAAACCACCCGCTACTTTGTGGAACAAATACAGCACCATTTGACTTAATAACGTAGATACGATCTTCATCTGCTCTTGCTTTTGTGCCGCCACTGAGTGCCAGATAGTCATTAATGTCAAGGTTAGGCTTAAACAAGTGTGAAGATGCGTAGTTCACCTCTCCGATAATTGAGACAGAGTCTTGTTTACCTGGAACTATCAACTTATCCCCATCTTGTAGAATTAGGTTTTCTTTCCCTTGCTTTATATTCTGTAAATCAATAACCAGTCGGCCCACAGCACGAATTCTCGAAAGATCTTTGAGCAAGCTATTCATGTCTGTGTAGCTCATTGAGGTATTAACGCCAACAGACTTTTGGAAGCTCATCGCAGCAATTTCTTTACGCAGCTCTTGAGATAATTTCTTAAATTGTGCTTTCTCAAGCTCCCGTATCGATTCTCGAGTGAATATGGCTGCACTGGCTTGCGCATACTCAGTCAGGCCACCGGCACGCACAAGCAGGTTTTGCAAAGTTTCGCCCCGCTTAACAGTATAGGTACCTGGGAATTTAACTTCGCCCTCGAGGTGGACTGTATATGTATTCAACCAATTTGGTTTTTTCAGAATATGCAATGTGTCTTTGCTTTGTAAAGCAAAGCTATGACGTTCGCTGGTCAGGTTGACGTCGATATAATCCAATCCAACTTGTTCTGCAAAACGTGTAACACCAGCACGGGTTTCATGAGCAGACTCAAGTAGTCCACCGGCTGCCGATAAAGCATCACTGAGGCTTGCATCTGCATTTAGCGGGTAAATGCCAGGATACTTTACTTCACCTTTGATCTCGTAAACTGCCAAAGGCTCATCATTACTTGCTTGATACTGTATTTGCTCAAGAATCGGCTCCAACAAGGTGTGGCGGCTGAACATCGCATATTCAACCTCTTCCTCTTCAACCAACTCCTCAGGAATTTCAAAGCTAGTCAGATCAGGAAAAGTTTCGTCAAGACTCGTTACTTTATCTTCGAATTGTTTGTACTCGTACTCGTGCCATAGCTTCACTTTTTCCTGAAGCTTTTTTTGCTCCACAGTGAGTGCCATATCACGCAGAGCAAGCGCTTCATCACTTTCCTCTTCAAAGCGGCTAAATACATAAATTTTATCACCCTGCTGGAGGGTCAAATCATCATTTAAAATAATATCCGATATAGAGAATTGAATAACTTCGATATTACCCAGCTTAGACTTTTCTCTTACTACTAAACCATAGCTGAGGTCTGCTTGCGGCAGCAGGTCAGATTTAACATCGTTAATTAAGGCCCGGAGCGTGAAGCCATCATACCATTGGTAGTTACCCGGGCGCGCAACGGCCCCGATCAAAGTAACCGAATTTTGAACAATACTATTTACTTTTTGCACCTTAAGGTGATCACCACCTTGTGGCTGATAGGATAGCTCAGGGGCTGTAAAGTCAACAGATACGGCGACACTTTTCTCACCTTTGTGAATACGCGTCACCTGAACTTTGCTTAAATAAGCATTTTCATCAAAGCCACCAAACATGTTTATGAGGTCTTCAACGGTATCATCTTCTTTCAGTTCAAAAATACCAGGTCTTTTAACCAACCCCTCAACTTTCAGCTGTGGTCCTACAGACGGTATAAAAACCACGTCACCTGATTGCAAGTTAATATCGTTGCTACTATCGCCTTTTAATAACAGGTCGTATAAATCAAGTTCAGTGACAACTTTGCCACGCCTTTTAACTTGAATGTTACGCAATGAGGCAATATCGCTTAAGCCACCACTGGAAAATATAGCATGGGTCACTGTTGACAACGGGCTAAGTGCATAAGAACCGGGTTTGTATGCTTCACCTACAACCAAAATACGCATAGTTTGCAGCTTTCCAATGGCAACAAAGGCTTGAATACCAATAGCTTCTTTTTCAACCTTCATTTTTACGAGCTTTTTGACCTCAGCGTACGTTAGGCCGGCAACCTGGACAGGGGAAAACTTCGGAATAGTAAGGCGCCCCTCATTGTCAACTTCAAGCTCGTAGGATGCACTCTCTTTACCATATAGAGTAACGAGCAATCTATCACCTAAACCAATGATGTAGTCACTCGGCACCGATACCTTTTCGGTCGGCATAAAGGTTGTAGGCTCACCAGCGAATAACTCGTAACCGAATGGTTTTAGCTCCTCGACGACAGGCTTCAATCGCTCTTCTTCAGAAACTAGCTCGTCAGTCTTTTCATTTCTGGGTAAAACGGTTTTCTGATTGCTCTGTGTTGAAAGCTCGCTATCATCTGTTTCAAGGTCCAGAGAAGAAAGGTCAATACCATACTGCTTTGCCAACGCCTCTTGCTGCGCTTTGGGCAGTTTCTTAAACTGCTCTATTTGTTCAGCCGATGGCGTAAACGCCAACGAGCAAACACTATAGCTAAGTACGATTAATGCAAAAATACGTCTAAAAAGCATTGCGGGATGACTTCCAAAGTAGTGTTGTTTAAAAAGATTGGCTATTTTACACGAAAATTAAAGAATAGAAAAAGGGACTTTCGCCCCTTTACGCAATTTATTTGTCAATTTGATGAACAGCTTTGTTAAAAGCTGTAAACTAGCGTGAGAGATGTTTCCGTATCGGTATTTTCCTTGTCTTCGTCCACTGTTGAGTTATGAGTAATATTGTACGCCACCTTCATTTGTAGCGAGCCGTTGATCTTGGTCATCAGTGCTGACTCTGACACAGTTTTAGTGTTGGTATCGCCATATTCCACACCAACTACCTGAGTAAAACGCGCGTTATCCGACACTTGCCACTCGAAATCAACTTTAGCAACGCCAATCACTTCACTCTCGGTCGTTCCTGCAAGTGGGTTACCATTTTCATCAAGCTCGGTGCTGTCATCCTGATATTCAAAGCGCTTCATACCAGGGCCGATTTCTGCATCTAGGTACATAGTATCGAGATTAAGCAGACGCAGGCCATAACCTACGGATACAACCGTTTCACTGCGATAAGCACCAAAGTAATCAGAATCGTAAGCACCATAAATAAACAGGTGACTATGGTCTTCGTTCAGCTTGTAGTTGCCCTGCATAGAGACAGAATACTTTTCGTTGGTGCGCTCACTAACTCGCTCACCATCTTCATTTTCAATTTCATCTTCTTTGTAGATACCGTCCAGCTTATACTCATTTCGCCAGTTTTTAAGGTGGTGCTTGGCCTTGAGTGCGCCCTTAAGTGTCGTGGTTTCAGTATTACCACTGGTAATAATGGCCCCGACCTCACTGGTGATATCCCAGGTTTTTTGCTGTTTTGGCTTCTTTGCAGGAGCTTCTTGTGCAGCAACATTCGAGCTGATGGCTGCCAATACGCACAGAGATAAAAGTTGTAATTTCATTGCCTATAAACCTGTCATTAATTAGTCTTTGTGAAGGTGAACATCCATCTGCGGGAATGGAATTTCGATATTAGCGTCGTCTAATGCTAATTTTATATTCTCAACAAGGTCAAAGTAAGTCGGCCAGTAGTCTGATGTTGCAACCCAGGGGCGCACAACAAAATTAACACTGGAATCTGCCATTTCTAATACGGCGACCGTATAAGCTGGCTCTTTAAGGATCCGCGGTTCTTTGTCCAGCACGGATTTTAACACATTTTTCGCTTCCCGGAGATCCGCTCCATAGCTCACCCCGATAACCAAATCGATACGACGTGTTTTTTCACGAGAGTAATTGACGATCGCACCAGACATAATCGCCGAGTTGGGCATAATGATGACTTTGTTATCTGGCGTTCTCAATTCAGTTGAGAAAATCTCGATGCGCTGCACGCTGCCCGCCTTTCCTCCAGCCTCGATATAGTCACCAGACTTAAAGGGACGAAGAATAATGATCAAAACGCCTGAGGCGAAGTTCGATAAAGAACCCTGCAAGGCCAGGCCGATTGCCAGGCCGGCGGCACCCAGAATTGCCACAAAAGAGGTCGTTTCTATGCCAACCTGAGACAGCGCCATCAACAACGTCGCGGCAAACACAATGCTGTAAGCAATGTTACCAACAAACGCGCCAACTGCCTTATCCACTTTGCGTTTACTAAACGCTTTTTCCGTCAGGTTTGCTGCAAGCTTTGCCAGCTTCATACCAATGAAGAATATGATTAGGGCCAGCAGCCCCTGAAAAAGGTGGTGTATAATAAGAGATGAGTTATCATCAACCCAATGAACAATCGTTTCCATAGTGACTCCTGTAAGCACTTGAGTGAGATAGCGGGGCGATTTTACCCTGCCAGTATGAATATTAGCTGTACAACTTAGGGATACTCAACGAACTTCTTTGAGATTTTTTTCAATTTAACCCTTTGCAAAGTCCACGTTTTTATGTATTATGCGCGCCACACCAACAAAGGTGTTCTTATCTTTTGTGGCGGCTGTAGCTCAGTTGGTAGAGCCCCGGATTGTGATTCCGGTTGTCGCGAGTTCAAGCCTCGTCAGTCGCCCCACTTCTTTCCTCTTCTGTATCTTAATTCACTTAACTTATTTAAAAAATCCGCTCTAGTATTTTTCTGAAATTAACTAATACCAATTTGCTTAATTAAGTGTTCTATTTTGAGGCGAGAAAATATGTTCGATAACACCGCTCACGCGTCCTGCTATCGCTGAGGTACCTACGTCCATGTAGGCAAGGCAAAAATTTTGCTATTTAGTTGTTCTAAATGAGAAATTTTTAACACAGTTAGCGTCATATT